>CAYLYJ010000018.1:0-2358 GCA_964388185.1 uncultured Coriobacteriaceae bacterium
TGGCGGCCATCAGCCAGTCCAACGCCAAGCGCGTGCTGGCGTACTCGACCATCTCCAACCTCGGCCTCATCGTCGCCTGCGCTGGCGTCGGTAGCGATGGTGCGATCTGGGCCGCCATCTTCCTGCTCATTTTCCATGCGGTTGCCAAGTCGCTGCTGTTCCTGTGCGTGGGCACTGCCGAGCATCACATCGGAAGCCGCAACATCGAGGATATGGATGACCTCTTCGAGCGCATGCCCCGCCTGGCGCGTCTCATGGCCATCGGCATCATGGGCATGTTTATTGCTCCGTTCGGCATGCTCGTCTCCAAGTGGGCGGCGTTGCAGTCCTTTGCGCAGTCGGAGAACGTCATTCTGCTCATCCTGCTCGTCTTTGGTTCCGCCGCGACCTTCATGTTCTGGACCAAGTGGCTCGGCAAGATTCTCGCCATCGCCAACAACGACGCCCAGGATGTCGAGCTCACGGTGTATCGCAGCGAATGGGCGAGCTTGGGCCTCATGACCGTTCTCACGGTTGGCTGTTGCATAGGGTTCCCGCTCATTTCGGTGTCGGTCGTCGCCCCGTACCTGCAGACCATGTTCGGTGTCGCGTCAAATGCCATTCCGCTTGGTGATCTGTGGATCATGGCCATCATCGCACTTGTCATCGCCGTTATCTTCCTCGGCTTCACGGGCAACACGAAAAAGCGCATCGCCCCTGTCTATCTATCCGGCGTTGGCGTTGACGAAAATGCGCGCACGTTCCGCAACTCCTTCAACGGCGTGAGCGCCGCGACCCAGCGCAATTGGTATATGGGCGACATCTTTGGCGAGCGTAAGATGGTTCTCATCGGCATTACCGTCTCGCTCACCCTTATCTTCGGCTCGTTTGCCTTCGTCACGCAGTCGGCGGCGGCCGAGAAGGACACGTTGGTCAGCATTGCCGCCGCATACGATTCCTACGAGGACAGCCTCTGGGAGGAAAACGGCATCGATTTCAACACGTACCAGCAGTATTACCAATATTACCAACAGTACTGGGAAGAGAACAAAGATGCCCTCAGGGAGCGCATGGGTATCGAGTCCATGGACGATCTCATGGACACGCTGTTTCTCCAGATGTTCTTCCAGAACGCGTCCGCGGGCTCGCAGGGTGCGGATGCCTCGGGTAGTGAAGGGGGGAACCAGTAATGGAGATCTTCGGCTTCTCGATCTGGTCGATCCTCGGCCTGATCGCCTTCCTCGTGATCGCGCCTTTTGTCGGCTGCATTCTTGCCGGCCTTGATCGCAAGATAACAGCTGGCATGCAAGGTCGTGTCGGCCCCAGGCTTCTGCAGCCCTGGTGGGATTTCCGCAAGCTTCTCGCCAAGGAGGACGCCACCGTCAATGGAGCGCAGGACCTCTACGTCTGGCTTTATCTTGTCTTCGTTGTCTTGTCCGGCATGATCTTCTTTGCCGGCGGCAACTTCCTGCTCTGTGTGTTCATCCAGACGCTCGGTGCCCTGTTCTTCATTCTCGCCGGCTACTCGTCGCGCTCACCGTATGCCGATCTCGGTGCTGAGCGCGAGACGGTGCAGGTTATGTCCTACGTGCCCATGGTTTTGCTCGTGGCCATCGGCATGTTCATGGCGACTGGCTCGTTTGCCGTTGCCGACCTGCTTTCGGCCGAGATGCCGCTCGTGCGCTATCTGCCACTCATCTTCATCGGGTTCCTCTACGTGCTTACTATCAAGCTGCGCAAGTCCCCGTTTGACATCTCGATGGCTCAGCATGCGCATCAGGAGATCGTTCGCGGCATCGTGACCGAGTTCTCGGGTCGCACACTGGCTCTCGTCGAGCTCTCACATTGGTACGAGACCGTGCTCTTCCTTGGTTGGACCGGCATGTTCGTCGTCTGGGCGGGTGGCTGGATTGCCGGCGTGATCGCCGTCATCGTGGCACTCGTGGTCTGGTTCCTCGAAATCTGGATTGACAACAACTTCGCTCGCTTCAAGTGGGAGACGATGCTCAGGAGTGCATGGTGGGTCGCCCTTGTTGCCGGAACGCTCAATATCGTCTATCTGCTCTTCATCTAGGACCGGGAGGTGCCAACTATGTCGAACGTGGGAAAGTCACCATGGATCATCCACTACGACGGGTCAAGCTGCAACGGCTGCGACATCGAGGTCCTCGCCGCGCTGACACCGCTCTATGACGCCGAGCGCTTCGGTGTCGTCAACACGGGAAACCCCAAGCATGCCGACATCTTCGTCGTAACTGGTGGCATTAATGACCAGAACGCCCCGGTCGTCAAGCAGATATACGACCAGATGCTCGAGCCCAAGGTCGTCGTCGCCTGCGGCGCATGTGCCTGCGGAGGCGGCGTCTACCAGACCTGCTA
>CAYLYJ010000018.1:2458-21890 GCA_964388185.1 uncultured Coriobacteriaceae bacterium
TCGTCGTCGCCTGCGGCGCATGTGCCTGCGGAGGCGGCGTCTACCAGACCTGCTATAACATCAGGGGTGGCGTGGATACCGTGATTCCGGTCGATGCCTACGTACCGGGATGTGCCGTCAAGCCCGAGTCCATCCTCGATGCGGTTATCGCTGGCGTGGGGATACTCAACGAGAAGGCCAAGGCCATGAAGAAAAATCCGGCCGACAAGGATCGCTCGGACGCACAGGCCTCGACGGGCGCGCATGCATCCGTTGCCGATGTCGACGGTTCTCCCGAGCCGCCTGCCGTGGACGCCGAGTAGGAGGGATGAGCATGACACGCTTCCAACCCAACGTATTCGAGACCATCGAGCTCGACGACTTGTTCGAGACCATTTCCGGATTCAAGGAGCGCGGTTGTCGTTTCGTGCAGATTTGCGCAACGACGCTCGAGGAATCCTGCGAGCTTCTCTACACGTTTATCGCTCCTGACGCCGTCAACGGATGTCTCACCGGACTTGTCGTGAACGTTCCCGACGGCATGCCCGTACCTTCGATCACCGAGTTGTATCCAGCAGCGTTCGTCTTCGAAAACGAGACGCATGACCTGTTTGGCATTGACATATACGGCATCAACCTCGACTTTCAGGGCGAGTTCTACAAGGTCTCGCAGAAGTTCCCGATGAACCCACGTGCCGCCGAGGAGCAGGAGGCTGCCCATGAGTAAGCGCACCGTTGTCCCATTCGGACCGCAGCACCCCGTCCTGCCCGAGCCCGTCCACCTCGACCTCGTCCTCGAAGACGAGACCGTCGTCAACGCAATTCCGCGTATCGGCTATGTGCACCGTGGACTCGAGAAGCTCGTCGAGAAACGTGATTACACGCAGTTCGTGTACGTGACGGAGCGTATTTGCGGCATCTGCTCGTTTGGCCACTCTCTGGGCTACTCCGAATGCGTCGAGCAGCTCATGGGAATCGAGATCACGGACCGTGCCGCGTACCTGCGCGTCATCTTCCACGAGCTCTCGCGTATGCACAGCCATCTGCTCTGGCTCGGTCTGCTTGCCGATGGCTTTGGCTTCGAGGCGCTGTTCATGCATGCCTGGCGCCTGCGCGAGACCGTGCTCGACATCTTCGAGGAAGTCACGGGTGGTCGCGTCATCTTTTCCGCCTGCGATGTCGGTGGCTTTCGCCAGGAGGTCTCCAACGAGACGCTCGCCGGCATCGTCATGAAGCTCGAGAGGTTGCGCGACGAGTACCGCACCATAGCCAAGACGCTGCTCGAGGATACGTCCGTCAAGAGCCGTATGGTGGGCGTTGGTCATATCTCGACCGAGAAGGCCCTCGAACTTTCCATGGTCGGCCCCTTCGCGCGCGCCTCCAACGTTGCTACTGACGAGCGTCTCAACGGCATCGGCGCCTACGGAGACCTTGCCGCTTTCGAGCCCGTGCTATCCGACGGAGGCGATTGCTATGCACGCTGTGACGTGCGCGTGCGCGAGGTGCTCCAGTCCATCGACATCATCTCCGAGCTCGTCGACAAGATTCCCGATGGTGAGGTCATGGTACCTGTCAAGGGCAATCCGGAAGACGGCGCGCAATCGATGACCACGCTCGAACAGCCACGTGGCCAGGCGTTCTACTACTCCAAGGGCAACGGCACGAAGAATCTCGCACGTATGCGCGTGCGTACCCCGACGAGCCAAAACATTGCCGGCATGGTCGCAGCACTCGCAAATGTCGAGCTCGCCGATGTGCCCATGGTCATACTTACGATCGACCCGTGCATCAGCTGCACTGAAAGGTAGAGAGATGGGCGTATTCAAACTTGGCGGGCTGACACTCAAGAGCCTGTTCAGCAAGAGGCCGACCCGACGTTATCCCTATGAGACGCGCGAGACCTTCGAAAACGCGCGTGGCCAGATCGACATGATCGACATCCACAACTGCATCTTCTGCGGCATGTGCCAGCGCAAGTGTCCCGCCGACTCCATCGTCGTCGATCGTAACGAGTCGCGCTGGACGTATTGGCCGTACAAGTGTGTGGCCTGCGGAGCCTGTGTCGCTGTGTGCCCGACCAAGGATATCGCGATGCTTAAAGAACGCCCGCCCATCACGACGGATAACAAGACGACGCGTGTCTACGAGCTCACCGAGGAGGAGAAGGCCGAGAAGGCGCGCATAGCCGCCGAGAAGAAAGCTGCCGCGCTGGCGGCTGCCGAGGCCAAGAAGAAGGCCGCCGCTGAGAAGAAGGCTGCTGAAGAGGCAGGTGCGCAGGGCGCAACAGAGTAGAGGCGTGCTCTATAGCGAGGGGGAATGCTTGGTGGCGCCAGACAAGACAACGGGAAGCGATCAGGAGGAAGTGCTTGACCGTGTGCTCACGGCACCCAACGTGATTACCTTCGTGCGTTTGCTGCTGCTCCCTCTCTTTCTCTGGCTACTCTTTGCCACGCCATATCACATCGCAGCGCTCGTCGTCTACGCTGTCGCTGCCTCGACCGATTGGGTCGATGGTCAGGTCGCGCGCCGCACGCACCAGGTTTCCAAGCTCGGTAAGCTCTTCGATCCCTTCGTCGACCGGCTGCTCATCGCCGTTGGCGTCATCGCCATCTTCATCCTGGGGCGTCTACCGTTGTGGATACTCGCATACCTCATCATTCGTGACATCATCCTGCTGATTGGCGGCAGGTATCTACTTGCAAAGGTCGGAAAGGTTCCACCAGTCGTCTACGTCGGCAAGTTTGCGACAGCTTTCATCATGTTCGGTTTCTGCCTGCTTTTGCTTGGTATGCCCGAGGTGCCTGGTCTTGGCATTACCGGAGCACCTGTGTGGCTTCCCGGATTCGGCGCAGAATCCGCCCTTCTGGGTATCTGGTTCGTCTACGCAGGGCTCGTCTGCTCGATCACAGCGTTCGCCATTTATGTTGTCAAGGCGATTCGCCTGCTTAAAGACGCATCCTGAGCGGGGCGAATGGAGAGCCTGCGAAGCTTTTGCGCAGGACTATTAATTTTTGCTTAATCGTTTAATTATGCTGGGCTTTTCCCGTGTCTTTGGTGGTATTCTTAGCAGTCACATATTGCCCGATAGGAGAGGCCTGAGCGCAGGTGTCCGATTCTACCAACAGACCAGAGCCGAACAAGCGGATTCGTCCCGCGTCGGGTCCGTCTGCCTTCAAGCCAAAAACTCGCAAGTCGATCAAGCAGTCTGCAGCCAAACCCATACAGACCCCCAAGGTAGAGAGCACTCTGAAAGCCGCCAAGCCCGCCAAGGCGTCAAAGCCCGCCAAGCCGGCGCGCATGTCGACGCGCAATTCCAAGATTCCACGCACCACTACCGCCTCGAAGGCGGGCAAGACCGGCAGGCTCTCCAATGCACCGAGTCGTCTGAGCTCATCGTCGTCTCCATGGGCATCACAGAGCGCGACTACCCAGAGTTTCAGCGTGGCAGATGCCGATCAACGTGCCAAGGCTCGTGGCGCGGCTTCGAGGCGTTCCGCCGCCGGGCAGTTTTCCCGCAACGTTGCAATGACCGGTACCGGTGGACGTGAAAAGGGCATGCCACAGACGCGCACGCCAAGCACCTCCAACGAGTTCATTGCCTACACCAAATCGCACCTGCAGATTATGATTCCAGTTTTTGCCATCGTCGCGCTACTGCTCATCTACACCTGCGTTGA
Source organism: uncultured Coriobacteriaceae bacterium (assembly GCA_964388185.1). Lineage (GTDB taxonomy): Bacteria > Actinomycetota > Coriobacteriia > Coriobacteriales > QAMH01 > QAMH01. The sequence continues at coordinate 6,115 of CAYLYJ010000018.1, forward strand.
TATTTTCGCTTCGTTTGGCAGGATTCACCCAGGCGTTTCGGTGCAAGGCGTAGACGTGGGCGGCCTGACCGTCGAGGAGGCGTCCACCAAGCTTAGCGAAGAGCTTACGCCAATACTTAGCAATGCACATATCACCATCTATGAGAGCAAGGATATCGCCGAGGCCGATGGTGCGCAGATCTCGTCGAGTGGCATCGAGCAGGCACATGCCGACGAGACTGCAGCTGGCTCCGACATCAATGACGATGGCTCGATTGACAAATGGAAAATCACGGCCGAGACCATTGGCGCCTATATCGACGGGCAGGCACTTGCCGAGAAAGCGTACCTTGTCGGACGCCAGGGTAACTTCGTTGGTGATCGCTTCTTCTCATGGTTTGGCGGAACGAAGCTCGACGCGACAGTCGCCGTACGCGAGGAGCGCTTCAACGCGCTCGTGACCGAAATCAACCAGGAGATCGGCCTGCCCATCGTGGACAGCTCCGTGCATATCGAGGATGGCGCCGTCTCCGTGGCTAACGGCAGCGATGGCTGGTCGGTCGATTCTCCGGTATTCATTGATCGCTTTAGTGCGAGCGCGTTCTCGCCGGATAACTTCTCCTTTGTCGTTCCGATGAAGACCGACCCGATGCATATCAAGCCCGCGACTGCGCAAAAGGTTGCCGATGACGTGAAGGCTGCCATCGCAGAGAACGTCACCATCGTGCATGATCCCGATACGTGGACGCTTGACACCGCCGACCTCGGCGAGCTCATCAGCCAGCAAGTTCTCACGCCCGATGAAGTACTCGTCTTCGGCAACGGCACGCAGAAGATCGTGGCCGATGGCACGACAGTTTCCGATTACGACACTTCGGCTTGGGTTGACCCGGATTCAGGCTACGTCCTGCAGGCCTACGTCGATCAGGAGAAGTTCGATCGCTATCTTGTCGGCATCCTAGGTCCGGCGGCCACCGGTGGCGCCAAGGACGCCTATTTCGACACGAGCTCGGGCGAGGTCGTGCTTGTCGAAGCCGTCGAGGGCTTCGGTCCGGACCGCTCGGCTGCCGAGATCGCTCTGCAAACCCTGCTATTTGGCGAGCCCGATGCGACGACGGCGGCCAATCGCGTCATCACACTCGTTGACGTGACCATCCAACCTGAGATCACCACAGAGAAGGCCCAGGCCATGGGCATCACTGAGCGCCTCGCCACATGGACCATCCCACTGTCGGGTTCCTCGGAGCGCATCAACAACATCAGGCTGCTCTGCTCGCTCATCAACAACTCGCTTGTGGCGCCAGGTGCGACGTGGTCGTTCAATGGCACGACGGGCGAGCGCACGGCCGAGAAGGGCTTCCAGACGGCTCCCGTCATCGTCAACGGCAAGCATGAAGATCAGCTTGGCGGCGGTATCTGCCAAATTGCGACCTGCATCTTCAACGCGGCGTGCTTCTCGGGTCTCGGTATTGCCGAGCGCGTGAACCACGACTTCTACATCGCTTCCTATGACGATTACGGATTCGCCGACGCAACCGTGTCATGGAAATCGCCTGATCTCAAGTGGGTCAATGACATGTCGACATACGTGCTCATGACGGCTGTTGTTACCGACGAGAACGTCGTCGTCACCTTCTGGGGCACCAAGGACGGTCGCACTGTCGAGTGCCTGCGCGGCGATTGGCGCGATGGAGACAAATTCGCCACGATCACCGAGGTTGATCCCACGCTTGCGCCGGGCGAGCGCAAGATGACCCAGAGCGGACAAGATGGTCGCAGTATCGACATACGCTACCTGGCCAAGGCGGCCGACGGCACAGTGCTGCATGACGTGACGTTCCATTCCATATACTCGGCGCAAAACGAGATCATTACCGTGGGCCCCGATACACCAGCGGCGGCTCCGGCAGCAGAACCATCTGCAGGCGAATGACGGTGTCAAAGGGACATAATGTCCTTTGGGATAGGGAAAGACACGATTTTCAGGAAGGCGTAAGGTATGGCGTACCAAGACGAAATCACCCATATGGAACGGGTCAAGCTTGAGGATTTGCAGCTTGAGCGCATGAAGGAAACCCTCGTCAACTGTTACGAGAGCATCGACTTCTACAAGAAGTCCTTTGACGAGGCTGGCTTCGATCCGTATTCTGTCGAGTCCCTTGCGGATATACAGAAGGCTCCGTTCACCACCAAACAGGACATGCGTGATGCCTATCCGTACGAGTTGTTTGCCGTGCCACGCTCCGAGGTAAAGGAAATCCACATGTCGAGCGGCACCACGGGCGTTGCGACCGTGTCGGGCTACACTGACAACGACATCAAGTACTGGGGAGACTGCTTCGGCCGCGGTATTGGCTATGCTCACGGCGATGTCGATGACGTTGTGCATGTCTGCTATGGATACGGTCTGTTCACCGGCGGTTTGGGCGCGCATTACGGTGGTCTTGCCGTGGGTGCCGAGACCATTCCGATGTCTGCCGGCAATACGAAACGCCAGATCAAGGTGCTGCAGACCATGGGTTCTTCCATTCTGTGCTGCACCCCGAGCTATGCCATGCACATTGCCGATACTGCCATCGAGATGGGTCTTGACCCCAAGAAGGACTTCACGCTCAAGGCCGGTATTCACGGTGCGGAGGCGTTCTCGGACCAGTTCCGCAAGAACCTCGAGGACAAGCTCGGATATAAGGTCTATGACGTCTACGGCCTGACCGAGGTTATGGGTCCGGGCGTCGCCATGGAGTGCGACGAGCAGAACGGCCTGCATGTCGCCGAGGATCATTTCTTCGTCGAGATCCTTGACCCCGAGACTCACGAGCCCGTGCCTGACGGCGAGTGGGGCGAGCTCGTCATTACCACGCTCACCAAGGAGGCATCGCCGGTCGTACGCTATCGCACGCGCGACATCACGCGCATCATGCCCGGCGAGTGCGCCTGCGGCGTCACGCATCGTCGCATCGACCGTCTACACGGCCGCACCGATGACATGTTCAAGGTCCGTGGCGTTCAGGTGTTCCCGAGCCAGATCGAGAACGTGTGCGCCGCGTTCCCCGAGATTGCGGACTGGTATCAGATCGAGCTTTCGCGCGAAGGCGGCCTTGACATCGCCACGCTCAAGATCGAGATCAATCCCGATTTTCCGATCGACGAGATCCGCAAGATCGAAGATCTGCAACGTCGCATGCAGCAGGCGCTCAAGGACGAGCTCGCCGTCAACATCAACATCAAGATCGTCGAGCCGCACACCATCCAGCGCTCCGAGGGCAAGGCTGTGCGTATTGTCGATTTGCGTAACGGAGAGGAAAAGTAATGATTGACCAGCTTACGGTATTTCTCGAGAACACGAAGGGCCGCCTCACCTCGCTGTGCCGCGCCCTAGGCGACGCGGACATCCAGATGCATTCGCTGGCCCTGGCAGATACGACTGACTATGGCATCGCCCGCATCATTTGCGATGATCCGAAGGGCGCAGTCGCCGCCATCTCCGAGGCCGGGTTCACGGCCAACCTCACGAAGGTCGTCGCCGTCGAGGTGCCCGACGTTCCGGGTGGCCTTGCCCAGGTGCTTGACGTGCTCGACAATGCCGGCATCAACATCGAGTACTGCTATTGCTTCGCGGACGCCGACAAGGGCGCGACGGTTGCATTCAAGGTCAACGAGTCCGCAATCGGTGCGCTCGAGAGCGCGGGGTTCAAGGTGCTTCATCCCGAGGACCTCTATAAGACCGTGCAGTAGTCGCAAAGGAGATCCATGCAGGTTCGCCCGCATGACATAGGCTCGAAAGTGCAGGTGTCCACGCATCAGCGTGGGCGCCTGACCTCGTTTATCGGCATCTTGCTTGCGCTTGTGCTTGCGTGCACAGTGTGCCTCGGTGCGCCGGGCACTGCCTTCGCCGCCATCAATGGCAATGACTATGTAGGACAATCTACGGTCAATGACCGTGGCATGAACATAACCGAAGCCCCGGCCATCGAATCGACTTACGGTATCCTCGTCGATTCGGCGGGCAATGTGCTGTGGGCTCGTGCCGAGGACGAGCATACCGCCATGGCATCGATCACCAAAACCATGACGGCCATCGTTGCGCTCGAGAATGGCAATCTCGACGACGTCTACACGATTTCGCCCAAGGCGGCGGCGGTAGGCGAGTCGAGCGCTGGTCTAGTCGCCGGACAGCAGGTTACATTGCGCGACCTTATCGCTGGCCTGCTCATCCACTCCGGCAATGACGCCTCCATGGCCATTGCCGAGGGCATAGCGGGTGGCGAAGCGGGGTTTGTCCAGATGATGAATGACAAGGCAGCGCAGATGGGGCTCGTGAACACGCGCTTTCAAAACCCTCACGGTCTTGACGAGGGGCTTGCCGATGACGAGCACTATTCCTCCGCTGCCGACATCAGCGTGATGGTGCGCTACGCTATGCAGGATCCGACTTTCCGTGAGATCGTCGGCATGAAGTCCTGCACGCTCAACCTCAACGGAGAGCCCAAGGAACTCCTGACGACCAACGCATTACTCGCCACCTGGGATGATTGCATCGGCATAAAGACAGGATTCACCAACAAAGCAGGCCAGTGCCTTGCCGCTGCTGCCAGCAGAGATGGCGTCGAGCTCTATGCCATCGTGCTCGACTCGACTGATGAGGTACAACGCTTCATCGACGCGTACAAGCTCCTGGATTGGGGGTTCACGCACTATCGCCCCTATACGCTCGCGACTCCTGACCAGGTTCTCGTCGATGCCCCCATGAGCGGATTTCTCGACAAGACCGTCAAGGCCGGTGTAGCCGAGGAGGTTACGGGTATGGTCTTCGACTTCAATGGCGACATCTCGATTGACGTGCGCCTTACCGATAAGCCCGATGGCGTGGCCAAGGGTGACACGGTGGGTACCATCACCTGGCGTCAAGGCGAGAACATCGTCGCTTCCGTGCCTCTCGTTGCGCTCGAAGACAAGATGGGGCCGTCACCCGTCACCTCGGTCATCACCTCGCTCGTGCGTTGCGTGGGCGTGATTACTGGCGACCAGTGCGTCGCCCAGAGCACTATCTACGTGCAGGCCCCTGAAGTCGAGCGCGTGCAGAGCACTGCAGGCCAAGGTATGAACGGCCCGCTCGAATTGGAGATTCGCGACTATATCGCCGCATATAACGCCTCGGTCTACGGCACCGGCTCATAGCATGTCCCAGCCCGGTGCTAGAATAGCTAGCAAGTGATTTGACGTTCGAAAGGATGAACCGTGCCCAACTCCAGCTTCACCTGCCCCATCTGCAACGAGCCCATCGAGGGGTCACATACCTCGTGCCCACGCTGTGGCTTCAAGTTCGTCGGGGCAACCCAGACCTTCAACCCCGTCGTCACGGAAGTCGATGGTCAGGTATGCGAAGCCGAGAGCGTGACACCCGAGCTCGAGGTGCTTTCCGGCCCCTATGCTGGTGAAAGCTTCACACTCGGCAACGGCACCTTTACGGTCGGGCGTGATCCCAAGTGCGATATCTTCCTCAGCAATATGACCGTCTCGCGCCATAACTCGACCATCGTCATTGACGGTCCAGACGCGAAAATCATCGACGCAGGTTCCACCAACGGCACGTGGGTCGATGGTCAGATCGTGGACGAAGCCGAGCTCAAGCACGGCACGCATGTCCAAATCGGCACCTTCGATATGGTCTTCAAGCGCACCCAATAAATCAACATTAGAGCGGGAATAGAGGTTACCGTGCCCATCACCGATTACCTACGCCATAATGCGGCCGCATACGGCAACGAAATCGCCCTCGTCGAAATCAACCCCGAGGTGCTCGAACGCAAGCATGTCACCTGGCGTGACTATGACCTCATCGAGAGTACCGATCCAGAGCCCTATCGTCGTGAGATAACATGGAGCGTCTTCGATGAGAAAGCCAATCGTTTCGCCAACTTGCTGCTCTCGCGTGGCGTGAAGAAGGGCGACAAGGTCGCGATCCTGCTCATGAACTGCCTTGAGTGGCTGCCCATATACTTCGGCATACTCAAGAGCGGCGCGACAGCCGTGCCGCTCAACTTTCGCTATACCGCCGAGGAAATCGCCTACTGCGTCAAGCAGGCAGATGTCGACATACTCGTCTTCGGCCCACAGTTTACCGGCCGTGTCGAGGAAATCGTCGATGACATCAGCCATGGCAGGCTGCTCTTCTACGTAGGCGAGGATTGCCCGACCTTCGCCGAGAACTACCGTGAGCTTACCGCAAACTTCCCGAGCACCGATCCAGCCATCCCGCTTAACGAGGACGAGGATGCCGCTATCTACTTCTCAAGCGGGACGACGGGCTTTCCCAAGGCTATCTTGCATCATCATCGCAGCCTCACCCAGGCAGCAGAGATGGAGCAGAACCATCACGGTCAAACGCATGACGATACCTTCCTGTGCATCCCGCCGCTCTATCACACGGGTGCCAAGATGCATTGGTTCGGCAGCCTCATATCCGGCTCCAAGGCCGTGCTCTTGCGTGGTGTCACGCCGCAGAGCATCTTCGATGCCGTGTCTGACGAGCACTGTACCATCGTATGGCTGCTCGTGCCGTGGGTACAGGATATCTTGCTCGCCATCGAGGAAGGCAAGATCGACCCGTCCGCATACGAGCTCGACCAGTGGCGCCTTATGCACATCGGTGCCCAGCCCGTGCCGCAAAGTCTCATCAGGCGCTGGAAGGAGCTCTTCCCGGCGCATCAGTACGACACCAATTACGGCCTGTCTGAGTCCACCGGCCCGGGCTGCGTGCATCTGGGTGTTGAGAACATCGACCATGTGGGCGCCATTGGCATTCCTGGCTATCGCTGGGTTGCCAAGATCTGCGACGATCACGGCGAGGAAGTTCCCGATGGCGAGGTCGGCGAACTGTGGGTCAAAGGTCCGGGCGTCATGGTCTGCTATTACAACAACCCGGAGGCCTCAAACGATTCCATCAAGAACGGTTGGCTGCTTACGGGCGACATGGCCCGTAAGGACGAAGATGGCTTCATTTGGCTCGTTGATCGCAAGAAAGACGTCGTCATCAGCGGCGGCGAGAACATATATCCTGTGCAGATCGAAGATCACCTGTCCGCGCATCCGGGTGTTAAGGACGTTGCCGTCATCGGCCTGCCCGACGAGCGTCTGGGCGAGGTCGCCGCTGCTATCGTCGAGGCAAAGCCCGATGTCGAGCTGACCGAAGCGGAGCTCGAGGAGTATTGCCAGGCGCTGCCGCGCTATAAGCGTCCGCGTAAGTACATCTTCGCCTCGGTGCCGCGCAATGCGACGGGCAAGATCGAGAAGCCCAAGCTGCGCCAGACCTACGGTGCGACTAACATTGTCGAGCTGGAAAACGAAGGCTAGCGCCTTGAAAGGACCTACGATGCAAAAGCTCCTGTCGGGAAACGAGGCCATTGCGCAAGGCGCGTGGGAAGCGGGCGTACGCGTGGGCGTCGGTTATCCCGGGACACCCTCGACCGAGACCCTCGAGAACCTCGCCGAGTTCGATGACGTGTACTGCGAGTGGTCACCTAACGAGAAAGTGGCTCTCGAGGTCGCGCTCGGAAGCGCGATGGGTGGTGCGCGCAGTCTCGTGACGATGAAGCACGTGGGCGTCAACGTAGCGGCAGATCCGCTGCTGAGTGCTTGCAATACGGGTGTCAATGCTGGTCTTGTCATCTTGGCCGCAGATGATCCGTCGATGTTCTCCTCGCAAAACGAGCAAGATTCGCGCAATTACGCCGCCTTCGCACGCGTCCCGATGCTCGAGCCGGCCAACAGTGCCGAGGCACACGAGTTCGTGCAACGCGCCTTCCAGATTTCCGAGGACTTCGACACGCCGGTCATGATTCGCGAGTCGATGCGCATCGCGCATACTAAGTCGCTCGTCGATTGCAATGACGAGCGTGAGGACGTCGCGCTGCGCGACTTCACGCCCGATGCGTCCAAGTACGTGATGATGCCCGCGTATGCGCGCGGCCGCAGGCAGGCTGTCATCAAGCGCACCCGCGAACTCGTCGAGTTCGCTGAGACTGCCGATCTCAATTGCATCGAGATGCGTGATACATCCATCGGTATCATCGCGAGCGGCGCCGTCTACCAGCACGTACGCGAGGCGCTACCGCAGGCAAGCACCTTCAAGCTCGGCCTTTCCTGGCCCCTGCCACCTGCCAAACTCAGGAAGTTCGCCGAGATGGTCGACCATCTCTACGTCGTCGAGGAGGCCTGTGACTACTTCACCGAGCACGTGCATGCGCTCGGTATCGCGACCGAGCAACCACCAGCAGGTTCCTTACCCGAGGCAGGCGAGCTTACCCCGGCGCTCATCAAGCGCGCTTTCGGTGTCGAGCTCCCCGAGGCGCTCGCTCCTTGTGAGGGCCTGCCCCCGCGTCCACCCTCGCTGTGCGCTGGCTGCCCACATCGCCTCGTATTCACGGTATTGCACGATATGAAGGCCATCGTGAGTGGCGATATTGGTTGCTACACGCTTGGTGCGACCGCGCCTCTGAGCGCCGTACATTCCACGATTGACATGGGTGCCTCGCTTTCGGTCGCCCATGGTCTCGAGCTCGCCGACGTTCCCACGCGCAACAAGCGTCCCGTCGTCGGCGTCATCGGCGACAGCACCTTCGCGCATTCTGGTATCACGAGCATGCTCGGCACCATCTACAATGCCGGGGCCGGCACGCTGTGCATACTCGACAACCGTACGACGGCCATGACAGGCTGTCAGGGCAACCCGTGCAACGGCATCACCTTGCACGAGCAGGTGCGTGGTGCCAATCCGCTTGCCGTCGAGCGTGGCAAGCGGCTCGACATCGAGGCGCTGTGCCTCGCACTTGGCGCAGATGAGGTCATCAGCGTTGACGCCCAGGATTACGCCGCGGTCAAGGACGCCCTCAAGCGTGCGACTGCCGCCTGCGACAGGCTTTCGGTACTCGTGTTCCATAGCCCGTGCAGACTCATAGATCGCTCCCGCGAGGTGGGTGCCGTCGTGAGCGATTGTCGTGCCTGCGGTAAATGCGTGCGCATCGGTTGTCCCGCCATTGGCAAGGACGAGCATGGGCATGCGCTTATCGATCCCGTCCAATGCATCGGTTGCGGGCAGTGCATCCAGGTATGCCCGTTTGGCTGCGTCTCAAGGGAGGGGGAGTGATATGACGCAGGCACAGAAGACAACGACGGTTCTGCTCGTTGGCGTTGGTGGCCAGGGTACCATCCTCGCAGGCGACTTGCTTGCCAAAACCGCGGCTGCGAGTGGCTATGACGTCAAGATCTCCGAGATTCATGGCATGAGCCAGCGTGGTGGGTCAGTTTCCACGGTCGTGCGCTTTGGAGACGATGTCGCTTCCATGATTTGCGACGAGGGCTGCGCCGATGTCATCGTGAGCTTCGAGGCCATCGAGGCCTTGCGTGCCCGTCAGTTCCTGGCGGTGGACGGTGGTCGCCTTTTCGTTAACGACGAGGTCATCGAGCCGGTAAGCGTTGCGATTGGCACCGGTAGCATGCCGGCAGATATCGACGGCGCACTTGCGGAACTCGGCGCCGTGAAGGTTCCCGCCGGTCGTATCGCACGTGAGGCGGGAAGTCCCAAGTCCACCAACGTCGTGCTCATGGGGGCACTTTCCACGGCACTGCCTTTCGAGGCCGAGACATGGCGTGAGGTCATCGCGGGTCGCGTGCCACCCAAGACCGTCGATGCCAACTTAGCCGCTTTCGATGCGGGCCGAGGGTGCGTGACGTGATTTCTCAGCGTCTCATACGCGCGTCATGTGTTCCCGCGCTCATCGCGTTTGTGCTCGCTGCGTCTTTTGCGCTTACGGGCTGCTTTGGCATGACGCAACCACCTCAAGTTGCCGCCTACGTCAATGGCGTGGCGATCGAGGAAGATGACGTCACCGATTTCATCGAGGGCTTTCGCAAGAAAAACGCGCAGTACGAGACCGATTCTGGTTGGGCCGAGTTTCTCAAGTCAAACGGCTATACTTCAGAGTCACTGCGCAACTACGTGCTCGATACCGTGTTTATTCCGCAGGAGCTCATACGCCAGCAGTGTGCACAATTCGGTATTCAGATTGGTGATACCGATCTCGACGATGTCATTTCCCGCGAGAAAGCGTACTACGAGCAGCGCTATGGTGCGAACTCCTGGGATAGCGTACTTGCCTCGTATGGTTACGATGAAGACTCATGGCGCGAAAACGAGCTCAATCGTCTACTCGAGGAGCAACTACGCAGCAAGGTGATCGATGCTGTCACGCCCACCGAGGCAGAAATCCAAGCTCAGGCCAACGCGTCTGCATCGACCTATAACGGTAGGGATTCATACTATATTCAGTTCGATTCACAACAGGATGCCCAGGCCGCCCGCGACCGTCTCGCCACTTCGGGCGAGCGCGTCACACTTGGCGAGTTCGAACGCCTGGGAGATGCCGTGCATGCCGGCTGGAATTCGCTTCCGGCCAACCGCGACGCTATGGGAGTCGAATACATCCAGGCCATAGGTGAGCTCGAGCCCGACACTGTGTCTGATCCCGTCTACGTTGATGGTGCCTGGATGCTCATTTACTGCGATGCTGCCTTCAATGTTGGTGCCGGTGGAGAATCCGTCGTGCTCAGAAGTATGCCGACCGAAATTTACGATCAGATTGTCAAGGATGCAAGCGAGGCGAAGGCCGACCAGCTCTTTAACGAGTGGCTCCGCAGGCTTGCCTCCGAGTCCGACATCGTGATAGAGCCTATGCCCGCGGGACTTCCCTACAACGTGAGCTCGACCTACGTCGAATAGGGGCTGCGATGATTACAAGCGAGAGGGTCATTGGGCGTATCGCGCCGAGTCCTAGCGGGCACATGCACCTTGGGAACGCATTTTCGGCGTTGCTCGCTTGGGCGTTCGCCCGCTCGGCTGGTGGTGCGTTTGTCGTGCGCCTCGAAGATCTTGACGAACGCTGCCAGAATCCCGCCCACGCACAAGGGTTACTTGATGATCTGCATTGGCTTGGCCTCGATTGGGATGGAGAGCCCGTCGTGCAGACCAAGCGCGTGGCTACTTACGAGGAGGCGCTGGCACGTATCGGGGATGTGGCCGAGCTCTACGAGTGCTTTTGCTCGCGCGCTGATTTGCATGCCGCCACTGCTCCGCATGCTTCAGATGGCACGCCGCTGTATACCGGCACGTGCTACCGAATGGAGGCCTCTGAGCGAGCTGCGCTTGCCGGTGAGCATCGTTTTGCGCTGCGCTTACACGTGCCCGACGAGACGATCGCTTTCGTCGATGCGATCCAGGGCCCTCACGAGCAGAGCCTTGCGAATGAGTGCGGGGATTTCGTGCTGCGCCGCAGTGATGGCGTGTTCGCTTACCAGCTCGTTTGCGTGGTTGATGACATCGCCAGCGGCGTGACGCAGGTGGTACGGGGGCGCGATCTGCTCTCCTCGACGCCTCGTCAAATGCTGCTCTATAACTTGCTCGATGCTCCTGTTCCCGAATTTGCTCATCATCCACTGCTCCTTGCCTCCGACGGCAGGCGCCTGTCCAAGCGCGACGGCGACAGCACCATCGTGGGCATGCGCGAGCGTGGTGTTGCCCCCGAAGCCATCGTCGGCTATCTTGCGCATCTCGCGGGGCAGGTCGAGGTGGGGGAGAGCATGAGTGCCGTCGAGTTGCTCGATGTCTTCGATGCCACCAGGATTCCACGCGAGGATATGACGGTCGACCTAGAGTGCCTGGAGGCTTAGTAGTTCCCGGCTGTGTGCGTTGATGGTTTCGCGTAGGAGTTCGTGGTTGGTGTCGCGTATGCAGGCCAGCCCGTCGAGAACTGATTCGAGATCACGCTTGACGTCGCATGCATTCACAGGCTCATCTCGAGCGGCGGGCAGGTCGCTTTCGATGAGCAGGCGTCCCTCGGGGATGATGCGGGCATACTCGCGACCGCGCTTGGTCGATAGCATGCGTGTTCCCACGGAAAAGAAACAGCTGCTCTCGATTGCGCGTGAGAGCTGGTCGGAGGGGCCTCCGTACGAATGCAGGATGCAAGTGCAGCGCTCGAGACATCTGGATGATTCGAGTATGTCGAGTAATTCGCGCTCGGCCTTCACCGCATGCATCGAGATGAGCACGTCGGTCCTTCTGGCGCATAGTCGTGCGATCTTCGCGAAGACCTCGAGTTGGGCATCTTTCGTGTGGACACGGGAGGGCCAGAAGTCGAGACCGATCTCGCCAACGTAGCGCGTGACGGCAAGCTGCGTCTCGAAGGCGTTGAGCACGTCATCGAGCGTGCCGAACTCGGGCGTGCCGATCCACCAGGGATGCAGGCCGAGCCCAAGGCGCATGGTCTCGAGGCTGCCGAGGACGGGGGAGAGGCGTTCATATTCGGCGGGGGTGACAGTGTTGGCGAAGGACGCGATGCCCGCATCGGAGAGCGCATGTGCGAATGTTGAAGGGTCATCTGCAAAGCCTGCGTGCATGTGCATATCAACGAGGTGGGTCATGGGGCCTCCAACGAGTACGTATGACAACATTTTACCCGCATGGTGGGAAGACCGCATGTGGTAGGTTTCACAGCGCACATGCCTGCAGCCTCAGCACAGAATCCACTTTCCTTTGCGGTCGGAGCCAGTGTGCTCGATGAACCTGCCTTCACGAAGCTCTCTGAGGATTCGCTGGATCTGCCTGCTTGACAGACCCATGATCTGTGCAAGCGAAGAAGCAGTGTTGGCCGGCTGGCAATACAAGATGCCAAGCATTTCCTCTCCTCGTTTGACATCGTAGGGGTAAGGCCCTTCATCACGCGCGCCTTGCAGCAAGAACGCTATGCGTCTCTCGAGCTCTTCATGAAGACAATCCAGAAAGAGATCCATGAATACCGTGGAGTCACTGTCTACCTGCCATACTTCGAGACCGTCTTTGTATTCGGCGCTGTGGTCTACTTTGATGCTGATGGGTGGATAGGCACGCGTTCTGAGCTGAGCGTTCATCCAAAGCCGTTATGAGGACGTAAATTACCCCCTTGCACCATCTGCTCCGATTGGTATAATTGCCCTCGCGTCTTTTCGACGACCCACGGGGATATAGCTCAGCTGGGAGAGCGCATGACTGGCAGTCATGAGGTCAGGGGTTCGAACCCCCTTATCTCCACCAAGAACACCAAGGGGCCCTCCGGCCCCTTTTTCTTTGCCCATTTGCACGCTGACAAACCTCGAGCAGAGATCCAGGCAATCCATTGTCTTGCTTTGAATCGGCAGCTTACCTGCACACGCATCTTTGTGACGATTCCGTTGCACGACCACAGGAAATCGCGGTGCCGCGTTCGGTGCTCGTGTAGTACACTTCTCTGAAACCATTGAGAGATAGAGGAGGCCCCAGGCATGGCGTTTTACTACGATGAACCATCTCATACCTTCAGCGAGTATCTGCTGGTTCCCGGATACACGACGGAGAAAAACATTCCGTCAGACGTCAGCCTGCGCACGCCGCTCGTCAAGTACAAGCGCGGCGAGGAGTGCCCGCTTTCTCTCAACATTCCGATGGTGTCGGCCATCATGCAGTCCGTTTCCGGTCCGCGCATGGCCGAGGCCCTTGCCCGCGAGGGCGGTTGCTCGTTCATCTACGGCTCGCAGTCGGCCGAGTCCGAGGCCGAGATGATCCGCGAGGTCAAGTCCTACAAGGCCGGCTTCGTCCCGAGCGACACGAACATTACGCCTGACATGACCATGAAGGACGTCGTCGAGCTCAAGCGCAAGACGGGCCACTCCACCATGCCCGTCACTGAGGATGGATCTTCCACAGGCAAGCTACTTGGTATCGTGACGAGCCGTGACTACCGTCCGAGCCGCATGGATCCGTCCACCAAGGTTGCTGAGTTCATGACGCCACGCGAACGTCTCGTCACGGGCGAGGACGGCATTACGCTCTCGCAGGCCAACGATATCATCTGGGATCACAAGCTCAACGCGCTTCCCATCGTCACCAAGGACGGGCATCTCGTCTCGCTCGTCTTCCGCAAGGACTATGACTCGCACAAGGCTAATCCCCTCGAGCTGCTCGACAGCCAGAAGCGCTACGTCGTGGGTGCGGGCATCAACAGCCGTGACTACGAGACGCGCGTACCGCTGCTGCTCGACGCGGGTGCCGACGTCTTGTGCATCGACTCGTCCGAGGGCTATTCGGATTGGCAGCGCTTCACGCTCGAGTGGGTGCGCAAGCAGTACGGCGACGAGGTCAAGGTCGGTGCCGGCAACGTCGTCGACGCCGAGGGCTTTCGCTTTCTGGCCGAGGCGGGCGCCGACTTCATCAAGATCGGCATCGGCGGTGGTTCCATCTGCATCACGCGCGAGCAGAAGGGCATTGGTCGTGGCCAGGCGACGGCTGTCATCGAGGTTGCCAAGGCGCGTGATGAGTATTTCAACGAGACGGGCATCTACATCCCCATCTGCTCGGATGGCGGCATCGTGCAGGATTACCACATGACTCTAGCGCTTGCCATGGGATCGGACTTCATGATGCTCGGCCGCTACTTTGCTCGCTTCGACGAGAGCCCGACCAAACGCGTGAGCGTCAATGGCAATTACATGAAGGAATACTGGGGCGAGGGTTCGGCCCGTGCCCGCAACTGGCAGCGCTACGACGACGGCGAGGGCGGCAAGCTCGCCTTCGAGGAGGGCGTCGACAGCTACGTGCCCTACGCCGGCTCCCTGCATGACAACGTGACCCTCTCGCTTTCCAAGGTCAAGCACACCATGTGCAACGTGGGCGCGCTCGACCTTGCCGAGCTGCGCGAGAAGGCCAAGATCACGCGTGTGTCGAGCGTCTCGATTGTCGAGGGTGGCGCGCACGACGTCCTGCTCAAGGATTCGGCCTCGGCCCAGTCGGCAAGCTTCCGCTAGGAAATTCATGTCACACTCACGCGTTAGGCTATACGCGTGATATTGGCACGAGTAAGGAAGCACTGTGGGATTCGATACCAGGCTATTTGAGTTTACCGAAGACGAGAAAGCAGAGCTGCGCGCGCGGCATGCTGCGTCTCAGGCCATGCTCTCGCCGTATGCATGCCGTGACGACGAGGGCATACGCGAGTTTACCAAGCGCTACGAAGATCCGGATATCTATCTGGGTCGACCGTGCTTCGTGGTGGACGTCGAGAAGATCGTCCACAATCCGTTCTATTCGCGCTGCGCGGATAAGACGCAGGTCTTCTCTCTCGTACGTAACGATGACATCACGCGACGTTCCTTCCACCTGCAGGTGGTCAGTCGCGTGGGGCGTACCATCGGCATGGCGCTTGGCCTCAACCTTGACCTCATCGAAGCCATAGCTGTTGGCCACGACCTCGGTCATACGCCCTTCGGGCATCAGGGCGAGGATTATCTCTCTGATCTCTACCACGCAAGCACGGGGCGCTACTTCAACCATAACGTGCATAGCGTGCGCTTGCTCAAGACCATTGCGCGTACCAACTTATGCCTGCAGACGTACAATGGCATACTCACGCATTGCGGCGAAAAGACCTTTCTCGAATACCGCCCCGCACCGTGTCCGGACTTCGACGCGCTCAACAACCTCATTGAGAGCTGTTATATCGACCAGAGCAACATTCGCGACCTGCGGCCCTCCACGCTCGAGGGTTGCGTCGTGCGTATCAGCGACATCATCGCCTATCTGGGCAAGGATCGCCAGGATGCTGCCCGCATCAAGCTTCTCGACACGACTGATTACGAGGAAAGCCCCGTTGTTGGCACGCTCAATCACCAGATCATTCAGAACATCACGCGCAATATCATCAAGAACTCACTCGGCCATGACTACTTGGCAA
>CAYLYJ010000019.1:0-15702 GCA_964388185.1 uncultured Coriobacteriaceae bacterium
AATGTGCATCATTTCGCGTTGCAACGGCTTAAAACCCTAGCCGAAGCCCCGACAAGGACGCAAGGAAATGTGAAGAATTTGTGAAACTAAAGGTAGAGCACCTGTGGATGTGAAGAGAGCATGAAGGGAAAGACGCTCCCGGAGGAGCGCCTTTGCCATATGACGCATTATTTGCCGGCGAGCTCGCGCTTGTATTCGATGATGGCGTCACGATACTCGGGCATGGAGACACCCAGGATCTCGGTCGCCAAAATCGCGGCGTTCTTCGTACCGTTGATGGCCACGCAGGCCAATGGCACGCCTGTGGGCATCTGCACCGTCGAGAGCAGCGAGTCCATGCCACCCAAATCACTCGTCTTCATCGGCACGGCGATGACGGGTAGGGGCGTGTGCGACGCAACGACTCCGCCAAGCGCGGCGGCCTTGCCGGCACCGGCGATGATGACCTTGAGGCCACGCAGCTCGGCGCTAATTGCCCATTCCCGTACGTCATCGGGATTGCGGTGCGCAGAATGGATAACGAACTCGTAGGGCACACCGAACTTCTCGAGCATTTGCTTGCAGCCCTCGAAATCGGGCGCATCCGACTTTGACCCCAGGATGATTCCCACCAGCGGCTTGTCATTTGACATGATGTTCCCCTCTCAGACTCTATGACGCAGCGCATCGCAGATGAGCGCGGCGATGACGGTTTTGGAGTCCTCGATGCGACCATCGAGGACGGAATCGATGAGCGATTCGACGCTCACCCACTCGGCGACAACGAATTCGTCCTCGTCCGGATGGGCAGATCCGGGTGTTAGATCTGTCGCCATGTATATGTGGATGATCTCATCGCTATAGCCCACGGCCACGGCAATGGACGCCAGACGGCGAATATCGCCTGCGATGTAGCCGGTCTCCTCGGCAAGCTCACGACGCACGGCATCGGCAGGGTCCTCGCCGGGATCGATCTTGCCTGCGGGAACCTCGATGGTCACGCGTTCGAGTGCCGTGCGGTACTGACGCACGACGAGTATGCGCCCCTCGTGATCAAGTGCGACGATGCATACGGCACCGGGATGGCGAATGACCTCGTGGGTGGTCTCGTGGCCATTGGGTAATTCGATATCGACGGCGTCGACCTTGAGAAGCCTGCCGTCGAAAACGCGCTTCGAGCCGATGATCTTCTCGCTGATGGAGGGATCCTCGAAGTGCTCGATCAGCTCCCCCATGCGCTGCGGCCCTTCATGGCACGGGCACCGATGTCTCGGCGCATGAACTTGCCATCCCAGTTGATGAGGTCGCAGGCCTCGTAGGCGCGGTCACGCGCGGCCTCGAAAGTGTCGCCGAGCGCGGTGACGTTAAGGACGCGGCCTCCATTGGTATAGACCTTGCCGTTTTCGACCTTGGTGCCGGCGTGGTAGACGTGCACACCTGGCAGCGCATTAGCCTCGTCGATACCAGTGATCTCGAAGCCCTTTTCGTAATCGCCGGGATAACCCTCGCTCGCGAGCACGACACTCACGGCCCACTCGGGGCGCCAGGAAAGCTCGACCTCACCTAGGCGCTTCTGGGCAGTCGCAAGCATGACGTCGACCAAATCGGTCTCGAGACGTGGCAGCACAACCTGCGTCTCGGGATCGCCAAAGCGGGCGTTGAACTCGAGTAGCTTGGGGCCTTCCGGCGTAAGCATGAAGCCGCCGTATAGGACGCCACGGTAGTCGATGCCCTCCTCGCGCAGGCCGGCAACGGCACGCTCCATGATGTCGACCATCGTCGCATGCTCATCGTCGGTGACAATAGGAACCGGCGAATATACGCCCATGCCGCCCGTGTTGGGGCCTTCGTCGTTCTCGTAGGCACGCTTGTGATCTTGCGAAGGCGCCATCGGAAGCACCGTGACACCATCTGTGAACACGAGCATGGAGCACTCGGGGCCCGTCATCATCTCCTCGATGACGACCGTCGAGCCCGCCTCGCCAAAGCGACCATCGAAGCACTCGCAAATCGCCTCGTCGGCGGCTTCCTTGGTGAGCGCAACCGTGACACCCTTGCCAGCGGCCAGCCCGTCAGCCTTGACGACGATAGGCGCACCATGCTCGTTGAGGTAGGCAAGCGCCGAATCGCAGTCCGTGAAGGTGCCGTATGCGGCAGTGGGCAGGTCGTACTTCATCATGATGCTCTTGGAGAAGTCCTTGGACCCCTCGAGGCGCGCGCCTGCAGCACCAGGACCGAAACAATCGATGCCCGCATCGCGCACGGCATCGGCAACGCCGGCGACAAGCGGGGCCTCCGGACCGATGACCACGAGCTCGCAATTATTCTCGCGAGCAAAGTCGACAACGGCCTGGCCATCTTCGGCGTCGAGGGCGACGTTTGTGCCGAGCTCGGCCGTACCACCGTTGCCGGGAGCGATGAAGAGCTGGTCGCACGAGGGCGACTCGACAAGCGCCGTGGCGATGGCGCACTCGCGGCCACCGCTACCGAGAAGCAGGATATTCATGTTAGTTCCATCCTCTCATGATGGTCTGATCGCGATCGGGACCGACCGTGACGATGCTGATGGGCACGCCTGCGAGCTCCTCGAGATGCTCCACGTAATCGCGGGCTTCCTGCGGAAGCTCCTCGTACTTGCGGCAGTCGGAAATATCGCACTGCCAGCTGGGCATCTCCTCGTAAATGGGCTTGGCGTGATGGAAAGCCGTTTGCTGACTTGGGACGTTCTCGTAGACAACGCCATCAGCCTCGTAAGCCGTGCAGATCTTGATCTTGTCAACGGCACCAAGCACGTCGAGCTTGGTGAGTGCGAGGTCGGTGAGACCGTTGACGTCGGCGGCATAGCGAATGATGACGGCATCATACCAACCGCAGCGGCGCTTGCGCCCAGTCGTGACGCCCACCTCGTGGCCAGCCTCGCCAAGCGTCTTGCCGTAGTCATCGAAGAGCTCTGTGGGGAATGGACCGCTGCCGACACGTGTCATATACGCCTTCGCGATGCCGAGCACCCGGTCGATGCGCGTGGGGCCTACACCAGTACCCGTCATGGCACCGCCTGCGGTGCAATTGCTGGAGGTGACGAAGGGATAGGTGCCGTGGTCGATATCGAGCTGGGTTGCCTGGGCGCCCTCGAAAAGCACCGACTTGCCGGCACGCAGCTCGGCGTTAAGCAACTGGCTCGCGTCGACGACATGCTTGCGGATCAAATCCGCATAGTCGAGATATTCGTTCAGGATTTCGTCGACCGTAAACGTAGGCATGTCATAGACGTTTTGGAGGATGTCGTTTTTGATGGCGAGGGCGGTCTCGAGCTTCTCACGTAGGATCTTCTTGTCGAGCAGGTCCTGGATACGGATGCCGATACGCGCGTACTTGTCCTGGTAGCACGGACCAATACCGCGCTTGGTCGTGCCAATCTTATTAGCACCGAGCCGCGCTTCGGTCGCACCGTCGAGCACGCGATGATAGGGCATGATGACATGGGCGTTGCTGCTGATAAGCAGCTTATCCGTGGAGATGCCCTTCTCCTCGAGATCCTTCATCTCGCTGCACAGCACCTGCGGATCAACGACGCAACCGTTGCCGATGAGTGGCGTCACGCTCTCGTACATGATGCCCGACGGAATGAGGTGCAAGGCGAGCTTGGTGTCTCCGTAGATAACAGTGTGACCGGCGTTATTACCGCCCTGAAAGCGGACGACATAATCGTAATCAGAGGCGAGCAGGTCTGTGACCTTGCCCTTTCCCTCGTCGCCCCATTGCGTTCCAACCAATATTGTGCCCGACATAAATCTCTCCTTTATGGGAAGCATAGGCGCGACCGCACGGGCGCGCACAGCACACCATTGTATCGAATGTGAGGGAGCATACAGGCACGAATAGGAATGTGAAGCCGCCCTAGTATCTGTTGTCCTCGTGGCGGGCGAGATTGTCGAAGCGCGTGAACTCGCTCTGGAACGCCAGACTGACGACGCCCGTAGGGCCGTTACGATGCTTGGCGACGATGACATCGGCCGTACGCCATGCGGGGCGATCTTCCTGTTCGGCTTCTTTCTCTGATAGCGAGCGGTCAAGAAACATGACGATGTCGGCGTCTTGCTCGATGGCACCGGACTCACGCAGGTCTGACAGGATGGGACGCTTGCCCTGACGCGACTCGACCGCACGGGAAAGCTGCGAGAGCGCGATGATGGGCATGTCCATCTCTTTGGCGAGAATCTTGAGACCGCGGGAGATCTCGGCGATTTCGACCTGACGCGATTCTGTGCGGGTGTTTTGCGGCTGCATGAGCTGCAGATAGTCGACGATGATGAGGCCCTTTTGCGGCTCGACGTTACGGAGCTGGCGACGAGCCTTAGCACGCACCTCGAGGATAGAGGCGCTGGGGGTATCGTCGACCCACAGCTGGAGCTTGGAAAGCATACCCGAAGCGGCAATGAGCGTGTTCCAGTCCTGCTGGCTCATCTGACCCGTCTGCATCTTCTTGGAGTTGATGCGCGTCTCTGTCGAGAGTACGCGCTGAACGAGCTGCGTGGCCGACATTTCGAGCGAGAAGAACGCGACCGAGGTGCCGAGCTGAGCGGCGCGGCTCGCGATGTTGAGCGCGAGAGCAGTCTTTCCCACGGAGGGGCGCGCGGCAAGAATGACGAGGTCGCCACCGCGCAGACCGCCAAATAGATCGTCGAGGTCTTGGAACCCGGTGCGCACGCCGTTGTACTTGCTCTTGGTGTTGGCAAGCTCATGAAGCTCGTCGAATGTCTCGAGCACGAGCGATTCCATCGACTTGAAGTTGGTGGCGACACGCTTGTTGGTGACATCGAAGAGGAGTTTCTCGGAAGTCTCGACAACCTCATCGAGATCATCCGGCGCGTCATAGCCGAGCGCGGTTATGCGCACAGAGGCACCGATGAGATCACGTAACATGGCAGCACGCTTGATGATATCTGCATGGTGAGCCCAGTTGGCAAGCGCAAAGGTGTTGTTGCCAAGCTCGACGATGTAGGGCTTGCCACCGATGGCATCGAGGTCTCCACGTGACTTGAGGCGATCTGCCAAGGAGAGCTGGTCGATAGGAGCGTTCTTGTTGTAGAGCTCCTCCATGGCTTCGAAGATCTTGCGATGCGCGGGACGATAGAAGTCCTTGGCCGAGAGCTTCATGAGCGCTTCCTCGACGACCTCCGTATCCTGGCCGAGCAGCATAGCCGCGAGCACGGCCTTCTCGGCGTCGATGTCCTGAGGCATGATGCGCTCAACGGAATTGTTGGCATTCGATGTGTAAGCAAGCTCCGGCATGATGGTTCTCGTGTCTCCTTGTCTGTTTCTCCTCGGGGGTGAACACCATACACGCTTGGTGAGACACAGGTTTTGTCGTTTGCAGCCATCAACAGCCGTTGTGGAGAGCGGAATACGTGCACAAGGGGAAAACGCGGGGTTTTCCACTTATAAACGGATTTGCGAACTTTCTTGAGTGGCAAGACGTGTAAAAGGGCCTGACCCTTTTACACGTCTTAGATATGCGCGGGGGCGTCGGAGCCGCTCTCGGTGCGTTGCAAGTTATGACGATGCTGATCAATCATGCGATTGAGCGCATTGACGTAGGCCTTGCCCGAACTCACGGTAATGTCGCGATCGCTACCGCGGCCGATGAAAATCGCGCCATCGCGATCCATGATACGCACGGTCACCTCACCAAGAGCGTCAATGCCGCGCGTCACGGCGTTGACCGAGTATTCCATGAGATCGTTTTCAGCCTGCACGACCTTGTTGATCGCTGAATACATCGCATCAATAGGACCAGAACCAATCTCGCACGCGGTGTGCACTTCGCCGTTCTCGTCGGTGATGGTCACCGTAGCTGTCGACACGAGCGGCTGACCACAGGAAATCTGGACGGCATCGAGACGGTAGATGGCGTTCTCGTTGCGATCCTGCTCACCCATGAGCGAGTGCAGGTCGTCATCGTAGATTTCCTTCTTGCTATCGGCGAGCTCGAGAAATGCCGCATGGATCTGCTCGAACTTATCATCGGGAATGCCGGCATAGCCCAGATCCTCGAGACGCTTGCGCAAGGCGGCATGTCCGCTGCGGGCAGTCAGCACAATCTGGCTTCCGGAAACGCCCACCTCCTCGGGCGCAATGATCTCGTAGGTGGTGCGGTTCTTGATGACGCCATCCTGGTGAATGCCCGAGCTGTGCGCGAAGGCATTCGCGCCAACCACCGCCTTGTTAGGCTGCACGTTGATACCGGTGATGGACGAGACGAGACGACTTGCATGCGCGAACTCAGTGGTGTTGATGTCGGTGTGCGCGTCGAGCTCATCCTCATGCATCTTAATCGCCATGACAACTTCCTCCATGGCGGTATTGCCCGCGCGCTCGCCTAGACCGTTGATGGTGCACTCAACCTGCGTGGCGCCATTCATCACGCCCGCAAGCGAAAGTGCCGTGGCCATGCCAAGATCATTATGGCAATGAACCGAGACGCAGACGTCCTCGATGCCATTGACATGCTCCATGAGATAGCGGATGCGCTGACCGAACTCCCATGGAACGCTGAAACCCGTGGTATCGGGGATGTTTACGACCGTCGCACCGGCCGCGATAACAGCCTCGAGCATGCGGGCGAGATCTTCGTAGGGAGCGCGACCGGCGTCCTCGGCGTAGAACTCGACGTCGTCAACGTACTTGCGCGCATGGCGTACCGCCGCAACACCCTGATCAACGGCCTCATCAAGCGACATTCCCTTGAACTTGTACTTGAGATGCTCGGGTGATACACCGATGCCCGTGTGGATACGCGGGCGCTCCGCGACCTCGAGCGCTTCGGCACACACATCGATATCACGCTCGACAGCACGCGTAAGACCGGCAACGATACATGCATCACCACAGGTGATGGCGATGTCCTGGACGGACTTGAAATCGCCGGGGCTCGACACGGGAAAACCCGCCTCAATTACATCGACGTTGAGACGCAGGAGCTGACGCGTGATGACGAGCTTCTCCTGAGCGTTCATGCTCGCACCCGGCGATTGCTCGCCGTCGCGCAGCGTGGTATCGAATATGGCGATCTTGCGGCTCATGGCATCCTCCCGTCGAATGATAGATTTGCCCGGAGCAGTTTTCTCATTCAGCGAATACTACTCGAGCTGAACGCAAACGCAAGGGAAAGGAACATTTCTGCGTATATATGTACGCGTACATGCAGTACCATACGCATTTATATCCAACGGGCTTTTTCACGATGGGGAGGAAAAATGCTCATAGGCATACCCCGGGAGCCAAATCCCGAACAGACGCTCGTGGCCGGTACGCCCGATAGCGTCAAGAAGCTCATCAAGCTCGGCTATGAAGTCGTCGTCGAATCCGGCGCGGGCGAGAAGGCGAGCTACTTCGATGACGCATACGAGCAGGCGGGCGCGCGAGTCGTCGAGCACGAGGAGGCCTGGGGCGCCGACATCGTCGTGTGCCTGGACACACCGCCAGATCCCGAACTCGCGCTCATCAAGCGTGGGGCCACGCTCATCGCGCGCATGAACCCAGGAGCTCATCCGGAAGACATCGCCAAGTTCGAGGAGATGGGCATCACGGCGCTCGCCATGGATATGGTGCCACGCCTATCGCGCTCTCAATCCCTCGACGTGCGCTCGTCCATGGCCAACGTGGGCGGCTATCGCGCTGTCATCGAGGCCGCCAACGTCTTCGGACGCCTGTTCACCGGCCAGGTGACGGCCGCGGGCAAGATGCCCCCGGCCCGCGTCTATGTCATCGGCGTTGGTGTCGCGGGTCTTGCGGCCATCGGCACTGCAAGCTCCATGGGCGCCGAAGTATCGGCCACCGACGTGCGTGCCGAAGTGGCCGACCAGGTCGAGTCGCTCGGTGCGACCTTCGTCGAGATTCCCGTCAAGCAGGAAAGTTCGGATGGATACGCCAAGGCCCTCGACGAGGACGAGCAAGCACGCGTCCTCAAGGTCTACGAGGAACAAGCGGGCAAGAACGACATCGTCATCACGACCGCACAAGTGCCGGGACGCCCCGCCCCGCTATTACTCACCGAGGAAGCCGTCGCCGGCATGAAGCCCGGTAGCGTTGTTGTCGACATGGGCGCAAGCCCTCTGGGCGGCAACTGCGCGCTGTCCAAACCAGGTGAGGTCGTCGTCACCGATAATGGTGTGACCATCATCGGCTACACCGACTTGCCGGGGCGTCTGCCAGGGCAAGCTTCGCAGCTGTATGGTCAAAATATCGTGAATTTCTTCAAGCTCGCGACGCCGGACAAGGACGGTGCGCTCGTCCTCGATGAGGATGACGAGGTCATTCGTGGCATCACCGTCACACTCGACGGCACGGGCATGTGGCCGCCACCCGCGGTCAGCGTCTCGGCCGCCCCCAAGAAAGAGGAGGCGCCGGCTGAGGCGATGCCGGTCGAGGAGCCCAAGAAGAAATCGGCATTCGCCAAGTGGTGGTGGAAAGTTGCCGCAGTGCTGCTTGGCGCGGTCGTGGTCATGCTCGCGCCGCCTTCCATGACCTCTCACTTCGTCGTGCTCGAGCTCGCCATCGTCGTGGGCTTCTACGTGATCGGCGGCGTTTCGCACACGCTGCACACCCCGCTCATGTCGGTGACCAACGCCATTTCGGGCATCATCATCGTGGGCGCGATCTTGCTCATCAGCTCATCGAACCTCGTGGTCACCATACTGGCGTTCATTGCCATAGCGGTGGCCTCCATCAACATCTTCGGCGGCTTTCTGGTGACGCACCGAATGCTCAAGATGTTCGAGAGGAGCTCTGATTAGCGATGAACTCCACGATTCTCGACGCTCTCGCGCATTTCGAGTCCCTCGCATATCTTGTCGCGGCGCTGCTGTTCATCCTTGCGCTCGCAGGACTCTCCAAGCAAAAGACCGCTCAGCGCGGCAACTTCTTCGGCATCGCGGGCATGGTGCTCGCACTCGTTGCCGTCATACTCGTGACGCTCGTCTCGTCCACGCAGCCCCTTGGTCCCGTCGCTGGCTTCATGACCGCCGCCATCATCATTGGCGCCATCATCGGCATTTGGCGCGCCAAAACCGTGCAGATGACGGCAATGCCGCAGCTCGTGGCGATGCTGCACTCGTTCGTGGGTGCGGCAGCCGTGCTCGTGGCATTTGGCTCGTTCTTCACGACGCCAGGTAACCTGGCGGGCGGTGCGGAAAATGCCTTCCATATGGCAGAGACCGGTCTTGCTGTTTTCATCGGCGCGGTCACCTTCACCGGGTCGATCATCGCCTACCTCAAGCTCGCCGCGCGCATCTCGGGCAAGCCCCTCACGCTGCCCGGTCGTAACATCCTCAACCTCATCATGGTCATTGCCTCGATTGCCCTCATCGTGTGGTTCGCCAACACCGAAGGCGTCGATGCGGGCTTGCTGCCGCTCGGCATCCTAACCGTCGTGTCGCTCGTACTCGGATTGCACCTGGTCATGGCCATTGGTGGTGGCGACATGCCCGTCGTCATCTCGATGCTCAACTCGTACTCGGGCTGGGCTGCCGCGATGGTCGGCCTCACGCTCGGTAACGACCTGCTCATCATCACCGGCGCGCTCGTCGGATCGTCGGGCGCCTATCTGTCGTGGATCATGTGCCAGGGCATGAACCGCTCGTTCGTGTCGGTCATTCTGGGCGGCTTTGGCTCTACGGCCGCCACGTCTTCGGATAGCAGCGCCACGCAGAACGGCGAGCACACCGAGACGACTCCCGAGGGAGTCGCCGAGCTGCTGCGCAACGCCAAGAGCGTCGTCGTCACGCCCGGTTATGGCATGGCCGTGGCCCAGGCGCAGTTTCCCGTGGCAGACCTCACCCGCAAGCTCATCGAACGCGGCGTGGACGTGAAGTTCGGCATCCACCCGGTCGCCGGACGCATGCCCGGCCACATGAACGTGCTGCTTGCCGAGGCCAAGGTGCCCTACGATGCGGTCTATGAGATGGACGAGATCAACGACAACTTTGGTGACGTGGACGTGGTGCTTGTCATCGGCGCGAACGATACCGTGAATCCGTCGGCCGCAACCGAGCCGGGCAGCCCCATCGCCGGCATGCCGGTGCTGCACGTCTGGGAAGCGGGCAAGGTCATCGTCTCCAAACGCAAGATGGGCTCGGCCGGATACTCTGGCGTGGACAACCCGTTGTTCTACAACGAGAACACCGACATGTTGTTGGGAGATGCCAAAGACAGCGTCGATGCAATCATCGCAGCGCTTTAAAGAGGGTGGCGTGCACATTTTTCGATTGTGTGTAGTGCATCGAAAGCCTATGCAGACAATTTGCGATTGTGTGAAGCAAAAGGGCACGCCGGCTTCACACAATCGCAAAAAACCGGCACTTTTGAATCTCGCGCCTCACACAATCGAAAATTTCATTCGTCGCCGCTGAATTAGTCTCACACAATCGCAATTTTCCTACATGGGACTTCGCGCAAATGCGTGATCCTTTGGGCGACAAGGAATATCGTTACCCGATTCGCTATGATGGGGTCATGGAGCAGACGAGCAACAGGACATCACGAAAGGATGCAGCCAAGGCTGCATGGCTTCGGGACCTCTGGCGTCTGTGGCTTTTGGTGCCGGGCGTTGTCGCGCTTGTGCTTATCATGCTCGCGCGTGCCAATCCTGACGCATGCGAGGAGCTCTTCAGTCGCGGCGCCTATCCGTGGATTTCGAGCGTGTGGGGATACCTGCCATCGCTCGTTGGCTTCTCCATGGCGCAATGGGTCGTCATTGTAGCTGTTATCCTTGTCATATGCATGATCGTGCATTACATCATGCGTATCATCACGTGCCGCGGCGAGCGCTTGCGCTATCTCTACCGCCTGATTACGAGCGCTTTCGGCATCATCTCCATCGCCTTCTTCCTGTACGCCATATTGTGCGGACTCAACTACTATCGCCACACGTTCGCGCAAAACGAGGGCTTCGAGGTCAGGGAATCCACAACGCAGGAGATCACCGACCTATGTAACGATCTTGCGACCGAACTCAACGCCGCCCGGGCGGATATCGGCGATGACATGCAGGCACATATCGACGAACGAGGAGGCTTTGCGGGATACGCCGTGCGCAGCGTCGACGAGATGAAGACGATTGCGGAGCAATACCCCACGCTCGAGCGCCCCGTCTATTCGCAGCCCAAGCCGGTCACACTGTTCTCGCAACTCATGTCCTATGGGGATATAACGGGCATGTATTTCGCGTTCACGGTGGAGAGCAACATCAACACGCTGCCGCCCTTCTACACGATTCCGGCGACCATGGGTCATGAGCTCGCACATCAGTGCGGATACATGCGCGAGGACGAGGCGAACTTCATTGCCTACCTCGCGTGCAAGCAGAGCGGAGATGCGCTCATCCGCTATAGCGGGTACTCGCTCGCGTACTCGTATGCGCTTTCGGCGTTGGCACGGACTGACGAAGACGCCGCGCGTGCAGTGTCTGCGCAACTCTCGGATGAGGTGCGAGCCGACCGCATGGAAAGCATGGAGTTCTGGGCCGAATACGAGGGGCCGTTCCGCACGTTTGCGCAGCAGGCAAACGATGCGTACCTGAAGGCCAACGACCAGGTCGATGGCACGCAAAGCTACGGGCGCATGGTGGATTTGCTGCTAGCGGAGCGGCGGGATTGAAGCGAAGGTACCCGGGTGATTCTGTCTCATCGTCCGATGGCGCCTGTGCTCATGCTGAACACTGCCGCATCGTTCATGACAGCCCCGGTAATCGCAGAGACAAGCGCAACTGCAAGACTGGCGGCCACGCAGACCAGCAGTACCTGCCACCAGGGAAATCTTCCCAGAAAGGATAGGCGCCTTTTTAGACGGCGCTTGTCGAGCAAGCCAAATGCTGCCAAGGCGGTCCCGACGGCAAAGATGCCTATGGAGGATATTGCCCTGGCTACGGGCGAGGCAAAGGTATCCCCCTCGGTGGGAAAGAAGGCGACCGAGACGGCAGCAGCCGCAAACACCGCCCAAGTTAGAATCACCAGGACGTTCCAGCATATGCCAACCCATCGGGGGATTCTCCCGAGAAAGGTGCCGTTGCTTCTCGCGCTGCTTTCGCCCACCGACCTGGGCGCAGGAGGAGTGGTAGGGGCATCCGGCGCATTGTTCTTTATGTGCACCTCGCCTTCTGCACCATCACTTCCATCGACCAAATGCGCCTCCATGAGCATGGCCGAAACCCCCTGATCATCCTTCATGGCACGCACACTTCCGTACCGTCTTCCCGGGTCAAAGGCGGTTGCGCGCGCTAGCGTCGGCCTGAGTGACTCAGGAATACGCTCATCTGCAAATTCGCTTTCGACAAGGCGGCGTTCGGGGTCTTCGCGCAGAAAGCAATATGCAATCAGCATTCCCAACGCGTATATGTCGCTGCGCTCGTCGGTCTGCCCGTATCCAAACTGCTCTGGAGGCGCATAACCCCGGGTGCCAAAACTTCTCGTATCCCTTGCCGCATCTTTGTCAAAAGTCCTGGCGATGCCGAGATCAATGAGCGTAAGGTTTGACGAAGAGATGATGACGTTTGCCGGTTTAAGGTCGCGGTGAATCATTGGCGGATCAAAGCACTCGTGCAGTTCCATGACCGCGTCACAAAGGAGGACGGCGATAACCGCTGCGCTTTCGTCCGTATAGCCCGGGTCGTCAACAAGTTCGTCTAGGGTCTTGCCGGCCACGTATTCCATGATCACGACACGGTCATCCCCGTCTACGCCGCATTCCATGATACGCGGCAAGTGCATGAAGCGCTTGCCCGCTTTTTGCGCCTGCCAGAGACGCTCATACGCCTCGCCCAATCCGGATTCGGTTTTCATGCGTTTGCGAATGAAGGGGCCGCGCTCCGTGCCGTCGGCAACGATGAGGTAGACGCGCTCCGTGGATTCCAGGGCGCTCTCTTTTAGCATGGCATCAACGCGATAGCATTCGCCACGCTCGATCGTATCAAGGTGTGTCGTGAGATCATCATCCATCGAAAGGTGATGATATCAGCAAATGGTACTCTCCCCGAAACGATACAGTTCCTCATTCGTCCTTTGCAGCGAATGGGAGTGCTCGATGCAGAAAATGATGATGCCATCACGGCGACTCTTGCAGTAAAGACCATTTACCCCGGCAGCCTGCAGCAGTCGATTGGTCTCACGTAGTGTGAGTTGCATGGCGAAAGCTAGCTGCAGAATCGTGTCACGCCCCGCTCCTCGTGCGCCCGTGAATATCTGATAGCCAAACGTCGCATTGAGATTTGCCATGCGTATGACCTCAGCACGCTTCAGGTCTTTTTCGTCGAGAAGCTTCTGCAAATAAGCAGACAGGGAAACCTCGTCTGCATCGTTCTCATCGAGAAAAGCCTCTATGCTTGGGATCGAGAGGAGCTCGGCGAGAAGCTCCTCCGTAATTTTCTCGTCCATGGTTCCATCCATCTCATTTTGCAACGAGGGCAGCATATTCCGTATGCCACCCTCTACAAAGCGCATTTTCACTAAAGTGAATCTACTACATCTCCGAAATCGAGATGATGTTGAACTTCGCGTTCTTCATGGCCTGATAATCGTCTGAACTTACGTAGGCGAAGGCGCTGAGCTTCGTGCGCTGTCCTGCCCCAAGATCATTGACGATGACGGTATCATCGTCAATGCGCGCGCCACTTGCATCCACAGCCTCGACGTTGATCCAATATGAAGCGGGCTCGTTGAGCAGATTTGCCACCGTGACCGGAAGGTCGCTCTTCACGAAACCATACTGATCCTTGCTAATCGAGTAGTCGCCGATAGTGACTTCGACGTCAACACCCAAGATGTCATCAGTCGCATCGCCCGTCATCTTGTTGAGCTGCTGGGTCGATTGATCCATAGCCTCGTCAAGAACTGCGGAATAAAACGCCTGCGCGCCCAAGACCATGACACCCGCGACGATGGAAAGAACAAGGCCAGCGATGGCAATGCCCTTGCCGCTGTTCTTGCCCTTGCGAATCCCGACCATGGCCACGATGGCGAGAACAAGACCGATCAGGGCGATGAAGAACGAGATGTTGTTGATGATGGGCATGAACGATGTTGCCGCGGCAACGATTCCCAAAACGAGGGCAGCAATCGCAAGACCGGATCTTGGCTTGCTGGTGTTTGTCTGAACGCTATTCATGGCTTTCTCCTCATACGGTAAATTCGACACGCTCGGCTGACATGTCGATACGCGATTATTGCGTGACCGTTGGGGAGTCTATCCACAAAGGCTGTTGATTTCATTAGCTGCTAGCTAAGACGCCAGGGCCTTTGTCATAAATTACCGGTGCCGACCCATGGTGGGACAAATGACCTGTCCATTTGTCCCAGGTCAGACCAGGCTGTCTCCTCTAGAAGCGGGCGAAACGGGATTGGCGCTGGGCGAGGAGCTCGTCGGGAGTGAGGGTGCTCAGCTCCTCGAGAGTCTCGTTCACGTAGGCGAAGACGACGTCGGCGGCCTGCTCGGGGTTTTCGTGCGCGGCCCCCTCGCCTTCGGGCAGCACGGCATCGACAACATCGAGCTCGAACGCATCGCCGGCGCTCATGCCCATAATCCCGGCAGCCTCGGATGCACGAGACCCGTCCTTCCACAGAATCGAGGCGAAGCCCTCGGGTGATAGCACCGAGTACACGGCGTGCTGCTGCATCGCCACACGGTTGGCGAGCGCGAGCGCGAGCGCACCGCCCGATCCGCCCTCGCCGAGCAACACGCTCACGATTGGCACGCGCAGGCCGGCCATGAGCTCGAGATTCTCGGCTATGGCGTTGCCCTGACCTCGCTCCTCGGCTTCCGTGCCGCAGAATGCTCCCTGCGTATCGACCAGACAAACGATGGGACGGTTGAACTTCTCGGCCTGACGCATGAGGCGCGCCGTCTTGCGATAACCTTCGGGTTGAGGACAACCGAAGTTGCGCTTGATGCGCTCCTTGAGGGTAGAGCCCTTCTCCTGCGCGATGATGGTAACGGGCCGCCCGTTGATACGACCGAGACCGGCGACAATGGCCTTGTCGTCGGCAAACTCGCGATCTCCGTGCAACTCGAGGAACGATGGCGAAAGCACCTTGACGTAGGAACTTGCCGTGGGACGGTGCACGTTGCGGGCAATCTGGACGCTCTCCCATGCGCTACCGGGCTCGGCATCTGTCGGAAGCCCGGTCTCGGTATCATCGCGTCTGCCACGAAAGCGCTGGTTCACCTTGTCCATGCCCGCTTCGGCACCCTTTTTGATGCTCTCGACAAAGGGAAGGCGGTCAATCTGGTCGCCTATCCACTTGCGCGCAGCTCCGCCGGATTTCGCCGCATCATCATCTTCGAGGGAATCGCTCTTGAACGCACCGAACAGGGCGTTATGGTCATTCCCGCGCCACGGACGATGGAATGCAACGCCAGCCTTGAGCACGTGGCGCAGGTCCTCCCTCTCCACGATGGCATCGATGAGACCGTGCTCAAGGGCGAACTCCGCCGTCTGGAAGCCCTCGGGAAGATCCTGCTTGATGGTATCGCGGATGACGCGCTGCCCGGCAAAGCCGATGAGGGCGCCGGGTTCGGCCAAAATCATGTCGCCGAGCATGGCGAACGATGCCGTGACCCCACCGGTGGTCGGATCGGTGAGCACAGAGATGTAGAGCAAGCCGGCACGGTCATGGCGTTCCACGGCGCATGCGGTCTTGGCCATCTGCATGAGCGAGGCCAGGCCCTCCTGCA
>CAYLYJ010000019.1:15802-20325 GCA_964388185.1 uncultured Coriobacteriaceae bacterium
TCCACGGCGCATGCGGTCTTGGCCATCTGCATGAGCGAGGCCAGGCCCTCCTGCATACGGGCGCCACCCGACGCGCAGAAGATGATGACCGGCAGACCCTCCTCGGTGGCACGGTCGAACAAGCGACTCACCTTCTCGCCCACGACAGAACCCATCGAGCCCATGAGAAACTCGGACTCCATGAAGCCGAAGGCCACGGGCAAATCACCGAGCATGCCCTTGCCGGTACGAACGGCCTCGTGCTTGCCGGTTTTCTCGCGATACGATGCGATCTTCTCGGCATAGCCGGGAAACTCGAGTGGATCGACATCCTCGATATCGGTATCCCACTCCTCGAAGGTTCCCTCGTCCACGATGAGCTCGATGCGCTCGTCGGACGTGAGACGCGCAAGCGTGCCGCATGATGGGCATGTGTACCCGTTCTCGCTGAACTCGGCATTGTCGAAGGTGAGCTTGCATGCATGGCAAGTACGCCACTTCGTGGGCCGAGGAGCTTCCTCGTCATTCGAAGGCTCGCATTCCACCCAGTTCTCGAAGGTCGTATCGATGTCGAGTGTCTTGAAGACGCGCAGGCCCGCATCGGCGGCGCGCCGCAGAAAGCGATTGTCCTCGGCAAGCGCGAGCGATTCGGTACCAAGCAAGATGCACTGCACCTGAGCGTCCTCGGCTGCCCTCAAGACAGCGTGGGCGTTCGTGAACAGCTTTCGCGTAGGCTTGCTGCCCAGCTCGACGGTTGCGTAGGCGAAACGCGGGTTGCTGTCGAGGCGCCAGTCACCCGTGAGGGGCATGACGCTTGCGATACCGGCCTCGTTGACGGCGTTGTGGGCCTGCCTGGCCGTCTTGCCTTGCACCATGACCAGGGCGGACGGCCCGTTCATGGAAAGGCCATCGTCCCCATCTGCGGAACCGGACACGTGGAGCAGCCCCTGCTCGTGCATCTTCGAGGCGATTTCGAGAGCGATCCTGTCGAGGCGATACACGATATCGACGCCGTGATCGGTCATGACCTTGCTAGCTTGTTCTTTCACGCTGGTACTCCGTTATGCGAATCTGCTATCCGCGCTATGCGGCGGGAGCTAACACGTATTTCTGGGTTGCGGTCGCGCATACCGTGTCGCCGACAGAGGCCTTGACCTCGGCGACGCACAAACGACGCGATGACTTCACGATGGTCGCCTCGAGGGTCAGCGTGTCCCCGGGGCGGACCTGATTGCGGAACTTGGCGTTATCGATGCCCGCGAAGAAGCCGAGCGCGCCTTCCGCCTCGCGCGCGACCAGGATGGAAAACGATGCCGCCTGGGCCAGCGCTTCCATGATAATGACGCCGGGCAACACGGGATAGTCGGGGAAGTGACCCTCGAAGAGCGGCAGGTCAGGCGACACGTCGAGCTCGGCCTTGACGGAGACGCCGGGTTCGCATTCGAGCACGCGACTCACCCACACGAAGGGATCGCGATGGGGCAGCACTGCCTCGATGACGTCGCGTCCCGCGGGATAGCTGATTTCCATGCGTACGTTCCTTTCGTCAAAGTGAGAGAGTGTCTCTAAGCAACTGTCTCATTCGTAGGGACTGAATGCGAGCGTCGCGTTGTGGCCGCCAAAGCCAAGCGAGTTGGAGAGCGCGACCTTCTGCGGAACGTCCGTCAGGGCCTCGGTCACGACATTGACAGCGCACTCCGGATCGGCCTCGGCAAACCCCGTCGTCGGCGGCACGCAATCGCGAGCGACCGAAAGCGCACAGACGATGGCTTCGACCGCACCGGCCGCGCCGAGCGTGTGGCCCGTCGTGCCCTTGATGGACGTCACCGGAATGCCCGCGGCAAGCTCATCGTCATCGCACAGCGCGTACAGGGCGATAGACTCGGTCTTGTCATTGGCAGGCGTACCCGTGCCATGAGCGTTGACGTGCCCGATGTCGGCGGGCGTGAAGCCACCCTCCTCGAGCGCCTGGCGCATGGAGCGCACGATGCCCGCACCTTCGGGATCGGGCGCGGTCATGTGGTAGGCATCGCCGGTCGAACCATATCCGGTGATCTCGGCGATGGGCGTGGCGCCACGCTTGAGCGCATGCTCAAGTGATTCTATGACGAGCGCACCGGCACCTTCGCCGGCGACAAAGCCCTTGCGTCGCACGTCGAAGGGAAGTGATGCCTGGGTGGGATCTTCGGCCCTGGAAAGCGCGCCGAGGTTGGTGAACCCGGCGATGCAGATGGGCGATACCGATTCCTCAGATCCTCCGACAAGCGCGGCATCGGCATAGCCGTGGCGAATGGCGCGAACAGCCTCGCCGATGTTATGCGCTCCAGTCGCACAGGCAGTGACCACGTTGATGCACGCCCCGTGAATGCCATAGCGAATGGCGAGGTTGCCGGCGGCAATGTTGCCGATCATGGTGGGGACGAACAACGGGCTCACGCGCTTGGGACCCTTGTCGTGCAAGGTCTCGAACCCCTTCTGCAGCTCGTCGATACCGCCGATGCCCGTACCAAACGCAATGGCCACGCGCGTGGAATCGACATCGTCCATGGACAATCCCGCCTGGGCCATGGCTTCGTCAGCTGCGACCATGGCGTACTGGACGAAGCGCTCGAAGCGACGGGCCTCCTTCTTG
The DNA here is from genome assembly GCA_964388185.1 of uncultured Coriobacteriaceae bacterium. Lineage (GTDB taxonomy): Bacteria > Actinomycetota > Coriobacteriia > Coriobacteriales > QAMH01 > QAMH01. Next base: position 18,414 of record CAYLYJ010000019.1, read on the forward strand.
GAAAGACCGTGCTCGGTTCCGTCGAAGCCACGTACCTCACCGGCGTTATGCACCTCATATTCAGATGTGTCGAAACGTTCGATAGGCGCGATGCAACATTGCTTGCCCATGACGGCATCCCACAGCGCATCCACGCCAACACCTGCCGGCGTAACGGCCCCCATGCCCGTGATGACGACGCGTTGCGTGCCGTCCGGACGACGAAGGTTCATGTTCTCGTTTGTCGTGCTCATAGGGAAAGTCCTCCATCGATGCTGATTACCTGGCCGGTTATATAGGATGCGGCGGGACTCGCGAGAAATGCCACGAGGGCAGCCACGTCATCTGCCTCGCCCAATCGGCCAAGACCAATCTGGGAGGTGATGGCTTCCTTCTGCTGGTCATTGAGCGCGTCCGTCATATCGGTCGCGATGAAGCCCGGAGCAACTGCATTGACCCTGATGTTGCGACGGGCAAGCTCCTTGGCGAGCGACTTGGTAAGGCCGATGACGCCAGCTTTGGAGGCGGCGTAGTTTGCCTGCCCCGCATTGCCCGCGATACCCACGATGCTGCTCATGTTGACGACGGCGCCGCTGCGCTGCTTCATCATGTACTTGGACGCAGCCTTGCAGCAGTTGAAAGTACCCTTGAGGTTCACGTCGATGACGGCATCGAAGTCGTCCTCGCCCATGCGCGCGATGAGCCCGTCGCGCGTGATACCCGCGTTGTTAACGAGCACGTCGATGCGCCCGAGCTCGGCAACCGCCTGGTCCACGAGAGCCTTTGCGGCCTCCGTATCTGCCACGTTGGCCACAACGGCAAGCGTGTGCACGCCATACTCGTTGGTAATCTCCTCGGCGGCGGCGCTTGTGCGCTCGAAGCTCGAATCGCTCGAGCAGTTGAGGCAGACGTCATAGCCATCGGCAGCGAGTGCTCGTGCGCAGGCAAGGCCAATGCCACGGCCTGACCCGGTGACGAGGGCGACGGGGTTGCCCTGATCGGTGTTACTCATCGCTTTTCCTCCACGATTCCTCGAGCTCTTCGAAGCTCGGCCTATCTTGCACGCAAGCACGTGTGGCTTCCTTGTCGATGCGTCGCACCAGACCGCTCAGCACGCCGCCGAAGCCGACCTCGATGAAGGTATCCGCACCCTGCTCGCGAAGCGCCTCGACGCTCTGCTGGAAGCGCACGGGATGCGTGAGGTGATCGACCAGACGCTGACGCACGGTTGCCGTATCGAGCGGCGTGGCGTCGGTGTTGCAGATGACCGGGATGACCGGCTCCTTGAAATCGACAGTTGCGAGATACTCCGCAAACGGATCGCACGCCGCTTGCATGAGCGGGCTATGGAAGGCACCTTGCGTCGCCAGGCGGCTCAGCTTGCCGCCTGGCTCCTTCCAGGCTTCCTCCGCACGCTCGATTGCGGGCACGGTGCCGGCCACGACGATCTGGCCCGGGCAATTGAAGTTCGCGGGCGCAAGCACGTCATCTTGGGCGCATTGCTCACACAGTGCCATGACGCTTTCCTCGTCGGCCTTGAGCAGCGCGGTCATCGCGCCCGGATTCGAGCGTGCCGTCTCGTCCATGACGCGCGAGCGCACGTCGATGAGGCGGAAGGCCTCCTCGTCGGTGAGCATGTCGGCCAGGGCGAGCGCACTGATCTGTCCGAGCGAGAAGCCAAGCAGCGCATCGGGCCGGATGCCGCGCGCCATGAGGGCGCGGCCGATGCCGATGGAAAGCGCGACGATGGCGACCTGCGCGTTGCGCGTCTCGTTGAGCTGCACCTGCGCCTCGTCGCCTTCGCTGTTGATGAGCGCCACTATGTCGCGGTCGAACACGTCAGACGCACACTCGAGCGCGGCTTGTACCTCGGGAACTCCAAAGAGCGAAACGCCCATGCCGGGCTTTTGCGACCCCTGCCCCGAGGCCATGA
>CAYLYJ010000020.1:0-19631 GCA_964388185.1 uncultured Coriobacteriaceae bacterium
ACGATCGAGGAGCGTCTTGAAGACGAGCCCGAGCTTCCCGCCGGAGATGACGAGGACGCCGAGGCACAAGCCGCCGAGGAGACCGAGTAATCTCACGGACATATCGTTAGCTTGAAGGGGTGGGTTGCTGACCCACCCCTTGCTTTTCATGGGACATGTCGAGTGAAAAGGAGGCGCTATGCAAATCGGGGCGCGGGATGTCGACGCCGTCATCTTCGATTTTGACGGTACGCTTGCGGATTCTATGTGGGTCTGGGACGAGGTGGACCGCATGTTTCTCGCCAAACGGAACATTCCCTATACCGATGAGTTCGGCGAGATGATCGCCGTGCTCGGCTTTGAGCTCGGAGCCGATTTCGCCATCGAGCACTTCGGTCTCGACGAGAATCCCGAAGACATCATCGAGGAGTGGAAGTCACTAGCCGAAGAAGGCTATGCGGCCCATGTCACGCTTAAGCCCGGTGCGCTTGAATACCTTCGTCATTGCAAGGAACAGGAAATGCCCCTGGCCATTGCTACGTCCCTGCAGCGGCATCTGCTCGAGCCGGCGCTTTCGAACAACGGCGTGCTCGACCTCTTCGATGCCATCTGCGTCTGCGATGAGTTGCAGTGCGGAGGCAAATCGAACCCGGATGTCTATCTCGAAGCAGCTCGTCAACTAGGCGTTTCTGCCGAACGCTGTGCCATCTTCGAGGATGTCGCGACAGCGGCGCGCTCGGCAAAGGAAACGGGTGCCTATGTCGTTGGCGTCTATGACGAGCATAAGCAGCAGGCCACCGACGAGCTCAAATCCGTAGTCGACCGCTTCATCATGAATTATGCGGAACTGCTCGACGAGCTGCCGCATGATTCGTATCATCAACAGGGCGAATAACCAAGGGACGAGGAGCTGACATGAAAGGTGCGCACAGCATCGAGAAACCAACCAAGCGCAGGGGCAAGGTCGTCGCCATCGTCATTTGCGTCATCATCGTGCTCGCGCTTGTAGGCGCTGCCATCTTTCTCGTCACCGCGGGCAAAGTCGAACTGCCCTTCACCATATCCCAGGCTACCAATTCTGCTTCGGATTCGGCTAGTTCCGCATCTCAGCAGGACGCCGACCAGCCAGAAGCCGCGTCCGAGCCAACCGATTCCGCGAGCTCGTCGGCGAGCGCTGCATCCGAGCCCCAGGTCTACACGAATGCCTTGTTCGGCTACCAGGTTGACATTCCGGAAGGCTTCGTGCTCGGATCGGAAGTCGACAATGGGTCCGGCATCGTGCTCACCAACAGCTCGTTGCGCATGACCGTGAACGTTACGGGATACAACAACACGGATGGGCTCGATGCCGACGCGATTCTCGCCTCACTGTGGAATGGCAGTGATGACAGCATCGCGCGTGCGGAGGGCAATCGCGTCATCATCTACCAATACGATGGTGAATACGAGTACTTCTACTGGGTCAATATCGGTCCCGGTTCCATCAACCAGATGGAAATCAGATATCCGCTGCAAGACGATAATCGCGATGAGCTCGATGCCGCCCAGCTGCTCATGCAGGGCTTCATCCCTGGCGACCTCAACGTAGCTCACTAGATAATCCTTCATATGGCTCCTTGACAGCAAGGAGAACATGCGGTTTACTTCTCAATTATCAAAAGTTCGTTTGAATGTTTGAATGTATACGGGAGTGCGGTTCATGAGCGAAGCGGTAACAGCATGCAAGGATGACCATTGTTGTGGTCACGATCATGACTCTGGCCACGGACGCGATGATGGGCATTGCCATTGTCATGACGAGGGTGATGAGATTACGCTTACGCGCATCGTGGCTGCTGCCGTGATCTATGCACTCGGGCTTGCGGTCAATGTCATCAACCCCGCCGATGTCATGGACATTATCTGGCTTAAGTACGCAATCTTTATCATTCCCTATTTGATGGTGGGCCTGCCGGTGCTTGCCGGTGCTATCAAGGGCATCGCTCGGCGTGAGCTGCTCGATGAGCAGTTCCTTATGGCGGTGGCCACCATCGCGGCCTTTGCTATTGGAGAGGTGGCCGAGGCCGTGGCCGTCATGCTGTTCTATCAAGTGGGCGAGTGGTTTCAAGACCGAGCGGTCGATAACTCACGCAAGTCAATCTCGTCTCTCGTTGAGATCAAGGCAACCTATGCAAATGTCGAGGAGGCTGGCGTCATCAAGCGCGTTGGTCCGGAGAATGTCAAAGTGGGCGATATCATCGTCATAACCGCCGGTGAACGCGTCCCGCTCGATGGAATCATCGTGAAGGGAGCAAGTGAGCTCGACACCTCCGCGCTTACGGGCGAGTCGATGCCGAGCTTTCTCGAGCCGGGCCAGGAGGTCCTTGCCGGCTTCGTCAACGGCACGAACACATTACGCGTACGCGTCACTCGGCCCTTCGAGGATTCTGCAGTGTCGCGCGTGCTCGATATGGTGACCAATGCCGCTTCCAAGAAGGCGAAGACCGAGACATTCGTCCGTCGCTTCGCTCGTATCTACACGCCGATCGTCGTGGGCGCGGCGCTCTTGCTCGCCGTCGTTCCACCGCTCGTGATCGAAGCTAACAACTTGGCCATATGGGCTGACTTCATCGAGCGCGCTTGCGTCTTCCTCGTCATCTCCTGTCCGTGTGCACTCGTCATCTCGGTACCTCTGAGCTTCTACTGCGGCATCGGGAGTCTGTCCAGGCGCGGTGTTCTCGCAAAGGGCGGCAACTACCTCGAGCAGCTCTCGCGTGTCGAGACCGTCGTCTTCGACAAGACCGGCACGCTTACGAAGGGCAGATTTCATGTTGAGACGATTGCGCCTGTCGAGGGCGTCACGCCCGAACAGCTGCTCGGTCTGGCCGCACATGTCGAGCAGCATTCGACGCATCCGATTGCGCAATCCATCTGCGATGCGTATGCCGAGCGGCTTGGTGTCGCTCCGACTTTGAACATGCCCGAACATAGCGATGAGGTCACCGAGACACCGGGCCATGGTCTGTGCGCCGAATGCGTGCAAGGTCACATCTGCGTCGGCAATGACAAGCTCATGGATCGCGAGGGTGTCGTCTGGACGGGCGATGGCCAGCCGGGCACGATCATTCACGTCGCGCTTGATGGCGGGTATTTGGGCTATCTGGTGGTTTCTGACGAGGTGAAGCCCCAGGCGCACGAGGCTGTCGAAAGGCTCAAGGCGCTCGGGGTGCGCGAGACGGTCATGCTCACGGGCGACAAGCAGTCCGTCGCCGAGCGTATCGCGTCCAAGCTCGGTCTCGATCGCGTGTTCGCGCAGCTGCTGCCGGGCGACAAGGTCACCTGCGTCGAGAAGCTGCTGGCACAGGGGAATGCCAAGGCCAAGGCAACGCTTGCGTTTGTGGGAGACGGCATTAACGATGCCCCGGCACTTGCTCGTGCCGATGTCGGCATCGCCATGGGAGCTATGGGCTCGGATGCAGCCATCGAGGCGGCGGATATCGTGCTCATGGACGACAACCCCGCACGCATCGCCGATGCCGTGAAGCTCTCGCGTAAGACGGTTGCCAATGCGCGCGAGAACGTGACGCTGGCGATTGCTGTGAAGTTCGCGGTTTTCGTGCTTGGCGCACTCGGTATCGCCAACATGTGGATGGCCGTTTTCGCCGATACGGGTGTTGCCATGCTCTGCGTTCTCAATGCCATGCGTCTTCTACGCGCAAAATAAAATGTGACGGGGGCCAAGAATGTGACGGGGGCCTGACCCCTGTCACACTGGGACCCTGTGACAGGGGTCAGGCCCCCGTCACATTCTTGGCCCCCGTCACATTTCCCGGGCGTTTGTCTCGTTCGGTATGCGCGTGTCGTGTGGGGTACAATACCCGCATCCGATAATGCGGGAGGCGCATATGGCTGCCGATGCAGCTGACAAGCATAACGATGAGCTCGTGGCCAGCCTCGCCGGCCTCTTCAAGATGTTCTCCGATCCCACGCGTGTGAAGATCCTCGATATCCTGCTCGATGGCGAGAAATGCGTGGGCGATATCGCGGACCAGATGGACATGAGCCCCGCTGCCGTAAGCCATCACCTGCGCATGCTGCGCCAGGGAAAGCTCGTCATTGATCATCGCCAAGGCAAAGAGGTTTTTTATTCCCTTGCCGATGATCACGTCGCCTCGATCCTCTCGCTCGGCATGGAACACGTGACCGAATAGGGCACATGCCCGGTTGGAAGATCATGAGCCTTTCACGACGCCGATTTTTCGAAGTGTGCGGCCTCACCGTGAGTGCAGCTTGTGCCATGGCACTCGCGGGGTGCTCGTCGCATTCGCAGCCCCCGAGCTTTCCCGCACGCGACGTCGCGCGCCTGCTCATCGACAAGATGAGCGTCGAGGAAAAGGCTGCCCAGCTCTTTATCGTGACACCTGAGCAGCTAAGCGGCACGGAACTCGTGTGGGAGGTCGACGACGCCTTTCGTAGCGGACTGCGGGCCACGCCCGTTTGCGGCATCACCTATTTCGACGGCAATCTCATGGATACGGCGCAGACCCAGGCGCTGCTTGCGGACACGCAAAACTTGACGAGTGAGTTTGACATGATGCCGCTTTTTCTCTGCGTTGATGAGGAGGGCGGTACGGTTCAGCGCATCGGAGGCAAATCGGGTTTCGACTCGCCATTCATCGCTGATGCTTCCGATGTCGGTGCGACAGGCGATGTTGCCGTGGCACGCGAAAACGCCCGGACCATCGCAATCGCCTTGCGCGATCTCGGATTCAACGTCGACTTCGCACCCTCCTGTGATGTCGCCACGAGCGAGTCCAGCAACATGCGTCGTCGTTCGTTTGGTGCCGAAGCATCTCTCGTGGGGCGCATGGCTGTGGCTCAAATCGAAGCGTTTGGTGACGAGGGAATCCTGTGTTGTGCCAAGCACTTTCCCGGCATCGGGGATCCAGAGAACGATAGCCATGCGAGCTCCATCTACTCCAACAAGACGCATGAGGAGCTCGCTTCGCAGCTTGCGCCGTTTGTCGCCGCCATCGTGGCTGGCGTTCCCATGGTGATGGTGGGGCATCTATCGCTTCCGCAGATTACGGGCAGCGCCATTCCGGCATCAATTTCGCCGGACATCGTGCAGGGGATACTTCGTGACGAGATTGGTTACGATGGCGTCGTGACGACGGACTCGCTCGGAATGGGCGCGCTGCTCGAGTTCTGCTCGCCGGGCGATGTGGGTGTTGCCGCGATCGAAGCGGGATGCGATATCGCGCTCATGCCATCGGATTTCGATGCTGCGTACGCAGGTCTGGTCGATGCCATCAATGGGGAACGCATCCCCATAGAGCGTGTCGATCGATCACTCATGCGCATTCTCACGCTCAAGCTCAAGAGCTTTCCATATCTTTTTGACGCAGCGATTCAAGAAGAACTTGCGAAAAGCAGCTAAGCGCCATTATTCGCGCTATCATGTAATGCATGTCAGTTCGGTCAGAAAGGACGAACAATGGATTCCAAGGTATACGAACTCATCAACGATCAGATCAACAAGGAGCTGTACTCGGCGTACCTGTATCTCTCCTTCGCAGACTACTATGCAGACGAAGGTCTCGATGGCTACGAGAACTGGTATCTCATCCAGGCTGCCGAAGAGCGTGACCATGCACTCATCTTCCGCAAGTACCTGCTCGATAACGATTGCAAGGTCGAGCTCAAGGCAATCGACCAGCCGGACAAGACCTTCAAGAATCACCTCGAGCCGCTCGAAGCGGGTCTCGAGCACGAGCGTTACGTCACGAGCCTCATCAATGACATCTACGCCGCTGCCAAGGAAGTCAATGACTTTCGCACGATGAAGTTCCTCGACTGGTTCATCGACGAGCAGCTTGAGGAAGAGGTCAACGCGACCGACATGGTCACGAAGATGAAGCTCTTCGGCTCGGATGCCAAGTCGCTCTACGAGCTTGACCAGGAGTACCTGGCCCGCACGTACAGCACGCCCTCGCCGCTTGCCGCCGAATAGTCGCGCGCAACATATCGTATTGCCTGGGGCCACCTTCGGGTGGCCCCTCCGTTACACCGTCCGCATATCGAGCAAGCTGCTGCCACCTGCGCGTTCCACGGGCGACGAGCGCTCGATGAAGGCGTGCAACATCGTACTATGCCAGCATCAAATCCACATAGCCCAAACGTGAGTTCCGATATATCGGGAGGCTGATCATGACCAAGAGATACCCCATGGAAATCCTGCGCAAGCTTGCGGCGTGCACTTTTGCGTTCGCGTTGGCTGCGACCCTTGTGCCAGCAGCGGCGTTCGCTAGCCCGGCACAAGCACAATCGCAGGAGGAGGCGACGATCGAACCGGTTGACCCGGCACCCGAAGGCCCTATTGCCGAGGGCACGCTCGGGCAGTGCACGTGGACGGTTCGTGCAGACGGCGAACTCGTCATTGCTCCTGGCGAAGCCGGCGGGTCACTTGGCAGCATCTACGATGCTCCTCCTTGGCAGGCATATGCCGCATCCATCAAGACCGTTTTCATCGAGCCGGGCGTATCCGCTTCGATGGTCCTCCATAACATGTTCGCGAACTGCACCTCGCTCACCACGGCCATTATCTTGGGGCTCGACACCTCGAATACCGTTGACATGAGCGGCATGTTCGAGGGCTGCACCTCGCTCACCACGGCGGATATATCCGGACTCGACACCTCGAGCGTGCAGGATATGTCGGCAATGTTTGCCGGCTGCTCGTCTCTTAAATGGCTGTACTTATCCCGTACGAACGCCATAAACACCAGCAATGTCACAACCATGAGCAGAATGTTCGAAGGCTGCTCGTCACTTAGGCAAATCGACCTTGCGGGCATTGATACCACCAAGGTGACGGACATGAGCAACATGTTCGCTGGCTGCTCTGCCCTCGGGTCCATCGACATCTCCATGCTCAAGACGGAAAACGTGACGACCATGGAGGGCATGTTCTCTCGCTGTGGCTCCCTGGCCGCGATTAGCCTTAACGGACTCGATACGGCAAACGTCAAGAGCATGCGCGCGATGTTCGCCGGCTGCTCTGCGCTCGCCGAGGCTGTCTTCACGGGCGTCAATGCTGGGGCTATCGTGGATATGGGGCAGATGTTCGATGGTTGCTCCTCGCTTTCCAATCTGGACCTCGCGACTTTTAATACGCCGAACTTGACCAATGCCGACAGGATGCTTTCCGGATGCACGGCTCTCGAGACGCTTGACCTTTCGGGCCTCAATACGGCCAAGACGACGAACATGGGCTCGTTTTTCGGTGGATGCGAGGCCTTGACCGAAGTAAAACTCGGTGCTGACTTCGTCTTCCACGGTGAGACGAGCTGGCTGCCCGTCGGAAGCTGGGGCTCGAAAGTTGCCAATGATGGCGGTGAGGAGGTCACGTCTTTCACGGCCCGGCAAATTGCCACGGAGCACGTCAAGATAGCCGATACATACACTCGTGAGATGATGCTCACCAACGCAGAGCTCAGTGATACTTCCTTCGTCTATGACGGCACCGAGAAAGTGCCGACGGTCGTTGTGACGAGTGGTGATAGGACGCTCGTCGAGGGGACCGACTATGCCGTCACCCCGCCCAGCGACAGCAAGAACGTAGGCGAGAAGTCGCTGGACATTACGGGCATAGGCGCGTATAGCGGCGGATGGAGCGGCGAGAATGCCCCCACGTACGCGATTACTGCCGCCCCCGTTACCGAGATTATCCTCGACGCAGCCGAGCTTACATATGATGGGACCGAGAGGCTTCCTGTCATTACCGTCAAGGCGGGAGAGCTCGTGCTCGATCCGAAGACCGATTACGATGTGACGATCCTGCCCGACTCCATCGGCATTGGCGATAAGACCGTTTCCATTACCGCCAAGGGCAATTTCACGGGCGAGCGCGAGACCAGCTACAAGATTGTTCCGGCAACCATTACTGCAATTGAGCTCTCCGCGACTGAATTCGTGTACGACGGCAAGGAGAAATCACCTTCCGTGACCGTGAAATGCGGTGACAAGGTCCTCACGGCTGGCACCGACTACGAGGTGACGATGCCGAGCGATCGCGTGACAATCGGCAAGAAGACCGTCAAGGTCACCGCCAAGGGCAACTACAAGGGCATGCTCGAGGCGAATTACGAGATTGTCGAGACGCCCAAGCCTGACAAGCCCGATACGCCCGCGCCGGCTGATTCCCAGACTATGTTCCGCTTGTACAACCCCAATTCGGGCGAGCATTTCTTCACGGCAGACGCCGATGAACGTGACAACCTGGCGAGTCTGGGCTGGAAGTACGAGGGCAACGGATGGACGGCTCCCACGAAGGGCGACCCGGTCTACCGCCTCTACAATCCCAATGCGGGCGAGCATCACTACACGCTTGATGCAAGTGAGCGCGATATGCTGGTTAACGCTGGCTGGAAGTACGAGGGAATCGGCTGGTATTCCGATCCCAATAAGAAGGTGCCGCTCTATCGCGTCTACAATCCCAATGAGTTTGCGAATAACCATCACTACACGGCGGACAACTTTGAACGCGGATATCTAATTGCCCTTGGTTGGAGGGATGAGAGCATTGCCTGGTATGGCATCTCGTAAGAGGTGACCAAAAGGCGACGAGAATCGGATGCGGGCAATGCAAGATGCGTTGCCCGCATTTTTATCGAGTGACCTGCCGCGAGTTGTCGAGGACTCGTGAAGCGGCGGTGACGGTTGCGTACCGCGCTGGGGTTTCCGGGCCCTTTGCCGGCATACGTGTGTCCATTTGGCGATGCATATTGGTGAGCGCCGTCTCTATCCGTACAATGCGGCTCAAAGATGCCTGGCGTGCAAAGGAGGATTAAATGGTAGTAGCCAAGTCAACGAACTGGAGGATTGCGAGGACGCTGATTGCTGGCTTGCTCGCATGCATGCTTGCATGCGTGTTCGCGGTTTTCGCGCAGCCGACGCAACAGGCATACGCCGAGCATTCGGAGAAGATGTATCGTCTATACAATCCCAATAGCGGCGAGCATTTCTTCACGAAGGATCTTTCCGAGAAGAACAATCTCGTCAGGGTGGGGTGGACATTTGAAGGCGATGGCTGGACAGCGCCCACCATGGGCGATCCGGTCTACCGTCTCTACAATCCCAACGCGGGCGAGCATCATTACACGCCTGACGTAAGCGAGCGCGACAACCTGACGCGGGCAGGATGGAAGTACGAGGGTGTCGGCTGGTATACCGACCCTGCCATCAACGTACCGATGTATCGCTTGTACAACCCCAACGCGTACGCGAACAACCATCACTATACGCGTGATGCGAAAGAGCGCGATTGGCTCAGGAGCCTCGGCTGGAAGTACGAGGGCACCGGTTGGTATGGCGTGGACCCGGGCGATTACTTTGCCACTATCTATATCAAGGATAAGGGCAAAATCACCGTATCCCTTAACGACAGCGCCGCTCCCAAGACAACCGCGAACTTCGTGAAGCTTGCCAAGAGCGGGTTCTATGACGGTCTGGACTTCCACAGGATTATCAAGGGCTTCATGATGCAGGGCGGCGATCCGCTCGGTACCGGCGGTGGCGGTAGCGATGAGCACATCTTCGGCGAATTTTCCGATAATGGTTTCAATAATCCCATTTCTCATACAAGGGGCGCGATTTCGATGGCCCGCTCCGATAGCTACAATTCCGCGAGCTCTCAGTTCTTCATCATGCACAAGGATGGCGTCGGTCAGAATGGCCACTATGCCGCGTTTGGGCATGTAATCGGTGGAATGGACATCGTGGATGACATCTGCGAGTCGGCAAAGCCCACCGATATAAACGGCTCCATTCCCAAGGCCCAGCGTCCCGTTATAGAAAAGATCACCATCGGCACGTTCTAGACGCATATGACAGGGACCAAATGTGACAGGGGCCAGGCCCCTGTCACATTTTTTTGATTTCGGTCCGGGATGTGACAGGGGCCTGGCCCCTGTCACATTCATTTCATGCACGAGCCGATTAATTGTGCCAATTCTGTGCCACAAGCAAAACAGGCCAGAAGCCGTAGCTCCTGACCTGCTAGTTTCCTGGTGGGGCATAAGGGATTCGAACCCCTGACGTACTGATTCGTAGTCAGTCCCTCTATCCAGCTGAGGTAATGCCCCGATGAAGCCTGAACATAATACCACCGCAGGCGATTGTGTCAAATCGAATTTCGGGCTTCCTCATACTCAAAATGACAAACGAACACGTGCTATGATTTCGCAATACGTGTGAACACAATCGGAGGTCAACCATGTGCGCAAACGGTGTTAATACTCAGCAGCTCAAGGATACGGTCAACCAAATTGACGAGACGGTCGCCCTGACGAGGCGTTGGACGCATCGCATGTACCATCTTGCCTCCGATGGCCAGATGGAACGTACTGCCATGCAGCTCCAAAAGATTCAGATGGAGCTCGATAACGTGCGCGAGATGCTTACCGAAGCCCAGGATGCCATCGAGCGCGATGATGCCGATACGGGCGTCACCGTAACTGCCGTCTAATCCCTGCATGTCACAGGCGCAAGACACCACGCTCGTCGTTCTCACGGGTGCCGCTGTCGATGTCCGGGTCGCCTCCGCCCTGCAATCTGCCGCGCAGGCGCTCGGATATGCGGATGGATGCGCTATCGTGCAGCTGGCTGATGCCCCTGATCTCAAGCGCTTCGTGTTCGAGGCGGACCCTTGGTCGGTCATTGCGATTGATGATGCCTCGATTAATGCTCTGCGAAGTGCATTTGACCTTGCCATCCAGGATTTTGCTCCCGATGTCCCCGCGCAGGCTATTGGTTATCGGCTTGTCGCCGTGCCAGGATTTGCCGCATGTCTCGACGATGCTGATGCCAAGCGCGTCGCATGGGCGCGCATGCAGGCGGCCGTTCATCCGGGTAATCCGCTCGACTAGTTCGAACGTGGGATGTGTTCCTGTATGGCGTTTGTGCTATCATTCCGATTTGCGTCGAATTGGGACGGAGAGATGGCCGAGTTGGCTGAAGGCGCTCGCCTGCTAAGCGAGTATAGGGTTAGATAGCCCTATCTGGGGTTCGAATCCCCATCTCTCCGCCAGACGCTTTCGTTGTCTAGAAGAAAGGAACTCTGTGAAACCTCGACCTCACAGTAGTTAGCCTTTCCGGACCTCCTCTTGGCGGCCCGGTGGGGCCGTTGTTCTGCCACGCATAGCTTCCTGCGCGCGGATGCGTCCGCGTCGACTTCGCGTGCGGCATACAGGTAAATAGAGGAGTCCACCTGCATGATCTACCTGCGTCAGATTCTCAAGCAGCCCGTCTTCGACAAAGATGGCGAGCAAATCGGCACCATCAGCGATCTCGCCATTGCAACCGGCGAGGTCTTTCCGCGCGTCACTTCCTTGGCCTTCGTCGGCCCGGGAAAGACGCCGTTCATGATTTCGTGGCGCAAGTACGTGGAGTCCTACGACGGTAGTTGCGTGCGTCTCAACGTACCGGCATCAGATATTCGCTTCTCGTACCTACAGCCCTCCGAGGTGCTGCTTGCCCGCGATCTGCTCGACAAGCAGATCGTTGATACGCAGGGCATGAAGGTTGTGCGCGTTAACGACCTCAAGCTTTCCGATAGCTCCAACGGCCTGCGTCTGCTCGGTGCCGAGACGGGCATTCGCGGACTGCTCTTCGGCATTTCGCCATATCTCGAGAAGGCGGCGAATGCGGTGGCAACCGCTTTTGGTCACCCGCTCAAGGAGCGCCTCATCGCGTGGAACTACATGGAGCTCATCGAACGCGACATGTCGCAGATCAAGCTCTCCGTGAGCCACAAGCGCTTGCATGACATGCACCCGGCTGATGTCGCCGATATCATCGAGCAGCTTGAGCCACAGCATCGCCAGGCGGTTTTCGAGAAGCTTGATGCGGCTCAGGCGGCAGATACCGTGGCCGAGCTCGAGGACGAGTATCAGGCCGATGTCATTGAGGACATGACCACGAGCCGCGGTGCCGCCGTTCTCAACGAGATGGATCCTGATGACGCGGCCGATATCATCGGCGACCTGCCGTACGATAAGGCCGAAAAGCTCCTGCGCCTCATGGGTGTAGAGGAGTCGACGTCGGTGCGCTCGCTGCTCGGCTACAAGGAGGAGACGGCCGGCGGCATCATGACGACTGATTTCCTCACTGTGAACGACGATTTGACCGTCGCGGACGCCATTGAGGCGATACGCCAGATGGACGAGGACCAGGAAAGCATCCACTATCTCTATCTCGTGTCCGACAACGATGTGCTCACGGGCGTGCTCAGCTTGCGCACGCTCGTCATCGCCAAGCCCGAGACTCTGCTTGACGAGATCAGCACCAAGGAGCTCCTCACCGTGCACCCTGACCTCGATCAGGAGGAATGTGCGCAGACCATTGCCAAATACGACCTGCTCGCCATTCCCGTCGTCGACGAGCAAGGTGTCATTCTCGGCGTGGTGACTGTCGATGACGCCATGGACGTCATGGAGGAGGAGCATGAGGAGGATCTGCACCAACGCTCCATCTCGAGTCCGTGGGTCATTGGCATCATCGTCGCGTTGCTCATCATCATCGCCGTGCTCGTGTTCATGCTCAATAGCTAGAGGCGAGATATGGCGGCCGAGAAGCTGACAGAACATATGGATTTGCAGCAGGGGCAGACGCCACAACGCAAGAAGAATCGCGCGCTCATCGTGCTTGCCGCACTAGGTCCTGGCGTTGTCGCCGCAATGGCGGGCAACGATGCCGGTGGCATTTCCACGTACTCGACCATCGGCGCCATGTTCGGTTACGGAACCCTGTGGATCATACCCATCATGATGGTAATGCTCGCCATTGTCCAGGAAGGTGCCTCGCGCATGGGCGCCGTTACGGGCAAGGGCCTGGCATCGCTCATCCGTGAGCAGTTTGGCGTGCGTCTGACCGCGTTGGCCATGATCGCCGTGCTCATCGAAAGCGGGGCCGCCACCCTTTCGGAGTTCGCCGGTATCGCTGCCGGCATGGAGCTTTTCGGAGTAAGCAAGTACATCGCGGTGCCCATTGCGGGTGTCGTTGTGTGGCTGCTGGTCATGGGTGGTAGCTACAAACGCGTCGAGAAGGTGTTCCTCGCCATCAGCTGCGTGTTCGTAACCTATGTCGTCGCGGCGTTTCTCGCGCAGCCTGATTGGAGCGAGGTTGGCCTATCGCTCGTGATCCCCCACTTCGAGAACAATCCGAGCTTCATCAGCCTGGTGATTGCCACCGTGGGTACGACCATCGCCCCGTGGATGATCTTCCTGACGCAGAACAACGTCGTGGACAAGGGCGTGACACCGGATGAGCTTCCGCTCGAGCGCATCGATGCCATCGGCGGCGCAATCGTCGCATGTGCCGTTGCGGGGTTTATCATCATCACAACGGGCACTGTCTTGTATCCGCAGGGAATCGTCGTCGATAGCGCCGCTGCGGCTGCGACGGCACTCACCCCGATCGCCGGGCAATATGCCACGGTGCTCTTCGGCATCGGCCTCGTCGCCGCGAGCTTTCTCGCCGCGTGTGTCGTCCCGCTCGTTGCCTCCAGTGCCATCTGCGAGGCGTTCGGTTGGGAGCGCGGCGTGGATCGTGGTTGGAATGACGCCCCCGCGTTTCGAGGCATCTACACTGCCATGATTGTCATCGGCGTCGTGGTGACGCTCATTCCCGATGTCAGCCTCATCAGCATCATGCTCATTGCGCAGTTCGTCAGCGGCGTGCTGCTGCCTGTCATCCTCGTCTTCATGGTGCGCATCCTCAGCAACAAGCGTATCATGCGCTCGTATGCGAACAAGCGCCTGCTCACGGTGCTCATCTGGGCGCTCATCGTGGTGGTCTTCGTCCTGACGATAGGCTGTTCGGTCATGACCGTCTTGGGGTATTAGGAGAGATATGCGTTGCTGGGAAGACAGGGGCTGCCATGGGGCGATGTCGAAGGGCTGCCCGCATGACGCGACCGGCATCTGCCCACGTGACTGCATCAACACGATTTGCGATTGCGCATGGCACGAACGCGCCGACGCCATGGAAATGCTCGATGCCTACGACGTCGACTTCAGCGTCGCCCGCAAGGAGAGCTGCCACAACTGCCGCTTCTTCCTTTCGCGAGCTCCCAGGATCGCATAGGCGGGGACGAGTTCGCGCGTGTCCCCGCAAGACGATCGGCCTTAATATCCGGTGTTCGAGCGGCTATCACTTGCCACAATCGAGTTGACGATGACGGTGACGAGCGAGATCACGATGGATGCGAGAAACGCGCTGCCAAAACCCGAAATCCAGAACCCGATGCCAAACAGGCCATTTGCCAGCCATGCAGCCAGGTACAGCATGAGCGTGTTCACGATCAGATAGAAAATTCCCAGCGTTAAGACCGATATGGGAAGCGATAGTATCTGCAATATCGGCTTGATGGATATGTTGATGAGCGAAAGGATCAGCGCGAAGATGACGATGCCGATCCATGCGGAGTCGCCGCCGATGAGCTCAATGCCGGGAACGATCCAGACTGCCGCGGCAACGGCGATGGCGGATACCAACCAACGGACGAGAAATGGCATTTCGAACCTCCTTGCCTCGTTATTCAAACACGAGCGCGACTGCTCGTAGATTCATCTCGTGAAAGCGCGGATGCAAGCGCTGACGAATGGCCTCTTCCAGCTCCTCGCGCGTGATGCCGAGCGCGCCGCTTTTGACAGCTGCGGCCAGTAGCGCGATGTTGAGCACCTTGGCCGACCCTGCCTGCTCGCAAATTGCCGCGCCATCGACCTCGACGAGCATGACATCGGACAACGAGCGAAGGTACGCGAGCGCCTCGGTGCCATCGTAGTCGATACCCTGCAGAGCTGCGACGGGTGGCTGTGTCGCCTGCGTGTTCACGATGATGGTGCCGCTGGGCGCGAGGTAGTCGATGCAGCGTACGGCCTCGCCGGGTTCGAATGCGATGAGACAATCCGCACAGCCCTTGGGGACGAGCGGGGATTGCGGACGTCCACCGCGCACGTGGCTTGCCACGGAACCGCCACGTTGCGCCATGCCGATGGTCTCGGCGGTCTTCACGTGCTCATCGCGTGCGAGTAATACCTGGGCGATGAGACGCGAGGCAAGCACGTTGCCCTGGCCACCCACGCCGCAGATGACGCAGTTGAGTCCGGTGCGCTCACTCATCGTGGCTCCCTTCCTTCAACGCGCTCGTGGGGCAGATGTTGCAGCAGAGCCCGCAACCGTAGCACAGCGACTCGTCCACGGCCACGCGCCCATCTTCAACTACGAGAGCGGGGCAGCCAAGGTGTCTGATGCAGGCACGACAGTCAACGCAGGCGTCATAGTCAACCTTAACAGCCGCATGTTGGGGCGATGCAAGGTAGATGCAGGGTGATTTGAAGATGATGGCACGTACGCCCGTCTTGTCGATGGCGTCGCGCACTGTCTGGGTGGCGAGCTCGTGGTCGAGTGGGTCGACGATTGCGTAGTCGACGTTGAGCGCCTCGAGAATGCGGGGGATGCTAAGTGGCTCCACCTCGGTGTCCATCATCGTGCGGCCTGTGCCCGGATGTGGTTGCTGGCCGGTCATTGCCGTCGTCGAATTGTCGAGAATGCAAATGACCATGTCGTGCTGGTTGTAGACG
Source organism: uncultured Coriobacteriaceae bacterium (assembly GCA_964388185.1). Taxonomy (GTDB): domain Bacteria; phylum Actinomycetota; class Coriobacteriia; order Coriobacteriales; family QAMH01; genus QAMH01. The sequence goes on from CAYLYJ010000020.1 coordinate 15,603, forward strand.
GCATTAACGATACCGGTGATGCCACTGGCGAAGAAGGTCGAATCTCCCACGAAGCCAAACGCGAGCGTGTCCGGTTCGATGGTCTCAATGCCCTGCGCGACGGTGATGCCACCACCCATGCACAGGCAGGTGTCGACCATGTCGAGAGGCGCGGCGTTTCCGAGCGTATAGCAGCCGATGTCACCGCAAAAGACGGCCTTGCGTTTGCCCACGGCACGTTTGACGGCATAGAAGCTCGCGCGGTGCGGGCAGCCTGCGCACAGCACCGGTGGACGCGGCGGCAATTCGGGTTGGGAAACGTCATCATGTGACAGGGGCCTGACCCCTGTCACCGTGACAGGGGCCTGACCCCTGTCACATTCAAGCACGTCGCAGATGGCCTCGACGCTCTGCTCGCCCGCATAGCCGAAGCAGCCGTCCAGCTTGCCGTGAATGGTGTTGGAAAGACACTCGAACCCGCAGAGGAAGTTGAGCTCGCGCTCGATGACGGGATCGAGCTCCTCGACGCAGATGACCTCGTCGACTGCTTCGAGAAATTCGGTCGCAAGCTTTGCGGGGAAGGGGTAGGGCGTACCGATCTTGAGTACGGGCAGCTCAAGTCCGCACATTTCGAGAGCCTCCATCACGTAGTGATAGGAAACGCCACCGCAGGCGATGCCGAGCGCGAAGCGCATCTCTCCACGCTCCTCGAAGGCGCGTCGCGCCTCCCCGCGGTCTACGCCGCTGATTTCGATGCGATTAGGCCGGTAGCCGAAGGAAAGCTCGTCAGCGATGTCTGCCGCGCGCTTCTCGACCTTGTCGTGGTTGAGGTAGCTTGTGCGCGGGAACACAACCCAACGCTGCGTGTCTTTCACGAAGCCAGTCGGTTCATGGCGTTCCCATGACGCATCATCATCGTCAAGCATGGCGTTCTGGAAATCGGCACCGCAATCGGCGATGCCGCCGCGTGTCTTGACGGTGCCGCAAGCGTGACTCACGCGTGTGGTGGGGCGTACGATGACGGGGGTGTGGTACTTTTCGGAGAGCTCGAAGGCATCCTGAATCATGCCGTACGCCTCGCCGGGGCTTGCCGGATCAAAGATGGGAACCTTGGCGAACTGCGCGAAGTTACGCGTATCCTGTTCGGTCTGGCTTGAGATAGGGCCGGGATCGTCGGCGACGACGATGACAAGCCCACCTTCCACGCCGATGTACGAAAGCGTCATGAGCGGGTCGCTCGCGACGTTGAGACCGACTTGCTTCATCGTGACGAGCGCCCGTGCGCCGGCGTAGGCCGCGCCAGCCGCCACTTCGAGCGCTGCCTTCTCGTTCGTGGACCATTCGACGTGGATGGAGCCGTCGTTGTGCTTGGCGACGGTCTCGAGTACCTCGGTCGAGGGAGTGCCGGGATATCCACTCACGAAGTTGACGCCCGCATGAATGGCGCCAAGCCCCAACGCTTCGTTTCCCATGAGCAGTTTGACTGGCATGCCACTCCCCTCGTTCTTGCCCGTGCGGCGGGCCTTTCATTAACGCGCGCGTGCCGAGTTCATCGCTCGGTGCAATGCGATACATGGTACCATCTATCGCACGTTCCCCTTACCTTGGAGTTTCGTATGGAAATCCGCTATATCGACACGCGCGGCAACGCGCAAGAGCCCCTGACTTTCAGCGAGGCGCTTCTCAAGGGAATAGCGCCTGGTGGTGGCTTGTTCGTTCCCGAGCAGATGCCTTCGATGACGCTCGACGAGATCATCGCGCTCGCTGACATGCCCTATGCCAAGCGCGCGGCTTTCATCTACGAGCGCTTTGGCATCGACTTCGACGACGCTCAAATTGACGAGCTTATGCAGCGTGCATATGGCGATAACTTCGACACACCCGAGATCTGCCCGGTCGTAACGGTGGCCGATGGCATGCACGTGCTCGAGCTGTGGCATGGCCCTACCTGCGCATTCAAGGACATGGCGCTGCAGTGCCTGCCGGTCTTCTTCTCGGCGTGTGTCGATAAACATCGTGCGGCAGGCGGTGCCGATAACGATTACCTCATCGCCGTGGCTACGAGTGGCGATACGGGCAAGGCTGCCTTGCAGGGCTTTGCCGATCGCGATTACATCTCCATCGTTGTCTTCTATCCCGATGGTGGCGTGAGCGATATCCAGTTCAAGCAGATGGCCACGCAGGAGGGCGATAATGTCTGCGTATATGGCGTCCGCGGCAATTTCGACGATTGCCAGACGAGTGTCAAGCGCATGTTCGATGATGTTGCCTTCAACGAGCAGCTGCTTGCCGAGCACAACATCGCGCTTTCCTCGGCAAACTCGATTAACTGGGGTAGGCTGCTTCCACAGGTCGTGTACTACATCAGCGCCTATGCCGTCATGGTCAAGAAAGGTGCCGCTGCTGCGGGCGATCCTATCGACGTGACGGTTCCCACCGGTAACTTTGGCAACATCCTCGCATGCTGGTATGCCAAGCAGATTGGCGTACCTATCGATCGCATCGTCTGCGCGAGTAACACCAACCGCGTGCTCACGGATTTCATCGAGACGGGCGTCTATGATATCAGCGATCGGCCCTTCGTGCTCACGCCCTCTCCCTCGATGGACATTCTCGTCTCGAGCAACCTCGAACGCCAGCTCTTCGAGCTTGCGGGTCGTGACGCCGCGTCCATCAGGACGTGGATGGATGATTTGCGCGAGAAGCGCCGCTTCGAGCTCGATGCCGACACCTTTGCTGCGCTCAGGCAAAACTACTGTGCTGGTTCTATCGACAGCGAGGTGTGCCTGCAGACTATCCGCGATGTCTTCGAGCAGCATGACTACCTGCTCGACCCGCATACGGCTGTCGCATGGAAGGTTGCCGAGCAACAGAAGGGCGGCAATCCCATGCTCGTTGCTTCGACGGCTAACTGGGCAAAGTTTGGCAGCAACGTGTATCGCGGCCTTACGGGCATTGCGCCGGATGAGTCGCTGCCTGCTGATGTTGCCGAGCTTACCGACGTACAGCTTAATCGCAAGGTCTACGAGATGACGCGAGTGTCTCCCGTTCCGCCACAGCTTGACGAGCTCGACGAAAAGCCCATTCGCTTCACCACGGTGATTGATGGTGATATGATGGCAATCGAGAAGGCGGTTACCGGCTTCATAGGATAAACATGAGCGCGTGGCGGACTACCGTTCGCCACCGCAAATAGCCTTTGCTCAGCTTAATCTTGATATCCGATAAAAATCTTGTTATCCATGTAGATAGCGTTAAAGGTATTTATCGGGCAACTCATCAGTACGAATCTACAGGACAATTTACCGAGAGGATTCATCATGGCCGATAAGAAGAATCTGCACGCGCAAGTAAAGCTCATGGTCAGTGCAACCGAGGATCGTAAGGGTCCGACATTTGGCAAAGGTGCTGCGACCCTGCTTCATGGAATCGAAGAGAATGGCTCGCTGAACAAGACGGCCAAGAACCTCCACATGGCCTACAGCAAGGCATGGAGCATGATCAAGAAGGTCGAGGAAGGTCTCGGCTTTCAACTCATCGAGCGCTACGGTGCCCGTGGCTCCAAGCTCACCGAGGATGGTGAGGAGTTTCTCAAACTCTACGATGTCTATGACAAGAAGGTCGAGGCATACGCCGACAAGGTCTTCCGCGAGACCTTCAAGGACTTCTAGAATAAGGATTTTGTCTGGAGCAAAACTCTCGTTCCCATGCACATGATGAGGAAAGCCGCCCGATGGGGCGGCTTTCCTCGTTTGGAAACCGATGCAGGGGGATTCGAGCGGAGCGAACCCTTCTGCGTCGCGCAAGTCACGAGCCCGAGTTACTCGCGCTTGATGGTCTTGATATCGACGTCGATTTCGCTCTTGTCCTTTGCGACGTATACGAAACCGACTTCTCCACCTACGGGCAGCTCGTTGTAAGCGACCATCTCGGCGATTTCAGCTGGCGTTGCGCTCTTGGGCTCGGTCTCGAGCAGATAGGCGGTGTCGGCACGACGCGACATGGCCTTCGAGAAGTCCTTGGTCCCGACGAAGACCTCTTGCTTGTACG
>CAYLYJ010000021.1:0-19375 GCA_964388185.1 uncultured Coriobacteriaceae bacterium
ATGAATGGGAGGTCGTCATGTACAGAAACATACTTGTTCCCTTCGACGGTTCCGAACCCTCGCAGCGTGCGCTCCAGGCGGCGCTCGAGATGTCGAGTTCGAACGTACCGGTCGTGATCACGGTGCTCAAGGTCGCGGCTCCTATGAACTTCGATGATTCAACCTTCGAGGTGGCCGCCCGCATGGCTGGCGTCCCCAAAATTGATGCCGAGGTTCTTGATGCCACGCGCGATAACTATAACAACGAGCATCGCAAGAGCGTCCAGACGCAGATTCAGGGATTCTTCGCGAGTGTCCCCGACAATATCGACATTCAGATCGTCATCGAGAATGGTCGCCCCCAGGATGTCATCTGTGATTATGCAAACGAGCATGGCATCGATTGCATCGCAATGGGTAGGCGCGGTCTCGGTGTCATTCGTGCGGCACTCGGTTCCGTGAGTTCGGCAGTGCTGCGCGGCGTCGACTTGCCCGTTCTCGTCGTCAAGTAGCATCCCATGGAAGAGCGCGACACCGACAAGACGCAAGAGCTGCACCCTGCGGGCAATACGGGCAATCTCTATCTCTCTCCCGAGGAGACCATTGTGCTTCCCGATGGGATTTGCATCGAAGATGTTCCCATTCCGATCGGCAAGCATTCCATACTCCCCGAGGACATGAAACTCGGAGACGCGGCATTTGCGCCTAAGATGCCGACCCCGACCGAAAATGAAGCCGAGGAAAAGCCCGAGCCAGAACCGGAACGGCAAGAGAAGGAACCGCGCAAGCATCGCGGCCTTATCGTTTTCGTCATCTTGCTCCTCACGTGCGCGCTTGTTGCCGCAGCGGCATGGCTCATCTACCAGTATCGTCAGCATCAGGAGCAACTTGCCCCGCATCCCGTCTGGCTCCAGATCGACGCGCCTGGTTACGACCTGGTCGATTCCAAGATTCCCTTTCATATCGAGGGTGTCGACATAGACGGCAAGAATGTCGACACCGTCGCCTTCGTCGGGCCGGACGGCACGGGCATCGAGCTTTCGCCCGGCAGTTATACGGTCACGGTCGCGTCTTCGCCTTTGCTTGATGACGCTCAGTTCTACGAGGTGCCCGATACGCGGGCCACTGTCGAGATCCCCCTTGACATCGAAGACGGTATGTCCATTGCGGTCGAGTACCCGAAGTTCGAGTTCATGTTCGCCAATCCTGCCGACATCACCGACGAGCAGATCGATCTCGCCTACGATTACGCAATCGAGTCCGGATTTGACGTGACCCGGGCCGACGAGTATTGGGATGCACTCGTAAAGAAGCGCGACGAAGCGCTTGCCGTGGCGCAGGCGGCGGCCGAGAAGGCCGAACGCATTGCCGCGGCAACTGAGGCGCTTGAGGCAAAGGCCAAGGAGAGCGGGGCAACGGGGATTGGCTATCAGCTCGCCGACCTTGATGGCGACGAAATGCCCGAGCTTCTTCTTGCGGGCAATTCCAATAGCGCGGTGGGTGCAATGTGCTTCGTCTACGCATACGACGCCTTCTCGCATCAGGTCGTCGAGCTATGTTCGGCAGCTGGCGGTGCCAATCATAACCCCGGCATCTGGTATTCGACTTCGACGCACGAGGTCGTCTTCGCCACGACTGGCACGAACACCGAGACTTTCAACTTCTACAGCGTGTCCGCCGAAGTGGCAACGCTCGAGTACTCGTACACCCACTCGTGGACCCAGGCGAGCGGCAAGACCCCAGCGACCGAGACCTTCTACATTGGGTCAGATCAGATCAGCGAGCAAGCATTTTCCACCATGGTCAACGGGCTGGACCGCTTTCTCTACGTACCGAGCCCCGCGCTCTAGGCAAGTATCTCGCGTGACTGCGTGTACCTGCTTCTCCTGTACGTGCTACTATCGTATGCACGTGGGAACCACGAGATATCGTAGAGGAGCTGGCGATGGCGTTTGTCGAGTTCAGAGACGTGCGCAAGATCTACCAGATGGGCGAGACACAAGTCTGCGCTGCCGATGGCCTGAACTTTGACATCGAGCAAGGTGAGCTCGCATGCATCGTCGGTCCTTCCGGTTCGGGCAAGACGACGCTGCTCAACATGCTCGGTGGCATGGACACGTGCACCTCGGGCACGATCATGCTCGCGGGGCGCGAGGTGAGCGCTTTTTCCGAGAAGGAACTCGTCCAGTACCGTCGTCACGAGATCGGCTTCGTGTTCCAGTTCTACAACCTTGTCCAGAATCTGACCGCGCTCGAGAACGTCGAGCTCGCGGCTCAGATTTGCGACGATCCGCTGCCGGCCGACGAGGCGCTGGCCATGGTCGGGCTGCAAAACCGCATGGATAACTTTCCGGCGCAGCTCTCCGGTGGCGAGCAACAACGCGTCGCCATTGCCCGCGCGCTTGCGAAGAATCCCAAGCTCCTGCTCTGCGACGAGCCGACGGGTGCACTCGATTACAAGACCGGCAAGGCCATCTTGCATTTGTTGCAGGAGGCGTCGACCGTGCATGGGCGCACGGTAGTCCTCATCACGCATAATACCGCCTTCAAGCCCATTGCCCATCGCGTCATCCACATCCACGAGGGCAAGGTCGCCTCCGTCGAGCTGAACGACAGTCCCAGCTCGGCAGAGGCAATCGAGTGGTAGGAAGCGGCTCGGCTCTCATGGCAAGCGCATTCAACAAGGAAGTACGCCGGTCCATCACGCATTCCGTGGGGCGTTTCCTGGCGATTGCCATCATCTCGGCGCTTGGCTGCGGGTTTTTTGCCGGCTTGCTCATGACCTCGATTGACATGAACATCTCGGCAGACAAGTTCTATGACGACACGAACATGAGCGATCTCTACGTGACCGGCACGCTCGGCTTGGACGATGCTGACATCGAGGCAATCTCTCAAGTCGAGGGCGTGCGAAGCGTCGAGGGCGTGCGTATGGCCGATGCCTATGCGACGCACGGCGACGAGAAGTACGTCATGCGCTTCGAGAGCCTCGACCTCGACGCGGCGCGTGCTTCGGATACGTCTGACGGTGTGCACGCGTATAGCGATGATGCCGCCTACATCAATCGTCCCATTCTCGTCGAAGGAAGCTGGCCGAACGCTTCGGGCGAGTGCGTGGTCGCAGCCGATGCCGTGCTCGACGAATCCATGCAGATTGGCGATGTCATCGAGGTCATCGACTCTTCGGGTGATGTCGAGGACGCTTTTACATGCACACGCTACGTGATCACGGGCCTCGTGCGCTCGCCGTACTATCTCATGACCTCGAATTTCGGATCTTCCGATTTGGGTGCAGGCGAGATTGACACCTACGTCTTCGTCGCGGCGGATGACTTTTCGAAAGACTATCCCTATACGGGTGCTTTCGTCACGGCTGTCGGTGCGGCAGACGAGTTGTACCCAAGTGACGGCTACGACAACATCGTCGATGCGCTCATCGCACGACTTGAAGATATGAGCATGGAGTTTCGCGTGTCGCGTTTGAGCGCGGTGCAGGCAAAGGCGCAAACCGAGCTCGATGATGCGCGTGCCGAGTATGAGAGCGAGCGTGCGTCAGCCATGGCCCGGCTCGATGATGCCGCCGCGCGCCTCGACGATGCCAAGGCACAGCTCGATGATGCAGCCTCTACGCTTGCGAACAGTCGTATCGAGCTCGATGACGCCAAGCGCGAGCTTGCCGATGGCCAAGCGCAGATTGCACAAGGCGAGAAGCTCCTTGACGAAAAGCAGGCCGAATACGATGACGGCATGGCGCAGTATGAGGCCGGTATGCAACAGCTCGATGAAGCGCGCGCCGAAGCCGAAGCTCGCTTTGCCGCGGCTCAGGAGCAGGTCAATCTCATAACCGATCCCGTTCAGCGTGCATATGCTCAGGCCAAGCTCGACGAAGAGCGCAGGATATTCGAAGATTACATCGCCCCCAAGGAAAGGGAGCTCGCAGCAGCCAAGGCAAAGCTCGACAGTGGAGCTGCCGATCTTGCGGCTGGTCGCGTGGAGCTTGATCAAAGGCGGGGGGAAATCGAGAGGGGCACCGCCGATATCAAAAGTGGAGAGGCGCAGCTTACGAACGGATGGGCTTCCTATGAAAGCGGCCTTGCCGAGTACGAGAGCGGTCGGGCCGAGTACGAGAGCGAACGCGTCCGCGCCCTGCGTGAGCTCGCGGACGCCGAAACGCAGCTCAACGAGGCGCAGGACGATATTGATGCGATCGAGCTGCCCGACTTCTACGTGCTCGACCGCAGCAAGAACGTAGGCGCAGCTGGTCACGAGGCCGATGCGAGCCGTATCGACCAGATCGCGCGCGTGTTCCCGCTCATCTTCTTCCTCGTGGCCGCGCTCGTCTCGCTCACGACGATGACGCGCATGGTCGAGGAAGAGCGCATGCTCATCGGCACCTACAAGGCACTTGGTTACGGCAACGCCCGCATCTGCTCCAAGTACCTCATCTACGCGCTGCTCGCTAGCGGCGTGGGAAGCATCATCGGCATAGTCGCGCTCTCGCAGGCGTTGCCGCAAATCATCATGCAGTCATATGCCATCATCTACGCGCTGCCCGTTGTCGATTCGCCCATCGACGTGACCATTTCGCTCGCTGCCTTTGGCTTGAGCGTGGGCATTACCTTACTCGCCACGCTTTTCGCCGCCCTCTCCTCGCTGCGCGAGCGTCCCGCGTTGCTCATGCTGCCGCGCGCTCCCAAGCCCGGCAAACGCATCCTGCTCGAGCGCATCGAGCCGCTATGGCGCCGTCTCTCATTTTCGGGCAAGGTCACGGCGCGCAACCTCTTCCGCTACAAGCGCCGTTTCTTCATGGCGATCATCGGCATCGCTGGCTGTACGGCGCTCCTGCTCACAGGTTTGGGTTTGCGTGATGGCATCAACGACATCATCGAGAAGCAGTTCGGTCAGATTCAGCACTTCAATCTCGAGGTGCAGGCAAGCGACGGGCAAAGCCCCGATAATGCGCGCGAGGTCGAGGAGATTCTCGCCAGCTCAGATATCGTGACCGGAAAGATGCGCGTGGGTGGTGAGAACGCCATCATCGCGCGGCAAGGGGTGGACAAGGACATTCGGGCCACGATTACCGTGCCCGAAGAGCTCGCAACCTTCGGCGACTTCTACACCTTGCGCGAGCGTATCGGGCATGCGCCGCTGACGCTTGGCGAGACGGGCGCCATAATCACCGAGAAGCTTGCCGACGAACTTGGCGTCAAGGTCGGAGATGTCATCGAGATCTACGACCAGAGCATGGTCGGGGAGCGTGATGGCGCGCCGCACGAGGTTAGCGTTTCGGGCATCACCGAGTACTACACCGGCCAGGGTGTGTTCATGTCATCTGCGGCCTACGAGGCGGCCATGGGCAAGCCCGTAGCCTTCACGAAGATCATCTGCAAGGCATCGGCTCCGCTCGAGGAACGCACGGCGCTTTCCAACGAACTGCTTGACGTGGCGGGCGTCGAGGTCGTGAGCTTCTACGACGAGATTATCGAGACGTACCGCACGATGCTCAAGACCGTCAATGCTGTCGTGTGGGTGCTCATCATCGCGGCTGCGCTACTTGCCTTCGTGGTGCTCTACAATCTCACCAACATCAATATCACCGAGCGCACGCGTGAGATCGCGACGCTCAAGGTGCTTGGATTTACGCCACGCGAGACCAATGGCTACATATTCCGCGAGACGATACTGCTGACCATCATCGGCGCGCTCGTGGGTTGCGTACTCGGCATCGGGATGGAGAGCTTCGTCGTGGTGACGGCCGAGGTTGACGAGATGATGTTCGGGCGCGACATTCACCTCCTGAGCTTCGCGATCGCCTTCGTGCTCACGATTGCGTTCTCATTTGTCGTCTCGCTCGCCATGCGCCCGAAAATCAGGGCCATCAACATGGTCGAGAGCCTCAAGTCAGTCGATTAGACGTTTGCGCATATATGCGTGCTACATCGGAATCTGGCGCACGACGCGCTGGTAACGCGTAGCACGTGCGGCACCAACCTTCTCGATGGAGTGCTCTTTTTGCATTTTTTGCAGGATGCGTTCGAGCGTCTTCTGGCTCATCATGGGGTTTGCCTCGAGAATCTCGATCTTGCTCACCGGCTCCTCGATGGACTGGAAGTATTGCCTGATCGTCTTTTCGTTGCTACCGCGCACGCTCAGCGCAGAGGTGCGGTCAGTGAGCTCGCCGTAGCACTTGAGGATGACGCCGAGCATGTACTCCACGAAAGGAGTGTAATCGTTGTCGCCGGTCTCCCAACCTTGGGCGCTTTCCTTCATGGTACCGAAGTAGTCGTCCTGAGTCGCCTCGAGCTCGGAGTCGATGGAGACGTAACGGCCGACAGTGAAGTCGATCTTGTCGAACATGAGCGAGGCGAGCAGGCGCGACATGCGGCCCGTGCCCTCGTCAAAGGGGTAGATGCAGACGAAGTCGAGCAGGAAGATGATGCTCGCGAGCAACGGGCTGTAGGTCTTGTCGCGCAGCGCGTTATTGTAGGCGTTACACAGCTCGCGCATCATGGCCGGTACGTCGGGCGCGCTTACGAGGTCGGTGCGGATACCATGGTACTTGACGGGGCCATCGGAGGGCATGAAGCTCGTCTGGCCATACGATGCCGCACGTGCGCGATCGCCGCCGCGCCACTTGCCCACGCTCTTGACGTCGTCGGCATAGCGGAACAGGTCATTGTGAAGCTGGAGAATGATGGCCGGCGAGATGCGTAGTGTGGAGTAGCTGTTGTCGATGGTTTCGAGAACAGAGCGATAGCCGAGTACAGCCTTGTCGGCATCGGTGCTGGCCTTCTCCTTGCCATCGAGCAGCTCGCGTAGGTGCTTTTCGGTTACCTTGATGCCCTCGAGACGGCATGATGCGCCCGCATCGCGCGTCTTGGCAATCTCGTTGAGTTTCTCAAGCGTGTCCTGGCCCGTCACGCTCGCGATGGGAAGAATGCCCTTGCCCTCGTGAATTTGGGTCAGCGTTGCGACGATGCCGGGGGTAAAGAGCTTTTGCAAGATGGAGTCATAATCTAAATCGCGCATATCATCGAGCCGTTTCTGCTAAATGACGGACAAATACATAAAACTGACCAGATTATATAGCGAGCGGACCATTTGGACAATCGACTTTTAGCAAAAGGGGGATGGTTCGCTCGTCTCGTCCGAGTACAATGAGCAACATGCAAAATACGGGTGTCTTTATAAAGGGAGACCAGTTTGGAACCGACAACGACCCGCGCATCGCGTCACGATGGTGCTGATTTCGTCGAGGCGCAAGCCATCGACGGCAGGCACGTGCAGGAGGACGTAAGCGAAAAGGACTTTTTCGATGCCGAGGAATATCTTGGGAGCTTCTCCGCGCTCGGCACGAGCATAGCACAGGGACGAGACCTCAAGAAGAAGCGTAAGGCACTCGATGAGTATAAGAAGACGCTCGACACGCTCAGGGAGGCCTACAACGATCGCGTGAACATCGCACGCAACTATGATGCCATGCTCACCGACCAGGAGCATATCATCGCGGCAACTAATACCAATATCGAGCGCGCCACGGACGCACGCGAGGATATCGAGCGCAAGATCGCCGATGCCAATGACAGCCTCGCCGAGCTCAAGCGTCAGCAGGCAAAAGAGCGCAAGCCGCTCGAGGAGGAGCTCGACTTTCGCAATAGCGAGCTTGCCTCCGTCAAAGACGAGCTCAAGCAGGTCAAGGCCCAGCGCGATTCGCTCGACCTGTTTGATGGCAGTCCGGCGAGTGCCGCGCAGACCGAAGCCGCACACGACGCGGTCGTCGACAAGGTCAACGACAAGCTCGAGATTGCCAAGGCCGCGCAGCGAAGCGCGCAAAAGGCGCTTGACGCACGCGAGAAGGAGGAGCGCTCCAAGCAGAAGCGCGCGCTTGATGGCATCAAGCATCTCAACGGCGAGAGGGACAAGGCTGGCAAGCGTATCGAAGAGCTCGAGAGCCGTTTGGCTGCCGCCCGCGAGCGCGTCGCGTTTTGCCAGCACGTCATCGAGCATCCGGAGGAGACGCAGGCTATGGCCGCGCGCATCACCGAAAACGAGAAGACGGCGGCTGCTATGGAGGCCCAGGTCAGTAGTCTCGAATCCGAGCACGCGCTGAGCAAGGCCGCTTCGGGCAAGGCGCGCGCCCTCATCATCGCAGCGGCTATCATCTTCATCGCCTTCGTTATCTTCCTCTTCGTCATCTCGAACCGTTAGGAGTACGTTCATGGCCTATCTTCCCGTCGCGCAGGAAACTCCCTGGCAGCTATCCGATAGCATTGACCTTTCCAAGACCGCAGTGCTCGTCGTCGATGTGCTCGGTGGTTCGAACCCCGTCTTGCCCGCCCTCGAGGAGATGGTTGCCAACAGTGCGGCTATCACGAAAGCCGCCCGTGCAGCGGGTGTGCCGGTCATCTTCTCCGACGATGCCCATATCCCGGGCCTTGACCGCGAGTTAGAGCTCTGGGGCAATCATGGCATTGTCGGTACCGAAGACGCCCAACCTGCAGCTTTGCTCGGCGCATGTGGCAACGACTACATCATCCCCAAGCGACGCTACGACGGGTTCTTCCAGACCGATCTCGATTTGACCTTACGCGAGCTCGGGGTCGACACACTTATCGTCGTGGGCGCCGATACCAACATTTGTGTGTTGCAGACGCTGGCTGGTGCGTATTTCCGCGGCTACAAGACGGTAGTTGCGGCTGATGCGACAGCGACCTTTCTCATCGGAACGCAGGAGCAGGGTCTCGAGTACTTCACGCGTTGCTATGATTCGCGCGTGGTCGATACCGCTCGCGTGCTCGGATACCTCGCCGTGTAGATGGACGTGCAGACGAGCCAGGAGCATGCGACGCTCCCCATCATCGGTATCGTGCCGACGCAGATGCCCGAGGATCACATATTTCGTGTGAACGACCACTACATCAATTCGATCGTGCTCTCAGGCGGCGTGCCGCTCATCTTCCCGCTCTCGCACGACCGACGCGTCTACGAACGATTGTTGCCGATTGTCGACGGTTTCGTACTCACGGGCGGTCAGGATGTCGATCCGGAGCGTTATGGCATCTCGCCAGATAACGACGCCTACGAGAAGCTCGGTGAGATCACCCCGTTGCGCGATGCGGTCGAGAGCCTCATTCTCGACTTCGCGCATCGCTTCGACGTACCCACGCTTGGCGTGTGTCGTGGCATGCAGACGATGAACGTGCATTATGGCGGAACGCTGTACGTGGATTTGCCTGCACAATATGACGGTGTGGACACCCTCACGCATAAGCCTATTTTGCATTGGCAGACCGAGGAACCGACCGAGGTGGCGCACTATATCGACGTGAAACGTGGCTCGCGCCTGCATGACATTCTGGGAGCTGACTCTTCAGCGGCAAATTCTTTTCACCATCAGGGTGTACGCGTCGTTGCCGATGGCTTCGTGCCCGTGGCCTATGCGGCCGATGGACTCGTTGAGGCTATCGAGGCCGTTGGCAAGACCTTCATGCTCGGTGTGCAATGGCATCCCGAGTTCTTCCTTGGCGAAAAGCATATGGGCAATCTCTTTAACGCACTCGTGGAAGAGGCCTCGAACGCGCGCATGAGCGGACGTCTCGATGCGAATGCTGAGCGGGGATTCTTCGACTAGATGCTATGCCGCGCAGGGAACACGATCGGAGCTAGATCTCTTCCTTTTCATATGCGACGATCGCGTCGACGACTTCTGGCCTCAGATGCCAGATGTAATCGCCCATGTGCCTGTCATCTGCGTTGGCATTACGACCGACGAACATGATGGGCCACCAGGAGCCCTTGAAGTTGCTGCGCCCCATCCTGCGCGCGACGTTGCGAGCATAACTGCGCAGCAAACTGCTGTAATACTCGCGGTCGTGCAGGAAGTGATCAGCGAGCTCGTCGGGGGTGCCCTCGTCACCGTTTTCGTGGATGAACTTGAGCGCCTTGAGTATTTCGGGTGTGGTCAGCTCCTCGTCTTGGAGAATGGTGACCCACTGATGAATGCTCATGTCCGGGTCGTAATCGTTTGGATAGGGCCACCAGACAGAATCATCTGCTGCCTTGTAGGCACGTGCAGCAATTTCGTAGAAGGGCTCGTCGCAGACAGCGTTGACTTCCTTGAGCAAGCGCAAGTAACGGGCACCGCGCATCATGATGGGCGTGTTAATGCCGGCTTGCGCGTGGAGGTACTCGCGGCTCTTCTCACCGAAGGGGAGAAACGCGTTGGGACGCATCCAATACAGAGTGCGCGTCAGGCGTGCCTTGGTGATGCCGTCTTGTTTGTGCACGGTATCGAAGAGCTCACAGAAGCGCTCATGCGTCTCCTCGACGTGCTCGGGCTCATCAGCGAGTTCGAGTGCCGTCTCGAAAAGCATCCAGCAATCGTCGACGCCTCGGTCTGAATCGTCGAAGTACTGCCAGTCCTCCTGATTGGAGCAAGGGATGCCGATGAAATCGCGGGGGAGAGGCGCGTCGACGTCGAAGCGTTGCATGATGGTCTCGATGGCGCTTATGCGGTCGATCTCGATCATGGAGCGGTTGAAGGCGGTGAAAAAGGTGAACGGGTCGATGTTCGTGCGCTCGTCGTCGCCCGTGATCTCCTCGAAGACGCTCAGGACCTCGCCTCGGTTGTATTTGCGTGCGAGCAGCGCATCCGCGATTGCCTCATATGCGGGAATCCAGGTGAAAACTTCTTGTGACACGGTTCACGTCCTTTGCAACATCGTCGTAGATGGTAAAATCTAACTGCTCATTTTATCTTGAACCCAGGTGTGGTCATAGAGCCAATTACCTAGTTGGCATGAAGTGACAGCCTCGGCGAGCAAATGGCTTCACGACGAGGACACGGAGGAAGATCATGGATATGTCGACCCTCAAGACCATGCAGGATGCCGCAGCTGCAATCGGCTCGGCTACCAAATACATCGGTGCGGCCAATCTCGAGCTTGGCAAGGTTGCACTTCCCGCCATGAGGTCAATGGTGGGCAACGTTCCCAGGGCAGTTGAGAAGACCTTCGACCAAGCACGCCATGCCTCAAGCGCCGACGAACGCAAGCATGCTGCCGCCGTCCTCGGTATCGGCGTCGTCGCCGTGGTGGGCATCACCGTCGCGACCGTTGCGCATTTCTCGCACAAAATCCACAATGCCCGCGTTCTGCGTGCGCAAAAGCGCCAGGTTGCTGCTGCGCTCGCACGCGAGAAACAGATCGATCAGACGATCGCTTCGGCGGTCGCCCTTCGCTCGGCATCCTCGCTCGAACATGACGTTCCCGGTGACGACCTTGCCTTTGCGAAACAGCCGGGTTGCTTCGCGATTCTCACCTACGAACCCGATGTCGCCGCCGACGATCCGTCGGCCTATCGTGACGTTTACGTGGGCGCTTCGGCCTCCATGCTCGAGGGTGTGCGCAAGCAGCTCGACGGCAAGGGCAATCTGTACGTGTACGCGGACATGAGCTACAAGCGCCCCGTCTACGTTGCCTTCTTCCCATGTGATCAGGCTCAGTTGCTCGAACATCGGGCTCGGCTCGTCAAGGACCTGGGCGCCGACGAATCCTACAACATGGTCGCCGCCCCCTCCGCGCTCGATTAGGAGGCACGTGACATGGCACATACTTCACGTGAGTCCGAAGGGCTGACCCTGCTCGGCAACCAGCATACCCAGTACGCGCAGGATTATGACCCCGGCTTGCTCGAGACCTTCGTGAACAAGCACCCTGAGCATGACTACATGGTCACGTTTCGCTGTCCGGAGTTTACGACGCTGTGCCCCATCACGGGACAGCCGGATTTTGCGACGCTCTATATCAATTACGTGCCCGATGAGCGTATGGTCGAGAGCAAGAGCCTCAAGCTCTACCTCTTCTCCTTCCGCAATCACGGCGACTTTCACGAAGACGTCGTGAACGTGATCATGCGCGACCTCGTCGAGCTCATGGATCCCAAGTACATCGAGGTGCGTGGCATGTTCTACCCGCGTGGCGGCATCTCCATCTACCCGTACGCCAACTGGGCACGTCCAGGCGCAGGCTACGAGCAGATTGCCGCCGAGCGCATGTTCGCCCAGCTCTCGGACCTCGACTCAGGGGATGGGGCGCGCGAATAGCGCCTCTCGCCTCGTCTCGCCGCATCGCGTCCGCTGCTGTGCTATCATGGCCGCCGTATTGCAAGTCCATCGCATGGGCGGTGGGGGCTGTTCGCAACATCCAGCCATAAAAAACTAAGGAATCATGATGCAAAAGACAGATAGGAACCTCATGCTCTGCGGCATGGTCTTTGCCGTTGCGCTCGTCGTCTCGAACATAGTGGCGGCAAAGACCGTCATGACAGGGTTCACGCTCTTTGGTTCGCCCGTCGTTGTTCCAAGTGCCGTCGTGTGCTATTTCCTGACCTTTCTCATGACCGATGTGGTCGGAGAGCTTTGGGGGCGCAAGGAAGCTGCGCAAATCGTGAAGTGGGGGTTCGTCTGTCAGGTATTTGCCTGCATCCTCATTGGCGTGGCACAGCTCCTGCCAGCGACAAGCGGGGAAATGCAAGGTGCATACGAGATGTTGCTCGGTCAAAACGTCGTTTTCGTCATCGCGTCGCTTCTCGCATATCTCACGAGTCAGAGCTGGGATGTCGTCGTGTTCCATGGCATCCGCGACCGCTTCCTGAAGAGCGGCAAGGGCAATACGTGGCGCTGGGTGTGGAACAACGTCTCGACCATGAGCTCACAGGCCATCGATACCGTCATCTACATCACGATCGCCTTCGGTCTTGGCATGGGCTGGCTCTTCGATACGGCCATGATCCCGACTTTATTTGGCATGATGGTGGGACAATACGCGTGCAAGTTCGTCCTCGCCGCCCTCGACACGCCCGTTTTCTACTTCCTCACGCGTCGCAGCAGTTCGCATGAGATTGCCTGTGCCGAGGATGCGTAAAAGGACCGAGCTCTTTTGTGCTTTATTCTCTTCTTTCTCCCATATAATATGGAGGCAAGATAGATATATCCGGTAGCTTGCTGCCGCTCAGAGGGGAGAGAATCATGAGTTTCTTCAAGGAGTTCAAGGAGTTCATCAACCAGGGCGATGTGATGGACATGGCCGTCGGCATCATCATCGGCGGCGCATTGACCGCGATTGTCACAGCGCTCACTTCGGATATCATTCAGCCGCTCATCAACTTTATCACGGGCGGAAACGCCGAGGTCGGAGGATTGGTCATCCCGGGCACGGGCATCGACTTCGGATCGTTTATCAGCGCCTGCATCAACTTCCTCATCATCGCTTTCATTGTGTTTTGCCTTGTCAAAGGCGTTAACAAGATGAGGAGCGTCGGCAAGAAGAAGGAAGAGGAGGCGCCTGCTGCACCGTGCTGTCCATTCTGTCTCGAGGAGGTCAAGGTGGGTGCGACGCGATGCCCACATTGCGCCGGGGTGTTTGACGCTCCCGCAACGGCCGAGTAACCGATGGCATGCACGGAGCGTCATGTCGCAGACGCGTGGTAAGCTCGATGACGTGTCATCGCGAGAGGAGCTGTCGTGAGAATCAGAATGAACGAGGACCGCGAGTATGTTGACAAGATTCGTGAGGGAATCCTCAAGCGCGAGGGCTATTGTCCGTGCAAGGTGCAAATAGCTGACGAGAACCATTGTATGTGCCAGGAGTTCCGTGATCAGATCGCAGATCCGGAGTTCGAGGGCTATTGCCATTGCCGGCTGTATTACAAGGAGCTCTAGCTCTTGAAGCTGCTGCACATCGCAGATCTTCACATCGGCAAGCGTGTCAACGGCATGTCGATGATCGAGGAGCAGGCAAACGTCGTCGGGCAACTCGTCGCAATCGCACGTGAGGAGAACGTCGCCGGCGTCCTCATCGCCGGTGACGTTTTCGATAGGCCCGTGCCGTCTCGTGAGGCACTCGAAACATGCGAGTCACTTTTCTCGGGATTTTGCGAAGCGGGAATCGAGGTCTTTGCCATTCCCGGTAACCACGATGCTCCCCAACAGCTGTCGTTTTGCTCTGCGCTGCTCGCATCGTCCGGCTTGCACATCGCGAAGGCCTTCGATGGGCACATAGACAGCTTCGATCTGGTCCAGGGGACTGAGCATGTCCGCGTTCACCTGCTGCCCTTCATACGGCCCACGGACGTCCGCATGGCGCTTCCAGACATGGCTGCGTCGATCGCCTCGCATGATGACGCCGTGCGTGCGGCGCTTACCTGTGATGAGCTTGATTCGGACGCGTGCAATATACTTGTCGCGCATCAGTTTGTGACTGCTGCCGGTTGCCAACCCGAAACCTGCGACTCCGAGGTGGTTAGCGTCGGCGGGACGGATAACGTCGACGTGTCCGCCTTCGATTCCTATGACTACGTTGCACTGGGCCACCTCCATGGTGCCCAGCACGTTGGTCGTCCACAGGTCCGCTATAGCGGCAGCCCGCTCAAGTACTCGTTTTCGGAAGTGCGTCACGAGAAGGGCGCGACCATCATAACCATCGAGGACGGAAAGGTGGAGGTCGGCACGCGTCCGCTCATGCCCTTGCATGACATGCGCGAGATACGCGCCTCGTTTGCCGAGCTCTCCTCGGGCATCGACGAAGGTGACCATCTCGACTACATGCGTATCACGCTTACCGACAAGAGCCTTCCCGACGCCATGGCCAAGCTGCGCGTTCTCTATCCCAACATCCTGCGTCTCGACTGGGAGCAGCTTTCCCTGCCACACTCCACGGCACCCGGGCGTATCGCTGGCATGGAGAAAGCAAGCCCGCTTGAGCTTTTCGCGTCGTTCTACGAGCAACAAACGGGTATGGAGCTCACAAGCGATGAACGGGCGGCCGTGAGAAGTTGCATCGAGGAGGCGTCCTCATGAAACCACTTATGCTCACCATGCAGGCATTTGGTCCTTATGCGGGCCGCGAGACAGTTGATTTCGCCGCCATCGACCACGGCCTGTTTCTCATATGTGGGCCGACGGGTTCGGGAAAGACCACAATCTTCGATGCAATCAAGTTCGCCCTGTACGGGGTCACGAGTGATGCGTTGCGCACCGCGCATGACATGCGGTCCGCACATGCCAGTCCCGATGACCTTTGCTATGTCGAGCTCCTCTTCGAACATGCCGGGCACGAGTATCGCGTGTATCGTGCACCTGCGCAGTCGCGTCCCAAGAAGCGCGGCGAGGGAGTGACCGAGATTCGTCCGGAGGCATCCCTCGAGAACGCGAGCGATGGCATATCGCTTGCCTCACGTGATTCCGACGTCACGGAATCCGTCATCGAACTCCTGGGCATCGATGCCGATCAGTTCAGTCGCATCGTCATGATTTCGCAAAACGATTTTGCCGCGGTTCTCAACGCCAAGACGCGGGAACGCGAGGCGTTGTTTCGCAAGCTCTTCGGTACGCAACTCTACGCCCGGGCCCAAGACCTTCTCGACGAGCGCCGCCGTGCGCTCGAAGGTGACATGGCCGCCGCTCGCTCGGGGATGGAAGGCGAGATCGAGCGCATCCCCCGTCCTCGTGACGAGGAGCTTCTCGCCGCCTTCGATGAACTCATGTCCCTGCCGGATCGCACCGTTCGCATACACGAGTTCGAGAGCTTGCTCGAAAGGACGATCGATGTCGAGGAGAGACGTGCGGTGGCGCTCAGGGAGGAGCGGGCACGCATTCGTCGAGACACGGCCGTGCTTGACGTCGCGCTGGGCACGGCTGAGGCACACGAGCGGGCTAAGACGAGCATGCATGACGCCCGTGTGTGGCTTGCCGAACATGAGCAGCACGTGAATGACGTTCTCGCACGGCGCGATGCGCTCTCCGCTTGCGCGCCGCAGCGTGACGAATTGCGCGCGCGAACGCGCGCACTCGAGGCCTCACTCGGTGACTATGACATGCTCGAGGAACAACGGGTCTTGCTCGAGAAGACCGAGCGCGAACATTCGGACGCCGTTGCCGCTCACGACAGCACGGCGGGACGCCTTACGGATATCCGCTCGAAACTCGCTGCGGCTTCTGGGGAACAAGCGAGCCTTTCCGACGTCGAGGTGCGTGCGACGCGCAATGCAGCAACGCGCGAGCGGCTCGAATCCATGCGTGCCACACTCGATGCCATGGCAATCGCGTATAGGAGCCTCTCGTCGCTTGAGGTCGAACGAGCCCGGTGTCAGGATGACCTGGTTGCATCGGAAGACGCCCTTGCCCGGGCCAGCGCCGCCCTGCTCGAGGCCCAGCGTCTGTATAACGCCGACCGTGCCGGTATGCTCGCCGAGTCGCTCGAAGAAGGGGTTCCGTGTCCCGTATGCGGGTCGACCAATCATCCCAGACTCGCGACGCGAAGCGCCGACGCGCCGAGCGACGCCCAACTCGAGAATCTCGAGCAGGCGCTCTCCGATGCACGTGCCCGTCGTGATGACTGCGCCGTGCGGGCGGCATCGACGACGGCGCGCGTGCAATCGGCTGCAAGCGAGCTCGACGCGCGTGTTTCGGCCGTCTTTGACACGATGCCGGCTAAGCTCGAAATCGCGTTGCGCGAACATCTCGAACAAGTCGATGCCGAGCTTTCGGAGCTTGCCCTGGCCGAAGATATTTGCGCGAAGGATGTCGTGCGATTCGAAGAGCTCACTGCGCAGATCGAGAGCATGAACGCAACAATCGCCAAGCTCGAGGACGACGAGCGCGAGCTCAACGCCCGCGTTTCCGAACTCGCCATTGCGTGTGCCGAGGCAAAGACCGCCTTCGACGCGCGTCTCGGAGCGCTTGCGCATCCCAGCAAGCAGGCGGCGCGCGAAGAGCTACGTGAGCTCGAAGACCGGCTTGCGCAGATGCAGGACGAGTTCGATTCGGCCATGCGCGAGGCCGAGAAGCTCTCCCGTGCAAGAGACGAGCAGCAGGCTCGGATCAAGGCCGCCAACGAGACGCTCGAGAGCGGCGAGGAGCTTGACCTCGAAAAGCTTCGCTCTGATCGTCGCGCGCTGTCCGAGCGCGACGAGGCCCTTGCAGACGAGCTTGCCAAGACGCAGGCCTTCCTGAGTCGTGACGCGGATTGCCTCGAGTCCATCGGACGACATGCCAGGCGCATGAGCGGGCTCGAAGAACGCTTCGTCACGCTCGACCGGCTCTCACGCCTCGCAAGCGGCAGGCTTGCCGGTGCCCTCGGAAAGGTCGCCTTCGAGACGTATGTGCAGGGTGCCTATTTCGACCGCGTATTGGGGGCAGCAAACGAACGTCTGCACGTCATGTCGGCGAGTCGCTATAGTCTCGTGCACCGCGAGCGCGGCCGTGATCGAAGGGCGAGCGCCGGACTCGAGATAGACGTGCTCGACCGCTATACGGGTACCCTGCGTCCATCCGAGACGCTGTCCGGTGGCGAGACCTTTCTCGCATCGCTTGCATTGGCACTCGGCTTGTCGGATGTCATTATGGCGCAGGCAGGCGGCATGTACATCGACGCCATGTTCGTGGACGAGGGGTTTGGCACGCTCGACGAGGAGACCTGCCAACTCGCTGTCGACGTGCTCGGCAAGCTCAGCTCCGACGATCGCATGATTGGCATCGTCAGTCACGTCAGTGACCTCAAGGATCGCATCACACGCCAGATCAGGGTCGAAAAAACCCGTTCGGGCTCCACACTCGAACTCGTGCTCTAGGGGAGGGGTCATGCTCAACGTCGTCTTGTACCAACCCGAGATACCTGCAAACACGGGAACCATCGGACGCTCCTGCGTGCTCACCGATTCGCGCCTGCACCTCATCGGGCCGCTCGGCTTCTCGCTGGACGATCGCATGGTACGTCGTAGTGGCATGGGGTACTGGCACGACATCGACCTCGTCGTCTACGACGACTATGCCGAGTTCCTCGAGAAAAACCCCGACGCATGCCCTTGGATGTTCACGAAACGTGCCGATGCCTACTATCACGAGGTCTCGTATGCAGACGGCGACTACCTCATGTTCGGCAGGGAGTCCACCGGCATCGACGCCGATGTGCTGGCTGCCCATCCCGAGCGCTGCCTGCGCATTCCCATGCTCGAGCGCGAGGGCCTTTCGCCAGCGACCACGCAAGGTCCGCTCAGCGACCTGGCAGACCCGGACGCCGTCTCGCTCAACCTCTCGAACGCCGCCAACATCGTGTTGTTCGAGGCCTTGCGCCAGCTTGGCTTTCCCGGTGTTATCTAGGTCGTTTGCTCCGGTAGACCATTTATGTGTTCGCTCACCGGTTTAGCCCTCCTCAAACGCTCTCCACTGAACTAAAGTAATCAAATTACTATGTGTGAAAACGGATTGCCTGCCCGGAATCCGGAAGGGAGAAGTTTCGATGGAAGTCGGGATCGCGACCACAGCGTTTCTCATCCTGTTTCCCGTGCTCGTCGCTCTCATATTGATGTTCGTGCGCGATGACCGTGCACGTAGCTACATCACCGTGGTTGGGGCGCTCGTCATCGCATGCGGAAGCATTTTCTGCGCGGTACAGTTCCTGTCACCCGAGACACATCTGTTTGTCGTCGATGATGCGACGGCCACGGTCATCGGTTACATCGCGCTCGTGATTGAGGTTGCGCTGTGCCTCTACATCATCATCAAGGGCATCTACTATCGAAAGCCGCTTGCCATCGTGCTCGCCATCATCCAGCTCGGCCTCGTCTTCTACCTTGACCTGGCCGTTGCCGAGCATGTCAACGTGGTCAACGAGCTTTACATCGATAACTTCTCGATCATCATGGCGCTCATCATCGGCATCGTCGGTTCCGGCATCATCGTCTACGGCCTGGGCTACATGCGCGTGCACGAGGCGCATAACGACGGTCCCGATCGGCGCAGCTCCTTCTTCTCGGTGATGTTCGCTTTCCTCGGCGCTATGTTCGCGATCGTGTTCTGCAACTCGCTTACGTGGATGCTGTGCGCATGGGAGGTCACGACGGTCTGCTCATTTGCCCTCATCGGGTATACGCGCACGAAAGAGGCCGTCGACAATTCCTTCCTGCAGATCGTGCTCAACATGATCGGCGGTATCGCCTTCACCATCGCGCTCATCTGGGTTGGTAGCTTCTACGGCGTCATGGAGCTCGACCTCTTCATTGAGTCGACACTCGCGCTTGCCGCCAGCGGCATGGGCTTTGTCACCTATGCTCCCTTGCTCCTGTTCGCGCTCGCAGCGTTCACCAAGGCAGCACAGATGCCCTTCCAGAGCTGGTTGCTCGGCGCCATGGTCGCGCCCACGCCAACGTCGGCGTTGCTGCATTCGTCGACCATGGTCAAGGCAGGTGTCTTCTTGCTCATCAAGATCTCGCCCTGTCTCGGCTTCAACATGCCCGGCTTCCTCGTGATGACCGTTGGCATCGCGACCTTCCTGTTCTGCGCATTGGCGGCCATCAGCCAGTCCAACGCCAAGCGCGTGCTGGCGTACTCGACCATCTC
>CAYLYJ010000022.1:0-19164 GCA_964388185.1 uncultured Coriobacteriaceae bacterium
CCTCGAGTTCTTCTTCCAGCTCCTCTTCGTTCACGACGGTCTTCTCTCCGGTGGATTTGAAGGAGAACCTGGGCTCGGTTCCATTCATCATGCGCTGGATGTTGCTGCGATGCGCAAAGACGACGGCAATGGCAATGATGATGCTGACGATGAGAAGCGGAACATTGCTTCCGTAGAAGAGAAACGACCAGACGGGAAGGCTGATGGCCGCGCAGATGGAGCCCGCCGAGATACGCTTGCTGATTCCCGCGACAACGAGAAAGGTCGCGAGCAGACACAGCGCGACGAAGGGATAGGCCACGAGTATGGAGCCAAAGCCCGTGGAAATGCCCTTGCCTCCCTTGAAGCCGAGCCAAGGACAGAAGACATGGCCGACGATGGAGAAGAGAACAGCGAGCACGATGAGCAGGTCGAACTGCCAGGCCGCATCAAAGGGCATGAAGCCGGTGACAATGCGTGCGAACACGACGGCGAGCGCTCCCTTGCTCGCATCGGCCAAAAAGGTGATGACGAAGGCCTTCCAACCATAGAGCCGACTCATGTTCGTCGCGCCGATGGATCTTGATCCACCCGAGCGCGGGTCGGAATGGTAGAGCGCCTTGGCGATGAGCACGCCGAAGGGAACGCTTCCCACCAGGAAGGAGACGGCGGCGACAAGGACGAAGTCGAGCAGGATGATAGGAGACATGGCTAGTTCTTCCTCTTGAACTTGATGCGCACGGGCGTGCCGGTCAAGTCGAAGTTCTCACGTAGGCGGTTCTCGAGGTAGCGACGATAGGTATCGTCGATGATCTCGGGGAAGTTCGCGAAGAACGTGAACACGGGTGGCTGGGTCGCGGCTTGCGTCACGTAGTTGAGGCGCAGGCGCTTGCTGCCCTTCACGATGGTGTGGCCGAAGTCGCGCAGCTGGGTGAGCAGCGCGTTGAGCTGGTTTGTCGGGATGTGGCACGAGTAGTTCTGATAGACGGTGTCGATGGCATCCCAGATGCGATGCACCGAGCGACCGGTTTTGGCCGAGATGGAGATGACGGGCGCATAGCCGACGAACTCGAGGCGATCGCCCACGAGCTCCCGAATCTCGTCGCGCCTGTCGGGATCTTCGATGAGGTCCCACTTGTTGATGAGCACGACCATCGCGCAGCCGCGCTCGGCGGCCATGCCCGCGACCTTCTGGTCGGCATCGGTCAGGCCGAGTGTCGCATCGATCATGAGGAGCACGACATCGGCACGGTCGATCGCACGCAGGGAGCGCACGTAGCCGTAGTACTCGACATCCTCGTCTATCTGGGACTTGCGGCGGATGCCCGCCGTGTCCACGATGCGGTAGCGCACGCCGTCATGTTCCACGACGCTGTCGATCGCATCGCGCGTCGTGCCAGCGACATCGCTCACGATGGAGCGCTCGCCGCCGACGAGGCGGTTGGTGAGCGATGACTTGCCCGCATTGGGCCGGCCGATGATCGCGACGCTGATCTCGTCCTCGTCCTGGTCATCGCCCGCGTCCTCGGGAAGCTCGCGCACGACGGCGTCGAGCAGGTCACCCGTACCATGGCCGTGCGAGGCCGAGATGGGCATGGGATCGCCCAGGCCGAGCGAGTAGAACTCCCAGAGCACCTCGTCTTCGCGGTCGGGATTGTCGAGCTTGTTGACGGCGAGCACGACGGGAACCCTGCTCTTGAGCAGCACGCGCGCGATGTCGGTGTCCTCGCTCGTCACGCCCGTGCGGCCATCGACGACGAAGATGATGCAGTCGGACTCCTCGCAGGCGACGAGCGCCTGGCTCGTGATGGAGCCCTGGAACATGTCCGTGTCGCCCAGGGCGATGCCACCCGTATCGATGATCATGAAATCGACGCCGTTCCAGTCGGCACGATGATACGAACGATCGCGCGTCACACCGCGCATCTCGTGCACGATGGCGTCTTCGGTCTGGGTTATGCGGTTAATGAGCGTGGACTTTCCGACATTCGGACGACCGACCACGGCAACGAGCGGAAGACTCATGAAAACCTCTTTACGTAGGATTGCGAGCAGTATCTTACCGCATCAGGGCTTCGAGGATATCCGCGGGGTCGTAGGTACACAGACGCACGGTCGCATCGCATGCCGTCTCGATATCAGCAAGCGGGACATCGTCGAGCAAGAGCAGGTCCTGGTTGAACATCTCGCGCGCGAGCAACACGATTCCCTCGGGGCGCGCGGCGCGTATCGCCGGGAGAAGGTCATGTCCCGTAATCAGGCAGGTTACGTCCACATTTCCGCCGAAGAACGTGTTTTCAACGGCAAGCACCTCGAGATGCCCGGCTAGCGGAGAACTCTCGAGAAGGGGGCGCAGAACGCGGGCGAACGCCGTTCCGCAGACAATGTACGCCACGGGTCCGCCTTCCAAATGCGCGGCCGTCCCCTCAAGCAAATCGGCGCTCCGTTCCCACTCGTCGATGAACGAGCGCATCATGCCGATGCCATCCTGGAACTGCGGGTAGCCCGCGTACATGAAGGCGGGAGGAAAGTCATAACCAGCATCGATGTAGAACTCATCGGCGATCTGCAAACGCGGATTGCGACGTTCGACGCCGGAATCCTCCTGAAACTCGCGTATGAGCTCGATGACCGCAGCAGCCGCATCCGGATCATCCGAAAACGATGAGGTGAAGCGCTCTTGATACCGCGTATAGCCAAGCGGCACGAAGCCCGCAGAGAGCACGCCGGGATGACGCTCGATCCAGGCGAGCGTGCGCATGAGCTCGGCTGCATCGTTTACACCAGGCACGACGACGACCTGCACGTGTACCTCGAGCCCGGCATCGAGCAGCTTCTCGAGCACCTCCATGCCACGCGCGGCGTTCTTGCCCATGAGCGTCTCGCGCACGTCCGGGCTTACCGCATGCAACGACACATGCAGAGGCGAGAGGTGACAGTCGATGATGCGCTCGAGATCCTCATCACTCACGTTGGTGAGGGTCACGAAGTTGCCCTGAAGAAACGAGAGACGGTAATCATCATCGCGCAGGTACAAGGTCGAACGCATGTCCTTCGGCAACATGGACATGAAGCAGAAGGTGCAGGCATTGCGGCAGGTGATGACACCATCAAAGACGCAGTCATCGAAAACGATGCCCCAGTCCTCCCCCAGCTCGCGTTCGATGTACGCGAAGCGTCCATCCTCGAGTGCCAACTCGACATCGTAGCCATCAGCCTGCCAGCGCCATTCGATGAGGTCGCGCAACGGCACATCCTCGACATGCGTAATAACCATGCCAGCCGTAAGCCCCGCGCGATCAGCAGGAGAGCCCGGTTCGATGCGTGCGATACGCGCACGACAAGGTTGGGGATGCACCTGAGCCTTGAGAGAGCCGTAGGTATTCGATTCAGCTTGCTCGTCTGCCATCGTCACGCAACCCCACCCGCGAGCTCCCGAATGCGATCGCATACCGCATCGATATGCTCTTGCGGCGTACTCGCGCCTGCCGTGATGCCGACGAGCTCGACGCCGTCAAGCCACGATGGATCGATCTCGACATCGCTCTCGATGTGATAGGTCGCCTCGCAACGTGCCTTGCATATCTCGTAGAGACGACGCGTGTTGCCTGAATTGCGTCCGCCGATGACGATCATGAGCTCGACGCGCGCGGAAAGCTCAGCGGCGGCAGCCTGGCGTTCCTCGGTCGCGAAGCACACTGTCTCCTCGACGCGCAGCTCATCGACGCGACCCCGCAACGCATCGAGCACCGCATCGACGCGATCGGCACTCTGCGTCGTCTGGATGACGACACCCACCTTGGATGGCAAATCGTCGGGAAGCTTGTCGGGAATATCGGTGACGGCGACGACTGCCTCGCCACCCCAGGCACGTATCCCCTCGACCTCCGCATGACCAGGCTCGCCGATGATGACGACAGCATAACCCGCCTCGGCGAGCTGACGTGCCTTGCGTTGGACTTTCGAAACGTAGGGGCAGGTCGCGTCCACGACCGTAAAGCCACGTTGCGTAGCCTCGTCAACGATTTGCGGAGCAGTCCCGTGACTTCTGAGCACGAGCGTTCCCTCACCTGCTTCGTCGAGCGTATCGGCAACCGCAACACCTTGTACCGCAAGTTCTTCGACCACGCGCGGGTTATGAATGAGGGGGCCAAGCGTATGCACGGGACTGGGATTATCGGCAGCTTCGCGCGCCATCTTGAGGGCACGATTCACCCCGTAACACGCGCCCGCGTTCTGAGCGATTTCAACGATGACTTTCATGGCGTTTCCTAACCACGTGCCGTATCGCGCAGACGAAACACCTCGTCCATGATCGAAGCGATGATCGCATCGGCCCTCCCCTTCTTGGGAAGACTCTCGAATCGTTCGTCACGCGGATCGATAGGCTTGCCTACGTTGAGGTAGACACGCGGAAAGCGGATGAACTTGGGTTTGCCGTAGGGCATGATCTTCTCCGTGCCCTCAAGGCCGATCGGCACGATGCGCGCGTGGCCCATGTTGGCGATAAGCACGGCACCGGCATGCGGATGGTAGACCTTGGTCGGCTTGTTCATGCGCGTCCCCTCGGGATAGATGAGGATGCTCTCGCCACGCTTGAGACAGGCAACCGCGCGCTTGACGGCCGTGCGGTCGGCTGAATCGGGATTGACCGGAATCGCGCCCACGCGCGCGATGAGCTGAGCAAGGACGGGCTTGAAGAGGGTATGGCGCGCCAAGATACGCGAGAAGCGCCTCTTGCCATAAAAGGCACACCAATGCACGCAGGGATCGGCGTACGAAACGTGATTGCACACATATACGACCGGTTCGTCACCGATGGCCTCGAGATTCTCGACGCCACGTATCTTCCAACGAAAGCACACTTTGAGGATGGGACGGATGAAATAGGCAGCCACGTAGATGAACCAATTGTGCGGTTTGCCCTTGGGAACCCAGACGCCCGAGTCGAATATCTCGTCGAGCGACTTCATGAGCACACCTCATGGGCCATCTTCACGATCGCATCGCACACCTCGTCAATGCTCATGTCCGTCGTATCGAGCTCGCGAGCATCGGGCGCCGCCTTGAGCGGTGACGTTGCACGGGTGCTGTCAGCCTTGTCACGCGCAATAAGGTCAGCGAGTATGACCTGCGGATCCGTAACACCAAAGCCGCGCTCGGTGTTTTGCAAGGCACGCCTACGTGCACGCTCCTCGGGACTTGCCGTGAGAAAAATCTTGAGGTCAGCGTGCGGAAAGACAACCGTGCCGATGTCACGACCTTCCATGACGATGTCGTCATGCGCAGCGATGCGACGCTGCTGTTCGACGAGGGCACTGCGCACTTCGGGGACGGCCGAGACGGGACTCACCGCCTTGTCGACTGCCGGTGTGCGTATCACGTCGGTCACATCCACGCCGGCAAATGAGACACCCGTAGCGACGGGGCTTCCCGGTTCATGCGAGAAGACGACGGGGATGTCGCATGCCACGGCCTCGAGCGCCGCGGCGTCATCGAACGCGATGTCGTTTTCGATAGCATACCAGGCAATGCAACGATACATCGCACCCGTATCGAGATAGTGGAAGCCGAGTATGCGGGCGACTTGTTTGGCGATGGTCGATTTGCCGGAACCGGCGGGCCCATCGATGGCGATAATCACAGGTAAGCTCCTTAGTCACTGAACATGAGGCTAGTGTATCATCTCAACGTTTCAGGCTCTCCATATCGGCGAAGAAATCGGGCCATGACACGCGCACGCAATCGGGATCATCGAGCTCGACATCGACGCCGAAGACCTCTCCCGCCAAATACCAGGTCATCGCGAGGCGATGGTCACCGTGTGTGGGAAGCGAGAGGTGTGCCGGCATACGCTCGAGCGAACCTGCCGTGCCCACGATGTGCAGGTCATCGTCATCGGCAAAAACCTCGACGCCAAAGGCACCTAATCCCTCGATGATAGCCGTCATGCGATCGCATTCTTTCACACGCAGTTCGCCGCACGACTCGAACACCGTCTCGCCACATGCCAGGGCCGCCGCAACGGCAAGAATGGGGATCTCGTCGATGAGCGTCGGAATCTCGCTCGGTGCCACGTGCGTCGCGCAAAGTGCGGGCGCATACGTCACGCGCACGTCGCCAACCGGCTCGCTTCCCTCCATCCGCTCGTCCTCGTAAGAAAGCTGGACGCCCATACGACGCAGTACCTCGAACGCACCGCTGCGCGTCGGATTAAGCGCAACCTGTTTCATCGTCACATCAGAGCCAAGACACAGGGCAGCCGCAACGGCGACGAAGGCCGCCGAGGAAGGGTCGCCGGGGATGGACATGTCGTGCGCATGCATGCATGCGGGACCCTCCACGCACGCGGTGAGACCATCAACTTGAACGGCGACTCCGAAGGCAGGCAAGAGCAGCTCGGTGTGATCGCGGCTCTTGGAAGGCTCTGTCACGGACGTGATGCCATGTGCCCGCATACCGGCAAGCAAGATAGCAGATTTGACCTGTGCCGATGCCTGCTTCGTCATGATGTGGGCTGCGTGCAGAGGACCTGCGGGGATGACATGCACGGGCAGATGCCCTCCATCGCTCTCGAAACTCGCACCGAGCTCGGAGAGAGGTTCCATGACGCGTCGCATAGGACGCGCGCTCAGCGATGCGTCACCGACGAGAATCGCGTCCATGCCGAGGCCCGCAAGCACGCCCATGAGCAGACGTGCCGTCGTGCCGGAGTTACCACAGTCGATAACGAGAGAACGTGCAAAAGGGTCATGTGCAAAAGGGCCTGACCCTTTTGCACATGACCCTTTTGCACATCCGATGCCCTCGACTTCACCCAACAGGCCGTGCGGGCCAGCCTCAAAGTCAACGCACGCGCCGAGCGCCTGCATCGCGCGAATTGTCGCATGCACATCGGCGCTCGGCAGCACGCCTTCAAGATGCGAAACGCCCTGTGCGAGGCCGGCAAAGAGAACGGCGCGATGCGAGATGGATTTATCGGAAGGAACGCGAACGGAGCCGACGAAGGGCATACCTAGAGCTCCTCTTCGAGGCTTCTAATCGAGAAGTCGTAGCCTTTCGTGATGAGCTCGCCGCCGAAGCGACCCATATCGCCCTCGTCGGTGAGGATGAGCTCGAGCACGGCGGTATCCTCGTTGATGTGATCTATCTCGATTGACTGTATGTTGCAGGCGGCATGTCCGGCCATGCCTGTCACCTCGGCGATGATGCCCGGATGGTCTGTCATGGGGATGCGAACCTGCGTGAGCTTGGCGGAATCGGGAATCCACTTGGCAGGCAGACTGCGGCGCAGACGCGCGCTATCCTCGAGCATGGTCGTGAGCGTTTCGGCATCACCTTCGCGAATGGCCGTCTCGAAGCGCGCGATGATCTCGCCAACCTCGTGCAGACCAGCGGAAAGCGCTTCGCTGTTGTCGAGCGCGATGCCACACCAGAGCTCAGGAGAACCAGCGGCGATGCGCGTGGAATCCTTGAAGCCGCCAGCTGCCAGTCGCAAGAGCTCCTTGCGCTCGTCAACGTGATTACCCGCAAGCTCGACAAGCGAGGAGGCGACCATGTGCGGCACGTGACTCACGATGGCGATAGCGCTGTCATGCTGGTCGCGACTGATGGAAATGATACGTGCACCAAGCGCGCTGAAAGTCTCGTAGAGCTTGAGGAAAACCTCGTCTTGATCCTCGCCTTGCGGACACAAAATCCAGTAGGCACCCTGGAAGAGATCGGCGCGTGCGGCACCGAAACCATTAGCCTCCGAGCCAGCCATCGGGTGCCCGGGAAGGTAGAGGTCAGGACGCGAGAGCACTTCATCGGAATATCCGGTGATGACCGCCTTGGTCGAAGCGACGTCGGTGATGATGCCATCGTAGCCATCGGCTTCGAGGCGCGCGAACCATTCGCGTGCCGCGTGCACGGGTGTGGCGATAATGACAAGGTCACATTCGCCACTTGAAAACCATTCGTCGACACGTGGATCATCGACAAGGGCATATTCGTCGAGTGCACCTTGTTGCCGAGCTTTCTCGAGCGGTTCGGCATGGCGCCCGATGCCGATGACGCTAGGCGCGTCATCAAGCTCCTTCATAGCCGCGGCAATGGAGCCTCCGATGAGGCCAACGCCGATGATGACAACTTTCTTGAACGGAATTGCCATGGTTTCCTATCCTCAAAAACCTAATCCCGAATGGTGATGTACTCGATGACGGGCATGTCCTTGGGATTGTTTATCGCGCCCATTTCTCCCGTCGCGTATTTGAGGTGATCCTTCACGATCGCATCGACCGTCTGCATGCCTGCGTCATCGATCATGCCAAAAGCAGCGTACTGGCCATCAAGGCTCAGCGAGACGTTCTCGGTCGTGGCAAGCGTGATGAAGAAGGTCGTCTTGGCACTGTTGTAGATACCGGTACGTGCCATGGCCACGGTACCACGCTTGAAATCGTCGGCAAGGGGATTCTCGACATCGTTTTGATAGAACTCGCCGATGATGGGTGGCAGCGACGAATCATTTCCCGCCGAGCTATTGCCCTTCGTTCCGCCTTGCAGACAGAAGCCCTCGACGATGCGATAGAACTTGAGCCCATCGTAATAGCCGTTCTCGGCAAGATCGCAGAAGTTCGCGACTGTCACGGGAGCAGAATCGGCATAGAGCTCGATGGTGAACGGATCGTAGCCCTCGACCTTGACGACGGCGTGATGCGTACCAGACGCGTACTTTCCGGATGCCTTGGTCACCACGGTATTGGGATCGGTGCTCTTGGATGCACTGGAAGAGGCTCCACACGCGGCAAGCATGCAGCAGAGCAGGGCGCAAAGGGCAGTCAGCGCGAGGACGCGGGTGAGTTTCTTCATGTCATTTCCTAATCGATCATGGTTATCGTCTTGATATGAGGATACTGGGCCTCGTCGATGATTCTGCCGTTTTCGTCGACGGTGATGCGGAGCTGCTCGTCGCCCTCGGTCGTACGCTTGGCAATTTCCTGGATGACCTCGTAGTTCTCAACGATCTTCGCGAAGCCGGCGTACTTGCCATCGAGAAAGGAGAGATCGCTCATGAAAATGATGAGGCTCGAGGAATCGCTTTGCTGACCGTCAGCCGCACGATTCATGGCGATGATGCCGCGCTTGAGCGAATTGGAGTTTTTGATTTCGGATTCATCGTACTCGCCGGTGATGAGGTAATCGTTATCCTGCTGGGTATTGCCGACGCGCAGGTACATCTCGTTCAAGATCCAGAAGACCGGTTTGCCGTTATAAAAGCCACTGTCAACCAGGCGACAGAACTTCTCGGCCGTAATAGGTGCGGAATGAGAATACACCTCGATGGCCAACGGCGAGGATTCGTACCCCTCAAAGATGAGCTCGGCATGATGAATGCCCTCAGAGTAATCAATCTCCTCGACGGGAGCGCTCACGAGCGTCTCGTCGGAATCGTACTTCTGCGTATCAGAGGTCGAGGAGCTGCATCCGACGAGCCCAGCGGCGAGCAGAGCGCAGGCGCAGGCGCACGCGAAAACGAGGCACGCGATTCGAGTGTTCATCAGCTGTTTCATAGACAGGTCATTCTACTATATGTGCGCAGATGCGAACTAGTAGACCATTCCCATCGCCTCGTTCACCTCGGCAAGCGTTGCATTTGCCACCTCATTGGCCTGGCGATTGCCCTCGTGAAGGACATCCTTGACGTAATCCATGTCCTGCGCGAGCTCTTCACGACGTGCACGAATGGGCGCAAAGTACTCGTTGACCGCCTCGGTAACGAAGGCCTTGAGCATGCCACCGCCACCATCGCCAATTTCGGCGGCGATGTCGGTCTCGGTGCGACCCGAGCACAGCGCGGCGGTAGTGAGCAGTGCAGAGACGCCGGGGCGATTCTCACGGTCGAAGGTGATGTTGCGATCGGAATCCGTCGGGGACTTCTTGATGATCTTGGCGGTCTCATCAGCCGACATGCACAGCGAGATGCCGTTCTTGTAGCTCTTGGACATCTTGCGGCCATCAAGGCCAGGCACCTCGATGACGTCGGAGAGCACGCCCTCGGGTTCGGGAAAGACCGGGGCATAGCGCTCGTTAAAGCGACGCGCGATGGTGCGCGTGAGCTCGATGTGAGGTAGCTGGTCCTTGCCGACGGGAACGACGTTTCCCTTGCAGAAGAGGATGTCGCATGCCTGGTGCACCGGATAGGTCAAAAGCAGACCAGTGAGGGCATGACCGGATGCCTCCTGCTCGGCCTTGACCGTGGGATTGCGCTCGAGCTCGGACTCGCTCACGAGCGAGAGGAAGGGCAGCATGAGCTGATTGAGCGCAGGTACCGACGAATGCGTGAAGATCATCGTCTTGGCAGGGTCGATGCCGCAGGCCAGGTAGTCAATCACGATGTTGTAGACATTGTCGGCGATGTTATCTGTCGTGTCACGATCGGTGATCACCTGATAGTCGGCGATGACGATGTTCGTGTGTATACCACGGTTCTGGAGATCGAC
Organism: uncultured Coriobacteriaceae bacterium; assembly: GCA_964388185.1. Classification (GTDB taxonomy): domain Bacteria; phylum Actinomycetota; class Coriobacteriia; order Coriobacteriales; family QAMH01; genus QAMH01. Next base: position 10,461 of record CAYLYJ010000022.1, read on the forward strand.
GCGCCCTTTGAGCGTACCGAAGTAATGACCTAGGTGCAGACGGCCCGTGGGACGGTCCCCCGTGAGCATACGGTACTTGCCGGGGTTAACATCGAAATCGGCGCGAATCAAATCGCTCTTGCGCTTCGCCGCCTCAAAGCTGCCTTCATTTGGCATGTTGGAGCTGCCTTTCTCTCGAAAATGTCTGCAAGATGGTACACCATCTGGAAAACGTGCGGTTAGTAATTGCCCAAATCCTCGGGATGGATACCGTAGGATTCGAGTTCGGCAAAGCCAGGGCGTACCCTGAAGACGAAACCATCGACATTGCGCACAATGAGATGATTGATCTCGTCGGTTCCCATGCTGAGCCAGTTGCCCATGAAGCCCCGGATGACGCCACCATGCACGACGACGGCCGTGCGACCCTCGAGACGCTCGATATCGTCACTCGCGCTTCTGATGCGGGCGAGAAAGCCATCGAAGCTCTCCCCTCCTCCGTCCGGCGGCCATGCCGCGGCGCGCGGACCCCACGGAAACGGCAGGTCACGTTCGATGACATCGTCAAAGCTCATACCCTCGATGGGCCCGAAGTCAAACTCGACGAGGCGCTCGTCAACCTGAGCCTCGATGCCAAGCTCGGCTGCCGCTTGCTCGGCAATCAGCGTCTTGCAACGCTTGAGCGGAGAGCAGATGATGCGATCAGGACGCCAGGCGACAAGACCGGCAACCGCGCGACGCGATTGCTCCTCGCCGAGCTTGGTCACGCCTTCGTCTCGCCTGCCAAGGAAGAATCCCCGCGCATTCGCATGCGTCTGGGCATGTCGCATGAGAAGCACGCGAGGCACGCCGTCATCACGTGTCGTTGCAAGCGGGTTGGGAGTAGCAGCTTCTTTCTCGCGCGTCACGACGACACCCTTCATCCTAGAGTCCTGCGACTTCGCGCAGGCTCGAAACCTCGTCTTCGGTCAGCAATCTCCACGACCCCTCGTCGACATCGACGAGTTCGAGCGGACCGAAGCTACTTCTATGCAGATCGAGCACCGGATGGTGGACAGCCGAGCACATGCGCTTGACTTGGCGCTTTCTGCCCTCGTGGATGACGAGCTCGATATCGGAACTGCCATCGGGACGTTCGGCGACAAGATGCACCTGCGCACGGGCGGTGAGGCCATCATCGAGCATGATGCCACCGCTCAGGCGCGCAAGATCGACCTCATCGGGCACTCCGTCGACATGTGCCTGGTAGGTCTTGTCGACATGATGCTTCGGATGAAGGAGGTGCTGGCCCATATCACCGTCGGTCGTGAAGAGCAAAAGCCCCGTCGTATCCTTGTCGAGCCTGCCAACGGGATAGAGACCTGGATAGCGTTTCGTGGGCACGAGCTGAGCGACACATGGGCGCCCTTGCGGATCATCCATCGTCGTCAGATAACCCTTGGGCTTGTAGAGCATGAGATAGACGGAACCGTCTTCGAGGTGCACCTCACGGCCATCAACGCGGACCACATCGACCTTGGGATCAACCTTGCTGCCAAGCTCGGTCACGACCCGACCGTTGACGCTCACGCGGCCAGCCGTCATGAGATCTTCAGACCCCCTGCGACTCGCGACACCGGCGCGCGCGAGGAACTTCTGCAGGCGCATCGGAAACGGTTGTTCGGGCGTTGCGTCTGCCATGATTACCCGACCAACTCGATATCGTCATCGTCAGGCTCGTCGTCGGGTTCGTCCTCGTCGGGTTCCTCGTCATCGGTATAGACGTACGCTTCCTCTTCCTCGGGATCAGCCGTGTCGATGAGATCGTCCTCATCGGTTGCGTACTCATCGTCTAGCTCGTCATCGTCCATGTCGTCGGCATTGTCTTCATCAGATTCGGCTTCGTCGTCATCTCCGAAGTACGCGTCGAGGATACCGTCGACATCCTCGATATCTACGCCAAGGTAGTCATCAACCTTCTCGGTCATGGACTGGCCGATGACCTCGGCAACGCCTTCGGCATCGTCTTCTCGCACGTCATCGCCACGATCGACTTCCTCGACCGCAAAACCGGCCTGAATCGTCGTGAGCTCTTCCTCGTCATCGTCAAGCTCGAGCCGCATGTCATCGGTCTTGCCCGCGCCGCTCAGGCGTTCGCGAATCTGCTCGCGGCTCGCCTCGTCAGGCGCGAAATCCTCAAGAGGCGGAAGATCCTGCACGCTCTTGAGGCCGAATCGCTCGAGAAAGGTGCGCGTCGTGCCGTAGAGGATGGAACCGCCCGGCTTGTCACGGCCCATCTCACGTACGAGCCCCTTCTCGACGAGCGAGGAGACGACGCTTTCGGAATTGACGCCGCGAATGGCGTTGACGGTCGCGCGCGTCACGGGCTGATGATAGGCAATGACGGCAAGGGCCTCGAGGGCTGCTTGCGACATGCGATGCGTGTCCCACGAGATGACATAGCGCTCGATGAACTCATTGTAGGCAGGATGCGTGTAGAATCGCCAGCCGCCCGCGACCTCGCGTAGCTGTATGCCGCGATTCTCGTCCATGTATTCTGCTGCGAGCGCAGCAAGTGCCTCATCGACCTCGATGGGCGTCTTGCCGAGAATCTCGGCGAGACGCGCTGCGCTCACCGGCTCATCCGATACGAACAGCAGCGCCTCGGCCGCGCTCATCAAATCCGCGTATCGCTCGTCACGTGCCATGTCTACTCCTCTGCAGAAGAACCAGGCAAATCCGCAGGGGATTTGTCTGGTTTTGCGTCTTCGTCAAGTTGCTCGAGCGAGGGATCGTCGGGCATGCCCCAATCCGGAACCGAAAAGTCGGTAATCTCGGGAGCGTCGGGTTCGATGTTGAGTTGTATGTCGTCGAAGGCAACATCCTGGTAGATCTTGATGACGCCGCGCTTATAGAGCTCGAGAATCGCGAGAAAGGTCACGACGATGAGCTCGGGTGTGGGCGTGGGACCGACAAGCTGTTCGAAGGTGCAGCTCTCGCGACGTCGCATCGAACGGTATATGCCCTCGACATGCTTTTCCATCGAGATGGGCACGGCAGCGATATGCTCGGCCTCGAGCAAGAAGGTGTCGCGACGAGCGGCGATATCAGCGCACATGACGGCAAGACCGTGCAGGGTAATACCCTTGAGATAATCGGGCATGAGACCGAGGAACTGCTCGTCAAGACCCGCCTGGCGCGGATGCATCTTGGCCTCGTTTTCCATACGCGCGCCCAGAGCTGCCGCCGCGTTCTTGAATTGCTTGTACATGACAAGGCGCTCGACGAGGATGTCGCGTGTCTGCTCGGGAGTAAGGTTCGCGAGTTCGTCATCGAGTTCGATTTCCTCGATTGCATCCTTGGGCAGAAGCGAGGATGCCTTGATCTGCAGGAGCGTGGCCGCCACGACAAGGAAGTCACTCGCAATGTCGAGGTCGAGGTCCTTCATGCGTTCGACCTCGGCAAGATACTGATCCGTGATATCGGCGATCGAGATGGCGCCGATATCGATCTTCTGGCGCGAGACAAGCGTGAGCAGCAGGTCAAAAGGTCCCTGATAGGCATCTATGCGGACGCGATATGACACGTTTAAGCTCCCGATTGGCGAATATGGTCGAGACGGTATTCTAGCGCAGAGCGCGGATTACCGTGATGACGAGGATTGAATTGCCGTAGGGGCGAGAAGCACGGGCACGTCGAAGGCAAGACGATACACGATGACGCTCTCGATGCCATCTGGCGTCACATCGGTGGCCACGCCATTGGCAAAGTTGAGCCTTTGAGACCTTGGCGCCACGACGTAGGTGATCCCCGCCGTGTCGTCGCAGACACGGCCATTGACGCCAAAGATGTTGTCACCCATCGTCTGCCCACTTGCCAGCAGCAATTGACGGTGGTCGACAGGCCCCTGCTCGAGCGTGGAGCGCAACTGCTCCTCGCGTATGTAGGTGCAGTTGAGACGGCTGTTATCAACATAGACGTCCGTGTGGTTGTTGAAGGCCGAGTTCTCATCATCGACGACGACGAGAACCTGCTCGCCCTCGGGCAATCCATCGACAAGGCGTTCGAGTGCGCACATCTCGGCAGCCTCCTCATCGTCGATGCGATACACGGCATTATTGTACTGATAGGCACCGACGTTGTTCGCAATCATCGCAACCGCAATGAGGATGGGTACCGCAAGGACGAACTTGGGATGCTTCCTCGAGGCAAATGCCCACATCCCGAAGACGAGGTACGCGCAAACGAGCGCCTTGGAAAGCCATATGCCCGGACTGATGTCGAGAAACTCCCCATGATAGATGTCCTTGCCGCCCGACCTTGCGGACAGGTCGGCATTCGGGTCAATAGGCAGACCCGGCAACTGCTCAGCCAGAAGGCGCAGGCTATGAAACTGCGCGCTATCGAAGCCCTGCGAATAGTCGCCGATACCGAGCATGAAGATGATGAGCAGGCAGCCCACGACCGTCGCCGCTATGGCACCCGCAAAGGAAACGGGACTTCGCATGATGGCGACCCCATCGCCGCGCACGATCTGCTTGATAGTCAGGAAAAGTAACGGCAAGAAGATGGGCGCGACGTAGCGTACGTGCGGACGAATGCCCACATGACCGAGGTCTTCGCGAATCGAAATGGTATAGATGACGATGAGGAGGATGAAGACGAAGGCAAGCAGGCAGAACAGATAGAGCTCGCGTTCGCACCTCGTCAGACGAGGCCAGGTGAGCGCGGGAAGGACGAGTGGGAAGAAGGCAAGCGCGATGACGAAATGCGTCGTGTCACTCAAGAACGCATAAAGGGAGAAGAGCAGCGTGTAGGGATTGAGCAGCACGGACGGGTCGGTCTGGTTGTACGAGTTGAGGAGCCCCGAGAAGAGCGTGAGCTTGAGGATGAGAAAGAGAATCGCAAATGCCGCAAAGAAGCAAGCCAGCGATATGCAGGCGTGAATTCGGACATCTCGAGCAGACCCGCATTGAGCGTGATGCGGTCTTGCGAGGACTGTCTGAGCGTGCCGCAGGCACGCGAGTTCCGCAGCGGCATCGCGCGAAGGATGGGTCGGGTGCGAGGGCAAGTCCGAATTCGCGTCTGCATATCGCATAGGGCGGCAAATCCGCACGATCATCATCACGACGAAGGCGAGGGCAAAGCCGAGCGCCACCTCCTTGGCAAGGTACGTGACGTAGCATAGGAGACCTGCGACGGCGCACCAGACATATCCCGCCCTCCCCCGCGCCTCGAGGGCACGCAGACAGCATGCGACGAGCCAGAGCACGAGCGGCAAGTAGATGCATTCGCTCAAGAAGGTCATCGAATAGCACATATCGGGCATGATCACGGTAAAGAGCAAGCAGATGGCGACCGAAACCTTGGTGGCAAAGAGCCTACGCGCGATGAGAAGGGCCGGAAAGACGGCCGAAGAAACGTAAATGCTATTGAGCAGCGCAATGAGCGTCACGCGCATTTGCGGATCATCGGCAAGATAGGCAGGAAGCAAGCTGAGCGGATAGAGAATCTTCTGGAAGCTCGAAAAGCCACCCCGCTCGATGAGCTGTCCCTCGTTTAGAAGGCTCGAGGCGAGGTTGATGTACCGAATCTCGTCGGGAAGCACACCGACTCCCTTGGGGAAGTCGGCAAGGAGAAAGCGCACAATGATGGATACGACGAAGAAGGCCGCCGCGGCAAGCGTGAGAATGAGGGTGTCGCGGTTCTTGGGCATCACGGTCTGTGGGCCTCGCATCTGCACGCGCGCTAGCTAGACAGGCAACAGGAAACGTGCAATGTTTCCCGCTGTCGCATCGAGATATATGCCGAATACGTTGACGTGCAGGAAATACGGCAGCACGAGGATGACGAGCAGGAAGAAGAACATCGAATACTGTTGCACCTTGTAATAGGTACGCAACGCCTTGTCGCTCAGGAACGCCGCAATAATCGAGCTGCCGTCAAGCGGCGGGATGGGAATGAGATTGAAAAACGCGAGGCAGAGGTTGATCGTGCAGAAGTAGGTACCGAAGTACCAGACATAGAAACCCACTGCCGCGGGAAGCGCGGGCATCTGATAGAGATAGATGCCTCCCCAGGCAATGGCAGCGCCAACGAGACTCAGCACGAGGTTGGTCGCCGGACCCACGAGGCCGACGATGAGTTCGCCTTTGCGCAGGTTTTTGAAGTAGCGTGGATTATAGGGGACCGGCTTGGCATAGCCGAAGAGCATGCCACCACCTCCACCGAGCACCGACATGGCGATGAGGCAAGCCGGCAAGATGACGGTGCCGAAGGGATCGATGTGCTTGAGCGGATTGAGCGAGAGACGCCCGGCGTTCTTGGCCGTCGGGTCTCCGAGCTTGTAGGCGGCATAGCCATGGGCAACCTCATGCAAGACGAGAGCCGGAATGAAGGCCACGACCATGATGGCGACCTGCACTATCTGTGCGAACATTGCGCCGCTCATGCATCCTCCCCCATCTGCTTGAGTTCGAGCTCTATGGTAGCGGAAAGCTCGAGCCACTCTGCCTCGTTGGCCGTCATGCGCGCCTTAAGCTCGTTATACTCGATCATCGCCGCCTCGAAACGTTCCTGGTCAGCGTAGAGGTTCTCGTCGGCCATGAGCGTCACGAGGGCCTCATGGCGCTCGTCGTCGACTTCCATCTGCTTCTCGAGCTCGGCCACGCGCTTGCGCTCGTCCTTGAGCTTGCGATACACGCGGTTGCGCGCCTCGGCCTCGGCGCGCTTTTGCTCCTTCGTCTTGGGAGCAGAGCCCTTTGAGCTCACCGTAACCGTACGGCGCGGCTTGCGATGCTCATCGGCTTGCGGTTTGGCGTCCATCGTCTTGTCACGCGCAGAGAGCTTCCTGCCACTCGCATCCTCGGTCGCCTCGACGGCATTGCCGTTGATGTCGACTTGCCCGGACTTGTAGAGGAAGTAATCGTAGTCACCGGGATAGTCGGTCACCACACCGCCATCGATGTAGATGATGCGATTGGCAAAGGAGCGAATGAGATGCCTATCATGGCTGATGAGAACGATGGTCCCATCGAAGCTCTGCAAGGCCTGTTCGAGGATGTCAACGCTCGAGATATCCAGATGATTGGTGGGCTCGTCGAGGCACAGCAGCGGCGCAGGAGAAACGAGCATCTTGGCGAGCGCAAGGCGCGCCTTCTCGCCACCGGAGAGCACGCTTACCTTCTTATCGACATCATCGCCCTTGAAGAGGAAGGCACCGAGCAAGGAGCGAACTTGCGTCTGCGTCCAGCCGGGAGCGGCGTGATCGAGTTCGGCAAAGACGGTATTGCGCAGGTTGAGCTCCTCGAGCTGATGTTGGGCGAAATACGAGAGCTCGACGTGAGCGCCATACTCGATCGAGCCCGCATCATGCGAGAGCTCGCCGGCGATCATCTTGAGCAGCGTCGACTTGCCCGAGCCATTAGGACCGACAAGCGCGATCTTGTCACCACGCCAGATATCGAGGTCGAGGTTCTCGTAGACGCGCTTTTCGTCAAATGACTTCGAGACTCCCTCGATATGCACGACGTTATCACCCGTGCGCGCAGGCTGGGGAAAGGCGAAATGTACCTTCTTCTTTTCCTCGGGAATCTCGATACGCTCGATACGCTCGAGCTTCTTGACGCGATCTTGCACCTGCTTTGCCTTGGTCGCCTTGTAGCGGAACTTCTCGACAAAGGCCTCCATGTGGGCAATTTCCTTGTCCTGGGCTTCCTTCATCGCGAGAAGGCGCGCACGGGCTTCATCGCGCTGGACGAGATAGGCATCGTAATTGCCCGTGTAGATGTCGAGCTTGCCATTGGCTATCTCGGCGACATGGTCGACCATGCCGTTCATGAAGGCGCGGTCGTGGCTCACGACGAGCACGGCGCCGCGATAGCTCTTGAGGAAGTTCTCGAGCCAACGCACGCTCTCGAGATCGAGGTGGTTGGTGGGCTCGTCGAGCAGGAGGATTTCCGGGGCGCGCAGCAGCAGTTTGGAGAGCGCGATGCGCATCTGCCAGCCGCCGGAGAACTCGTCGGTCGAGCGCTCCATATCCTCCTCGTGGAAACCAAGGCCGAAGAGAACGCGACGTGCCTGTGACTCGATGTTGTAGCCATCCCTGGCCTCGAAGCGCGTGCGCAGACGCCCGTATTCCGCGAGAAGGTCTTCGGCACGGGATTCGTCGGCACCTTCCATCTCACGCTCGAGGGCCTCGAGGCGCTTTCCCATCTCGGCGACATCGGCAACGCTCGTCATGACCTCCTCGAGCACGCTCAGGCCCTCCATCTCGATGGACTCCTGCTCGAGGTATCCCGGATGGGCGTCACGTGCGAAGACGACCTGCCCCTCATCGGCTGATTCAAGGCCGGCGATGATATTCATGAGCGTCGTCTTGCCAGCGCCGTTGGGACCGACGAGCGCATAGCGGTCACGCTCGTTGATGCGAAACGAGACGTTCGAGAACAGCACGCGCGTGCCAAAAGACTTGGTGACCTTGTCGACGTTGAGAATCATGGTGGTCTATTCTACGCGAGTTCCGGCAATTAAAAAGCCAGGCGGAAAATGTGCCTGGCTTTTGGCTTTCATGGTGGGCGTAACAGGGTTCGAACCTGTGGCCCCTTCCGTGTGAAGGAAGTGCGCTCCCGCTGCGCTATACGCCCGTATGAGCAGGGCCGCGAGATGCGGCCCTGGAGTTTACTGGCTCCCCGGGTAGGATTCGAACCTACAACAACTCGGTTAACAGCCGAGGGCTCTGCCGTTG
>CAYLYJ010000023.1:0-18936 GCA_964388185.1 uncultured Coriobacteriaceae bacterium
TGTGTTCTTCATTAGTACAGTGTTTGAGCTTTCAGCGAGAGGATTATAAACCATACGAGAGACGAGAATGACTAGGATTGCAGAAATAAGTGACCAGAAAATCGAATGATTTTTCGAGTAATTTTATCCTAGTCATTTAGATGAATTATGACGAATGTATATATCTCTCCCATTTCGAGCCAGGAGCCCATTGTATGTGTGAAAATCCCTCAGTCCAGAAGGTCTTTGGCGGCGTCAGAAAGCCGAGAAAGAAGCTGTTCTGCCTGGTCACGGGTATCAGCTTTGCTGAAGACATACGCCTTGATCTTCGGTTCGGTACCACTTGGGCGTATGATGACACGTACTCCATCACCTAAATCAAAGGAAACGACGTTTGCCTCTGGAAGCGTCTGATGCTCGTCAGGATTTCCGTTTATCTTGGTCATGGGAGCGCCATCTGCATAGTCCAAGATACTCATGACGGGCAAACCTGCGAGTTCTTGTGGAGGATTTGTGCGCAAGCCCTCCATAATTGCGCTCATCTTGTCGGCCCCGGAGCTGCCAGGATAGGACATGTTGATAGTTCGATTCAGATAATAGCCGTAGCGTTCGTAAAGTGATTCCATTGCTTCAATCAGATCGACACCATCGTTCTTGTACATTTGCGCCATCTCGCAAATGAGCATGGAGGCACTGATCGCATCCTTGTCGCGTACGTAGGTGCCGGACATGTAGCCGTATGATTCCTCAAAACCGAACATGAACTCGTCAGCGTGATCGTCGCCGAGCATGGCGATCTGCCCGCCAATGTACTTGAAACCGGTCAATACACGCCTGAGCTCGAACCCGTAGTAGGCAGCCTGTGCATCGGGCATGAGCGTCGAGACAATCGTCGTGATGACAAGCTTCGAAGAAAGGTCCACTCCCCGCTCGCCGAGGCGCTTGGCAATGTAGTCAATAAGTAACACGCCAACTTCGTTGCCAGTCAGAAGCTCATATGCGCCATCATGTAAGACAGCGATGCCCACACGGTCGGCGTCCGGATCAGTAGCGAGCAGTATATCGGGCTGCACGGTCTCGCACAGTCTGAGACCCAGTTCGAGCGCAGCACGGTCTTCCGGATTGGGGTACGGGCAGGTCGTGAAGTTACCATCCGGATCTCTTTGCTCGTCGACGACGCTTACATCATCAAGACCGATGCGCTTCAGGATGCGAGTCACGCATTCGAGCCCGGTGCCGTTGAGTGGCGTGTACACTATGCGCAGCTTATGCGTGGCTTGGGCGTCACACGGCTTGACGGACTGTGCGGCGACTTCGTCGAGGAAACGGTCAATGACGGCGTCATCGACCCATTTGACCAGACCCGCCGTAAGCGCCTCGTCGAAGTCCATACGTTTGACGTCATCGAAGAAGTCGAGTCCGTCGATATTCGCCTGAATCTCAACGGCGGCCTGTGATGCAATCTGACAACCATCTGCGCCGTAAACCTTGTAACCGTTGTAGGCAGCCGGATTATGACTTGCTGTCACATTGATACCGGCGCTGCAATCAAGCTCACGCACGGTAAAGGAAAGCACCGGTGTGGGCTGAATGGCACGATACACGTAGGCGACGATGCCATTGGCCGCGAGCACGCTTGCGGCGGCACGCACGAACTCGTCTCCTCCGTTGCGGCTATCGCGCGCAATGGCGACGCTCGGGTTGTCGTAATGCGCGTTGAGGTAGTTTGCGAGCCCCTGCGTGGCCTTGCCGACGGTATACGTGTTCATGCGATTGGGGCCAAGTCCAATGATGCCACGCAATCCGGCCGTACCGAACGCGAGCTCACGATAGAAGGCGTCGTGAAGCTCCTCGATTGACTCCGCTTGTTCGCGAAGCTGCGTGGCCTCCTCAGCCGTCACGTGTTCCAACCACAGATCGTACTGCTCTTTCTCGGTGCTCATGGACTACAGCTCCTTGTCAAAGGGAAACTTGACGGTAATTGCATCCTTGCCAACGCGAATTATAGGCTCGTCGGACAGTTCAATGTAATATCGTTGCGCCAACGTGGCAAAGGCGCCCTCGAGTGCACGCGAAAACGATGCACGATCGTCATCAGAGAGCTTCAGACCACGCCTGTCCTGGTACAAGTCGAGCTCACGCTCGTGCGAGCACACCGTACGTTGCTGATCGATAAGCGTATCAAGCAGCGGCCTGCTAGCTTTGATCTGACCGGAAAGGATGCGGTGAGCCGTGCGTTCCGACATATCGAGACCAAGCTCCGCACACACTTCAACGAGTTCAGCGGCATCTCCCGCCACAGCGGGACGAAAAGAAACGGGCAGGCTATGGATGTCATCGCAGAAGAGAAGCTGTGCATCGCTGAGGCGTGATCGGCCACGTTCCACGAGCGTCGCGGCGATTTCCGCGGGAGAGCCGACGAACACGTCGAGCGCACCCATATTATCCAAGGCGAACTCGATCACTGTACGGTTGAGGTTATGAGGTCCTGATACGACGACAAGCTCCCCGTCATCGTCTTTCGCGATGACGGGCATCGATGACTGATCAGTCTTCTCGGCGAGTTCATCAAGGTCTACGCGCGCAACAAGAGAAGAACCCAGCTCTTGCCCTGAGACGACGACTTGCGCTTCGTCGGTGTTGGCCTTGATCGAATACAGTGCCATACCACGTCCATGCACACCCCACTTGTCCATGACCATGGTCTCGAGCTTCGAGGTAACGCGTGGCTCGAAAATGCGCTCATGCATCTCGGGTGGAATACCATCGCCATCGTCAATGAAAACAAGCGTCTTGATGTTTTGCTCACGGCTTGTGGCAAGGTAGATGCTAGTCGCATGCGCATCACGTGCGTTTCGCAACATCTCGATGACGATGTCCTCGACGCAGCGAATGTCATGCTTTGCCTGACGACGTTCCGCCTCGGCAGTCTTGAGACGCACAAAACCATCGCCGAGGCTCTCCTCGACGGCTAGATGATCGTCGCCTGATACTGACATTACGAAGCCGACCAGATCATCGTCTAACATGGGACCTCCACATACATGATGGGCCACGAAGCACGCGCTCCATGGCCCATTTGGTTCGTGCAATTGTGAGTACGCTATTTGGCAAGCGCCTCGGAACGGGACTCGCGGATGACGACGACGTGAATCTGGCCAGGATACTGCATCTCGTCCTCGATCTGCTTGGCAATATCATGTGCGAGCACGGTCGATTTGGCATCGTCGATGGAGTCGGGCTGTACCATGACGCGAACCTCACGTCCGGCCTGCATGGCGTAGGTACGCTCGACACCCTCGTGTGAGTTAGCGATCTCCTCGAGCTTTTCGAGACGCTTGATGTAGTTTTCGTAGCTCTCGCGACGCGCACCAGGACGGGCGGCGCTCACGGCATCAGCCGCCTGGATGATGACGGCAAGCACGGTAGAGGGCTCGACATCGGCATGATGTGCCTCGATGGCATGTACGATAGCGGGATTCTCTCCGTAGCGACGCGCCAAATCGGCACCGATGACAGCATGCGAACCTTCGACCTCATGATCGACGGCCTTACCAAGGTCATGAAGCAGACCCGCACGCTTGGCAACAATGGGATCAAGACCGAGTTCACTTGCGATGGCACCGGAAAGCGTCGCGACCTCGAGGGAATGCTGCAGGACGTTCTGGCCGTACGAGGTGCGGTACTTGAGGCGACCGAGCGTCTTGACGATGTCAGGATGCAAGTCGTGGATGCCCATGTCGAAGGTTGCCTGCTCACCGGCCTCCTGGACCTGCTGGTCAACGTAACGCGTCGCCTTCTCGAACATCTCCTCGACACGAGCCGGATGAATGCGTCCGTCGGCGATGAGATTCTCGAGCGTGATGCGCGCAGTCTCACGGCGAACCGGATCGAAGCACGAAAGCGTAACAGTCTCGGGCGTGTCGTCGATGATGAGGTTAACACCTGTAATCTGCTCGAAGGAGCGGATGTTGCGGCCCTCGCGACCGATGATGCGGCCCTTGATGTCATCAGAGGGAATCTGGACGGAAGTGACGGTGCGCTCGGCCGTGTAATCGGCAGCCATGCGCTGGATGGCGACCGAGAGGATCTCACGCGACTTGCGATTGGCCTCAGCCTTGGTGCGCGCCTCGATATCACGAATGATGCCGGCAGCCTCAGCCGTGCAATCATCGCGAATCTCCTCGAGGACGATGTCACGAGCCTCGTCCTTCGTGAGGGAGGCGACATCAAGTAGACGGCGCTCGGCCTCGTCGAGCTTGGTCTCGAGCTTCTTGTTCAGGCTCTCGGTGCGTGATTGCAAGCTATTGAGCTGCTGCTCGCGCTTGTCGAGTCCGGAGCTGCGCTTATCGAGCGAGTTCTCGCGTTGTTCGAGGCGTTCGGAGCGAGCTTGCATGTCCTTGGTCTGCTGACGCACTTCCTCGTTTTGCTTACGAGCTTCCTCCTCTGCCTGCTGCTTGATTCTGAGAGCCTCGTCCTTTGCCTCGATGGTGGCTTCGCGTCGGATGTTTTCGGCGGACTTCTCGGCATCGGCGAGCTTGCGCTCGGCCTCTGCCATGGCATTCTTTGCGTTACCGCCGGAGATGACACGGGAGACCACAAAACCTACGGCGAGGCAGACGACGGCGACGACGGCGTAGATGGCGATTTCCATTTTTGCTGGTACCTTTCCTATATCATATAAGCATGTTTTGGATGCACCGCAAAAAAAGCCGGACGCATCCGGCATTCATCGTAATCTATGTACGAATGACCCAGCATAAGCCGGGGAAACGCGATATAGACTTTACAACTCGCATAATATGACTCGCACACATGCGAGGGATAGATGAATGCTCCCATTTATCTTAGCACATGCAGGCCGCATCAAGAGGTTCATCTTTGCGCAACGTGCGCATCGAGACGGTGATGAAACAAGAGGGCAACACGGCTAAAATGTGGCAGCCTGCGATGCGAGGAAATCACGCACCACACGCGTAGAAAGCTCGTAGGAAAAACCCCTGCCAAGAAGTCGACGCATGTAGGTCGCATACGGGTCGCGGGAGTTTGCCCGGCGCTTGGAAAGTTCGGCCAGTGCAGTCTCGTACTCGTCATGCGGTGAGCTGAACTCGTCAGCGCATAGCGCAATCGTCTCCTCATCGACGCCGTTTGCCACGAGGCGCGCAGTGATCTTGGCCCTTCCCCACCCAGAATGCGTCTTGCCGCGGATGAAGGCTCGCGCGTAACGCTCCTCGTTGATGAGGTTGACACGTAGCGCGCTTGCAACCGCATCATCGATTTCTTCAGAGGTAAACCCGCAGGTAGCAAGGCGATCGCGTATCTCCTTGACGGTGCGCTCGCGCACTCCGACCAATGCGTTGATCTTTTCCATCGCCTTGCTATGTCTTTGGACTGATACCATTTAACCGAGGTTACTCCGCAGCAGAGTCTGCGGTCGCAACGGAACCGGAAAGGTCCTCGGAGCCACTGAAGCTGCTGACAGGTATATCGGCAAGCGTGAATGACTCGTCATCGTCATACTCGACGGGCAGACCGATTGCCACACGTACCTGATTCTCGATTTCGCGGCGTAGGTCGGGATTCTCCACCAGGACATTCTTTGCCGCCTCGCGGCCCTGGCCTAGTCGCTCGTCACCATAGGTGTACCAAGAACCAGACTTTGTGACTATTTTCTCATCGACGGCCATGTCGAGGATATTGCCTTCACGAGAAATGCCGGTGCCGTACATGATATCGAACTCAGCTTGTCTGAATGGCGCAGAGCACTTGTTCTTGACAACCTTGACGCGTACGCGATTGCCCACGGCGCCGCCATCGACCTTGATGGTCTCGATGCGCCTGATATCGAGGCGCACAGACGAGAAAAACTTGAGGGCGCGACCACCCGTCGTGGTTTCTGGACTGCCAAACATGACGCCGATCTTTTCACGCAATTGGTTGATGAAGATGCAGCAAGTGTTTGATTTGGAAAGTGATCCTGCGAGCTTGCGAAGCGCCTGGCTCATGAGACGCGCTTGCAGGCCAACGCTTGCGTCTCCGATTTCTCCCTCGATTTCTGCACGCGGTACGAGCGCGGCAACGGAGTCGATGACGATGCAGGAGACGGCGTTGGAGCGCACGAGCATGTCGCAAATCTCAAGAGCCTGCTCGCCTGTATCGGGCTGCGAAATGAGGAGCTCGTCGATGTCGACGCCGATCTTTGCGGCATAGACGGGATCAAGCGCGTGTTCTGCGTCGATGAATGCCGCGACGCCACCGAGAGCCTGGGCCTCTGCGACGATTTGCAGAGACAAAGTGGTCTTGCCGCTTGACTCGGGACCGTATATCTCGACAATGCGGCCGCGCGGTACGCCACCGATGCCAAGGGCAGCATCGAGCGCGAGCGCACCCGTGGGAATGACCTCAACGTCAAGCGCCGAGTCCTCATCGCCGAGACGCATGATTGACCCATCGCCATACTTCTTCTTGATTTGCTCTTTGGTAATCTTGAGTGCCTCTTCCTTGGAGGCATCTGAGGGAATCTTTGCCTTGTTTGCTGTGCGGGCCATGGTCAAGCTCCGTTCCTCGTCTGCATGTGCACCACTTTGGCGCATATGGTAATCGAACATATGTACGATGTCAACAATAGCTGCCGATTCATCGTGTCGCGAGTCTATAGCATGTGTGACCGGGACTTCCACCCCCGCAGTCTGAGCAAATCAGGAGAGATTTCGGAGTGATCCCGGAGCAAGATGCGAACGAAATCGAGCAGACGAATGCATGCATGCGTGCGCGTGGCTAGCAAAGCGCATCGAGCAACATCTTAAGTGCCATGGTGACAGCACGCGCACGTACCTCGTCGCGTGTATCACCTGCGCAGCACGTAAGACTACGCACGCTGTCTGGCCCAGCAACGCCATAGCACACCGTTCCGACAGGTTTTCCAGGTTCGGCACCGGTGGGGCCAGCGATCCCCGTCGTCGCAATCGCATAGTCGCAGCCAAGCACACGGCATGCGCCTCGAGCCATCGCCTCGGCCGTCTCGCAGCTCACGACACCATACTCCCCGATGATACGCGCATCGACTCCAAGCACAGCTTCCTTGATTTCAGCCCAATAGCTCACGATGCCGCCAACGAAGCTCTCCGAAGAGCCGGGGATGGCCGTGATCGCCGCGGCGATCATACCACCCGTACACGACTCGGCGCTTCCAAGCGTGACGCCGAGGTCGCGCGCACGCAAAAGTATGTCGGTTGCGAGACGACGGTTTTCCGCATCGATACTATCAATTAGTTCGCTTGCCAAAACCAAGCACCTCACGAGACTTGTAGAAGTAGTCGAGCATGGAAACGATCGTCATGATGACAGCACCGAGTAACACGATCCACGAGAAGATCGTGAAGCACATCGCGAAACCATCGCCCATGAGCGAAATCTGGAGCGAGTCCTTGACGGTGAAGAGCAATATGGCGCAAATCTGCAATACGGTCTTGAACTTGCCAAACATGCTCGCGGCTATGACCTTGCCCTGGGCTGCGGCAACCATGCGCAAGCCCGACACGATGAATTCGCGGGCAATGATGATGAGGGCCACCCACGACGGAAAGGTCTGGAGCTCAACGAGCGCGAGCAGGGCGGCGCAGACGAGGATTTTGTCTGCAAGCGGATCGAGGAACTTGCCCAAATCGGTAACCTCGTCTCGACTGCGTGCCAGATGTCCGTCGATGGCGTCGGTCGCCGAGATGATGATGAAGACAGCCGCGGCAATCCAAGGCTGCCACATCGCCCAGAACTCGGGCTCGGGAAGCCAGTTTGGCCAGGGCGAGAGCAATGCTGCGACGAAAACCGGAATGAGCAGGATGCGCGTGAGCGTGACGATGTTGGCCGGCGTCCAGATGCGCTTGGAATCATCGCTCATGTTCTACGACCTCGCCCTCGATCTCGTAGAAGAAGCTCCCCGTGATCTCGACTTGGACGAACTGCCCAATCGCAAGCTCGCTGACATCGGCGATGGGAACGTGCACCTGCCCGTCGACCTCGGGAGCCTGGCCTTGCGTACGACATAACGCCTCGAGTCCCACGTCCGTCTGCTCATAGCCCTCGACGAGCGCCTCGACCCGATTGCCCGCAAGCTTGGCGGCTCGCGCGGTACCAATCGCTTCGCAGGCGTCGAGCAAACGTTGCGCGCGTTGCCTGCGCTCCTCCTCGTCAAGCAGGCCGTCAAACTCGTAGGCGGCACTCCCCTCCTCCGGCGAATACGCGAATACGCCAGCGTAATCGAACTGCGCCTCATCGACGAAGTCGAGCATCTCTTCGAACTGCTCCTCGGTCTCGCCGGGAAAGCCCGCCATGAGCGTCGTGCGTATCATGATATCCGGAACGCGCTTGCGCACACGCTCGATGAGCGCAAGCGTGTCCTGCGCGTCTCCGCTACGGTTCATGCGCGCAAGCACCTCGGCATTCGAATGCTGTAGTGGCATGTCGAGATACGAGCAAATGTTAGGATGCGTGGCGATAACGTCGAGTAGCTCGTCGGTGATTCCCTCGGGCTGCACGTAGAGTAGTCTGAACCAGGTATCGGGATAGCGGCGCGCAAGCGTGCTCACGAGCCCGGCAGTCGTTGCCGGTTCATCTAGGTCACGCCCCCAGATACCGGTATCCTGGCCGATGAGGACAATCTCGCGTACGCCATTGCAGACGAGTTCAGCAACTTCGTCATCAATCTGCTCGAGCGTGTAGCTGTGGTAGCGTCCGCGTATATGCGGAATCATGCAGTATGAGCAGAAGCGGTCGCAACCATCCGAAATCTTAACGTAGGCACTGCTCGGATGCGCATGACGCAGGAGCTTCGGGCCACCGCCCATGAAGCAGCCTTCGATACCGAGCAGACGACTGACCTCCTCGACGATGTGCTCTTCCTCGCCCGCCGCGAGAAAACCGGCAGCTTCGACAAGCTCATCTGACAGGGAATTGCCATAACGCGAGGGCATACAACCGGCAACGAGCACCTTGAGCTCCTCGCCCGCAGCGTTTTCGCGACCAACTAAATCGAAGATGACCTCGAGGCCTTCTTCAACGGCGCTAGCGAGAAACGCGCAGGTGTTGACGATGACGAGATCGGAATCTGCGACGTCATCGACAAGCGAGAAGCCGGCGGCGACAAGGCGTGCCTGCATCTTATCGGTGTCGACCTCGTTCTTGGCGCAGCCGAGCGTAACGAACGCGATACGGGGGCTAAGATCCACGCGCAGCACGACCTAGCGGTAATTGGTGAACTGCAGCGGAATGCCGTAGTCCTGCTCGCGTAGAAACGCAATGACGTCTTGCAAATCGTCACGCTTGGGGCCGCTCACGCGTAGCTTATCGCTCTCGATCTGCACCTTTACCTTGAATTTCTCGGCTTTGATGTCTTTTGAGATGCGCTTGGCAACATCTTGTTCGATGCCCTGCTGGATGCCACCCACGGTGCGAATCATGCCACCGGACGCATCCTGGGGCGTACCCCACTTTATGGCCTTGAGGTCGACTTTGCGCTTGATGAGGTTCGTGTTGAGCACGTCGATGACCTGACTGCTCACGAAATCGCTCGGGGCGAGTACGGTGATGGTCTTCGCGCTCTTGTCGAAGTCGAGCTTCGAGCCAGAATCCTTGAGGTCATAGCGTTGCTTGAGACCCTTCTCGGTATTATTGAAGGCGTTCTCGACCTCCTGCATGTCGGTCTCGGAGACGATATCGAAGCTGTTGTCCTTAGCCATGCTCTTCCTTTCACGTATCGTTTACTTGGGGGCAGATTGGATGCTGATGTAGAGGCTACCCGACCCGTCATCGTTCCTGGCAATCTCGATGGGATTATCGTTTTCGGTAACGCTGACCGCAGCTGGATTGCTGAAGGTGGCGCTAAACGATTCGCTCACGGTAAAGGGAGGCAGCTCCTGGCCGCCAATTGCGGTGCCCTTATAGGCGTTCGCACCATCGTAGTTCACCTCGACAAGCGAGGTCTCTCCCTTGGCGACCTCCACTTTGATGATGACCGGGTTGCCGTTCGCGGTCGTGATGGTCTTATGCGCGGCGTTCTCGCCATCGGTCGTCGTCGTGTCGTTGATGACGCCACCTTGTACGGGGATGATGCCACTATTACCATGGCCGGCTGTGCTGATGAGCACGGAAGCGGCAATGATGACGGCTATGACTATCGTGATGACCGCAATGGCGATGAGACGCGTACGGCGCTCGGCAAAGATCGATGAGGTGATGCGACGGGCTCTGCCGATGATGCCGTCGTCGTTTGCCTGCGCGCTGTCTCCCCTATCGGGACGCTCGTTGCGCGTACTCGAGCGACGTCTTGTACTGCGCGGTATGGCCGGCTGACCCGTATCCACATCGATGCCGAAGAAGTTGGGCGTGCGCTCCTCGCCGCTGCGCGAAAGGTCCTCGGTGGGTCGTGCGGTGAACTCGTCCACGGCCGAGGAACGATGCGGAGTCCTCGAACTCGGACCGCGGCGCGACGATGATGAGGAGCTGCGCGCCGTTGGCGCCGGTCGCGTAGTGGGCTCAAAGTTGCCAGTATCACCCCGTGAGGAGCGCACCGAGCGAAACGACCCGGTCTGGCGTGTACCGACTACGCGCACGCTACCACTGCGATAGCGCTCGTCATCCTTTGCGAGCGCCTCGTCCTTGAGATTGCGACTCAGCTTGGACGCGCTCTCGGTATCGGCATCACCACGCTTGCGCTGCGAGCGGGAGCCACGTGATGACTCGCGGCTCGTGGGACGAGATTTCTCGCCGATGATGCGCTCTCCGAAGCGGCCGACGCCACGACGCGTGTTGCTAGCGCTCTTGGCGATCTCGCGGTTCGCGTTGAATACCTCGTATTCGCTATCGAATACCTCGACAATGGCTGCAGAGTCCAAATCGAGGTAGCGCGCATATGAGCTGAGCATGCCGATGGCATGTCCGCGCGGAGGATACTGGGAATAATCGCCCGACTCAAGCGCTTCGAGCATGCGTGCACGGATGTTAGTGTCACGAGCGGCCTGTTCGAGCGAGATTCCGAGCTCGATACGGCGGCTCATGAGCGCCGGCCCTATGCGAGATTCGGAGTTCACAGAGCTGCCTCCTGGTCCTGTTCCTCGAATGCTCTCAATGCCTCAAGATCCTCCACACTATCGATGAGAACGTCACGGGCACGCGAGCCTTCCTGAGGCCCGACGACGCCCTTGCTTTCAAGCATGTCCATGATACGCCCCGCACGGGCGTATCCGACCTTCAAACGACGCTGAAGCATGGAAGTGGAGCCTAGTCCAGCGGCAACGACCGCCTCAGCCGCCTCCCAAATAAGCGGGTCATCGGCATCATCGGCTGTCGATGCGATGCCGGAAGACGAGCCCGTCCCAGTCGCGACTTGCTGCTGGAGTATCTCGCGATGGTAATCGGGCTCACCTTGTGCCTTGAGATGCTCGACGGTCGAGGCAATTTCCTCTTCGCTCACGTAACAGCCCTGTATGCGTTTGGGCTTGCCCCATTCGGGTTTGGCAAACAGCATATCGCCGTTGCCAACGAGTTTTTCGGCACCCGACTGGTCGAGGATGACACGGGAATCGACATTGGTGGCGACGAGCAAGCCAATACGATTGGTTATGTTGGCCTTGATCATGCCGGTAACAACGTTGCTCGACGGACGCTGCGTGGCAATGATGAGATGAATGCCAGCCGCACGCGCAAGCTGGGCGATACGAACGATTGAGTCCTCGACGTCTTTGCCCGCGACCATCATGAGATCAGAAAGCTCGTCGACGACGATGACGATGAAGGGCATTTCGTCGGGATGATTTCCGTCCTCGTCAGTGAGGTCGCCCTTCTGGATCATCTGGTTGTAGAAGCCGATGTTCTTGGCGCCCACGGCTTCGAATACCTTGAGTCTGCGCTCCATCTCGGCAACGGCCCACTTGAGAGCGCTCGCCGCTTCTTTGGGCTCGGTGACCGGCGGGACAAAGAGATGTGGGATGCCATTATAAAGCGACATCTCAACGCGCTTGGGATCAATGAGGATCATGCGGACTTCGGCGGGCGTGGCACGCATGAGTATAGTCATGATCATGGCGTTGAGGCACACGGACTTGCCCGAGCCCGTCGTGCCGGCAATGAGCAGGTGCGGCATCTTGGCAAGGTCAACGCAGATCTTCTCACCGTCGACATCCTCGCCAATGGCAACTTGCAGCGGACCTGGCTTGCAATTTGGCAGAATGTCACCCAACAGTACACTCGAACGCACCTTGTTGGGAATCTCGACACCGACAAGCGAGGTGCCGGGAATCTGGGCGATACGCACGGCCGAGGCAGCGAGCGCAAGCGCGATGTCATCGGAGAGGTTAGTGAGCTTGGCCAGTCGTACACCGCTCGGGAGTTCGACCTTGAACATCGTGACCGTAGGGCCAGCAAGCCAACCCACTACCTTGGCTGGCAGGCTGAACTCCTCGAGCGTCTGCTGCAAAATGCTGGCAGTCTGACGCAACTCGCCGGTCATGTTGGAACGCTTGGCCTTGCTGACGCCGAGTATGCGCGCATCGGGCAAGGTGAAGCCCTCGAGCGCAGAGGGTGTCGAACCATCGGGGATCACCTGTGTCTTCTTGACGATGGGCACGGTCGCATCCTGATCCGTCACGTTTTGCTCGGTCGCCTTGGCGACATCCTTCTTCTTGCGCCTCGTTGGCTTGGAACGTGCGCGTCCGTCAAGCGAGACCGTGCGGTCGGGATCGTCATCGAAGACGACCGTCACGTCAGAATCCTCGCCATCGAAGGCGACCGTATAGAGCGGATCAGACGAGATCTCGTCGTACTCGTCGCCCTGCCCGGACGCGTCATGTCCGAACTTCTGCTTGAAGCGCGCAAAGGGTGACTTGTCTTCGTCGGAATAATCCTCGTCATCGGCATCGGCATCGGCGTACTGTGGTTGACCAGCGGTGTAGATGCTGCGCTGATAACGTGTCTGCTCGTGATCCTCCTTCTTGCGCGAGATAAAGTTCTTGAGCGCGAGGAAGGGCTTGGAAATCGAGACGCCGGCGATGACAAGTCCGGCGACGAAGATGCCGACGAGAATAATTGCGGTGATGATACGCCCGAACAGAGTCATGAGGGCCCACGAGATGCCGCTACCGACATAGCCTCCGCCACCTACAAGCACATCATCGCTAAAGAGGCTGTACGGCAGCGCTTCGACAGTACCGGGAGCAAACAGCGAGAATAGCGCCATGAGCGCGATGAGCATGATGGCAAGGCCTATGACGAGCCGGCCGACCTTGACTCCCTCGGTCTTGAAGAAGAACGTGGCACCCCAAAACACGAGCACGAAGGGCACGACGTAAGCGCAAAGGCCAAGCGAATACTTGAGCGCATCAGAGATGGCAACGGTGAGCATGGCATCAGCGGGAATAATGACGGCGACGAATAGCGCGATGCCGACAACCGCGAGTGCGATACCGATGAGATCCTCGCGCATCGAGCCATCGACGAAGCTCTTGCGCGAATCCTGTTCTTTAGTTGGAAGGCCCTGAGTCCTTCCAGCGCCCTTCTTAGCTGCGCTGGAAGATGACCTCGAGTTGCCCTGGTTTGATGCCGCGTTTCTCGAGCCCACTACTACCTCCGGTTGCTATGAGCAAAGCTATTGTATCGCATCTAGATTTCGATGACGATTGGCATGATGATGGGCCTGCGATGTGCGCGCTTCCACACGAAGTTCGACAGTGCATCGCGCTCTTGCTTCTTGATGCGATTCGCATCTACCTTGTGATTCTCGAGCGATTCGCGCACGACCTTTGCCACGGCCTCGCGTGCGTCAACGATGAAATCATCATTGTCGAAGCCGGGAATGCCGCGCATCATGATGACAGGGTCTTCGACGAGCTTGCCGCGCTTGGGGTCGATGACGACGGCAACACTCGCCGCGCCCTCGCTGCTCATGGACTGGCGATCATGCAAAACGTTTGCCCCAATGTCGCCCACTGACGAGCCATCCACGTACACGATGCCGCTCTCGACGCCCTCACCGCGCTTGACGGTTCCCTCACTCATGACGAGCGAATCGCCGTTATCGAGGATGAAGATATTGTTGGAGTCCACGCCGACGGCCTCGGCAAGGCGCGCATGTGCACGCAGGTGAGTCGCCTCGCCGTGAACCGGCAAGAAATACTTGGGCCTGACAAGCGAGAGCACGAGCTTGAGCTCCTCGGCACCCGCATGGCCTGACACGTGCACGAGCGCACGATTCTTGTCCCAAACATCAGCGCCCACTTTGGAGAGCTGGTTGACAATGCGGGTGACGGACTTCTCGTTGCCCGGAACGGGCGTAGCCGAGATGATGACGGTGTCACCGCGCTCGATGTCAATCGTCTTGTGCTCCCCCACCGACATGCGCGCAAGTGCTGACAGTGGCTCGCCCTGACTGCCGGTGCACAGCACGACAGTCTTCTCGGGCGGATAATTGCCTACGTCATAGGCATCTATGATGAGATCATCAGGGACATTGAGATAACCGAGTTCACGTGCAATGCGCGTATTGGTAAGCATGGAGCGCCCGGTGACCGCGACCTTGCGTCCCGCGAGCTGGGCCGCATCGCAGACCTGCTGCACGCGATGGATATGCGAGGAAAATGCCGCGACGACAACGCGCTGCTTGGCGGCACCGATGACGCTGCGCAAAGTCACGCCAACCTCGGCTTCGGACTTGGTGAACTGTCTGCTCGTCGAATTGGTCGAATCGCTCATGAGCAAGTCAACGCCCTGTGCGGCGAATCGTGCGAGCGCGGCGAAGTCAGTGAGCTCGCCATCGATGGGTGTCTCGTCGAGCTTGAAGTCTCCGGTGTGCAAGACGTTGCCGGCCGGCGTGTGCATGAAGACGCCCATGGCTCCTGGAATCGAGTGGTTAACCGTGAAGAACTCAAGGTCGAAGCAACCAAGATTGGCGCTGCTGCCACGATGCACCTCGACGAGCTTGGGTTGTTTGGAAAGGCGATGCTCCTCGAGCTTTCCCTCGATGAGACCCAAGGTAAGCTTCGTGCCGAGTATGGGAACCGAGCGGTCGAGATCCTTGAGAAGATATGGCAACGCTCCGGTATGGTCTTCGTGCCCATGCGTGATGACGATGCCGCGCAGGCGGTCGGCGTTCTCCAATATATAGGTGTAATCAGGCAAGATGAGATCGACACCCGTATGCTCGTCATCGGGAAACATGAGGCCGGCATCGATGAGGATAATGTCATCTCCGCATTCGAAGGCGGTCATGTTCTTGCCGATGGCATCCAAGCCACCAAGCGGTATAACGCGCAAAACCGGGGCGTTCTTCTTCCTGCGCCCCTGATTGCTCCGGTTCTTCCTGCGGGGACGCTTGCTCTTTTGCGTCGTTTTCGCAAGCGCCTTGGAAGAAGCCTTCGCAAGGCTCTTCTCATTCGTATTCTTTTCTGGCATGAGAAAGACTCCTCAGCCTGTGATCATGTACAGGTGTTCTTCGTTTCCTAATCTTTTATTCTACGGGTGCACAGGCGCGCATGACCTCGGCGAGCTCGGCACTTTGCTCGGGCGTCGCTTCAATGAGCGGGAGGCGCAGGCCTCCCACGGGAAAGCCCACAAGCTTGAGAGCTTCCTTCACCATGATGGGATTCGAGGTGATGAAGAGCTCGTTCATGAGCGGTAGCAGCGCGGCATGGGCGGCAAGCGCCTCGTCATGTTTGCCAGCTGCTTCAAGCTCGACGATCTCCTTCATACGTTTCGGTGCAACATTGGCGATGGTCGAAACCACGCCCACGCCGCCCAAGCCCATGATCTCAAGCGTGTCGGCGTCATCTCCGGAATACACGGAGAAGCCGGCCGGAGCACCCTTGGCTATGGCGGCAATCTGGTCCATCTTTCCGCTCGCTTCCTTGATCGCGATGATGTTCTCGTGATCGTGCGCGAGCCTCAAGGTCGTCTCGGCCGTCATGTTGATGACCGATCGACCGGGGATGTTGTAGAGCATGATGGGGAGCTCTACCGCATTGGCAATGGCGCTGTAATGCTGGTAGATGCCTTCTTGCGGCGGCTTGTTGTAATAGGGCACAACGCAGAGGTAACCATCGAAGCCCATTGGCTCGACCTTGCGCGCAAAGTCGACCGTGTCCTGCGTGCAGTTATCGCCCACGTAGGCAATCGTCTTGCAACGGCCGTCGACAGCCTCGAGCACGGCCTCGAAGAGGCGGATCTTGTCATCATAGAACACCGTCGGGCACTCACCGGTCGTGGGGCAAACGGCAATCGTGTCGATGCCAGCCTCTATGAAACGCTCGGCAAGCTCCTGAGCGCGCTTGAGGTCAAGGTCAAGATTCTCGTCGAACGGGGTCACGCTTGCGACGATGGTGCGTCCGAAAAACGGCTCTGTCATGCTCGGCTCCTCATCTTTACGGTACGTTTGAACATAGTTTTACGCGAAATTATACAGGCAAGTGCACTCGTTAATCCATGAGCTTTTCGAGGCCCACCATAACGCCACTCATATCGACAACGGCGCGCGTCGCCATCAAGATGCCTGGCATGTAGGAGGCGCGGTCAATCGAGTCATGGCGTATGACAAGCGTCTGCCCCATACTGCCGAAGATGACCTCTTGATGCGCGACGTAGCCGGCCGTACGCACGGCATGCACCGGAACGCCGTCGACCATCGCGCCACGGGCGCCCTCGAAACCGGCGAGCTCCGTCTCCTTTCCCGGGGCATCGCTTTGCTGCTCACGTGCCTCGGCGATGAGGCGGGCCGTACGGATGGCCGTACCAGAAGGAGCGTCCTTCTTGCCATCATGATGAAATTCGATGACCTCGATATCGGGGAAGTACTTGGCTGCTTGTTGAGCGAAGAGCATCATGAGCACGGCACCCGTCGTGAAGTTGGGGGCATGGAAGAGAGCCGCATTACCCGTGGCTGACTCATCGTAGATCTCCTGGAGATGCTCCTCGGAAAGACCCGTCGTGCCCAGCACGCAATTGACGCCCTTCCCAAGCGCACAACGCAGGTTCGCCTCGGCGACATCGGGACGCGTGAAGTCGATCACGACATCAGGCTTTGTTGCATCGATGGCATCGGCAAGCGTTTTGAACACAGGAGCGCCATCTGCGCCTACCGTAGCGTCCTCGCCTGCAGCCGGATCAACACCGGCGACAAGCGTCAGATCACCAGCACCATCGACAGCCTTGCAGATTTCCGTACCCATGCGGCCGAGTGCTCCGCTCACCAGTACCTGAATCATCTGAGCATCCTTTCGATTTTCTCTTGCTTGTAGGGACTCACGACCGCGAGCGTCATCTCCTGGGAGAAAAGCTCGCGTGCCGCCTCATTTACTTCGTCAATCGTCACGGCACGATATTTCTCGATGATCTCGTCAATCGAGTCGATGGGCAAGTCGAGCGCAGCCAGGCGACCCAGACGCGACATTCGCGTACGCGTGGATTCGGTGCCGAGGACGAAGCTGCCGGCAGCGAGCTCCTTGGCACGCGCGAGCTCGCCTGCGGTCACGCCGTCTTGCGCTGCCAGCGAGAATTGCTCTGTGGCGACCTTAACGACTTCGGCGATGTTTTCCGGGCGCGTACCAGCGTACATCTCGAAGAGACCGGCTCCCTCGTAGAGCTGCGAAGAGGCGTATACGGAATAGACAAGACCACGTTTCTCGCGAATCTCTTGGAACAGGCGCGAGCTCATACCCCCGCCGATAATGATGTCAAGCAACGAGTAGACAAATCGCCGCGGATCGTCGTTGACGATAGTGGGTGCGCCTAAGACGATGTTTGCCTGCTCGGAATCCTTCTTGACGCAACGAAGGACTGTACGCTCCTGGGGCTCGACAAGCGCGCGCTCGAGACGCGGGCCTACGGGCAGACCGGACAGGAAGCGCTGGGCGAGCTCGACGACGACCGCATGCTCAACGCTTCCGCAAGCGACCACCGTGATGTTACCGGTCGTGTAGTGCGCATCGTGATAGCGAATCATTTCGCCGGTATCGAAGGACGAAACGGTATCGGGTGTACCGAGTACAGGGCGTCCAAGCGCGTCCTGAGGAAACATCAGCTCGGAGAAGAGATCATAGACGTAGTCTTCGGGCGCATCCTGGCTGCGGGCAATCTCCTCGAGCACGACTTCGCGTTCGGGAACGATGTCCTTGTGAGCGAAGGTCGAATTAACAAGCATGTCAGCGAGAATCTCGAAACCAAGCTTGAGACGCTCGTCGATGAGACGGGCGTAAAAGCACGTGTACTCGCGTGAGGTGAAGGCGTTAAACTCAGCCCCAAGTGCATCGAACGCCGTGGAGATGTCGAGCGCGCTGCGCGTCGTGGTTCCCTTGAACAGCATGTGCTCCATGAAATGAGACATGCCGCCTTCGATGGGGGCTTCGTCGCGTGCACCCACGCGCACCCAAAAACCGAGCGCCGCGGAGCGAACGCCATCCATGTGCTCGGTGATGACCGTTATGCCGTTGTCGAGTACGGTTTTCTCGTAAAACATGAACTTCTCCGGTTGAGCATACGAAATCTTATTGTAGCCCAAGCCACCGTGGTCTAAAAATAATTCTTGTAGTGCACTTTTTCATTGAGAGGGTCATCAGGAAAGAGGAACGCATAGAGGTCGACGAAGTAGTCATCAGTCATTGAAGCGATGTAATCGACTGCGATGTCTTCTGGTCTGAACTCGAGCTCGAAGCTATAGGAATAGTGCAACATGGGCTGATCAAGGTAGTGTCTGAATATGGGCGACTCCTCGCGACCCATGCGAATGTCATCGACGAAGGTCGTGAACATGCGCTCCATCATCGGCTGTACGAAGGTGATGCGTCGAGCGACCTCGTCGCTCTTGTAGATCTTCTCGTAATTCTCCTTGCGCATGGCATCGACCGCTGCGAAGACCTCCTCGTCCATTGCCAAGTAGTCATGGCCGAGTGAGTTCTTGATGATATTGCGCGTGATGTTCTG
>CAYLYJ010000024.1:0-18923 GCA_964388185.1 uncultured Coriobacteriaceae bacterium
TGATGATCACGGGCGATACGGTGCTCTATCCGGGCGAGACCATCATCGCCGCGACTAAGAGTGACGCCGAGGAAGAGTTCCGCAACATCATCAGGCATCTGTAGGCAGGGGATTTCCAAAATCACCCCGAAGTCAGTCCGAAAACGCTCCCGTTCAGGTCCGAAAACGCACAGGTTCTCGGGGTAGCTGGCTCGGTGCCTTTCGTCGCATAGTCATGTCTCCAAAACGAAGACGTTGGAGGTGACATGACTAAGCAGCGTAAGCAGGCACTTATCGCAGGAGCGTGTGGCGTCATTGCCGCCCTCTGCGTGTTTGCCTACACGGCGACAATCCAGTCAGAGGCGTCCATGGCACGCGCTTCCGCAATCCGCAGTTATGGCGGAGAGCGTGTCGAGGTTCTCGTAGCGAATAAGACAATTCCCATTGGCAGCGTCATCGATGAGTCCAATACGACCAAGCAAGAATGGCTCATTGACTTTCTGCCCCAGGGCCAGGCGGCGCAGAACTATGACGAGCTCGAGGGAATGGTCGCCCAGACGGAGATTCGCGTGAACGAGCCGGTGCTGCTCGAGCGCGTGGGCGATGGATCATCGCGCATCACCGTACCAGACGGTCTGGCGGCAGCAAGCGTCGCATCCGATGACGTGCTCGCCGTGGGCGGCGCAATCCGCGCCGGCTCGGTCGTCGACGTCTATGTCGAGGCATCATCTGGCGAGATTACGATGCTCGGAGAGCACATCCTCGTACTCGAGACGAGCACGCTCGAAGACGGCAAGGACAAACAGATTTCCTGGGTCACCCTCGCGGTCAAACCTTCGAGTGTAAGCGATCTCATCGCCGCCTCGGCAAAGGGAACCATCCACTTCGTCTTGCCCGGCAACAGCGCGGCAAGCCAGGCGAGCTGAGGTGAGCGCGGTGGCACAGTCTGGATACTCTGCACAAGGTTCACGTCGCGCCCCACTTATCACGCTGGTATCGGCCAGCGGAGGGGCTGGCAAGAGCACGCTTGCCCTCGTCGTAGCGCACATCACGGCCGCGCAGGGCATCAGAACCGCCCTTGTCGAAGGTGACTTGCAATTTGGCGATATGGGGTTTTGGCTTGGTCTCGATGTCCAGCTCTCATCGCTTGCGCAGGGCACCGCATGCATACCGGTCCCCATATCAGCGCAGCTCGACTTATTCAAGGCACCCGTACTCCCCGAAGTCGCCGAGGAGATATCCGATGCCGTCGCCCGGCTCGTGAACGACATCCGCACCAACTATGACCTCGTCGTCGCCGATACCGGCCAGTTCTGGTCCGGTCTCACCGGAGAGCTCCTATGCAGTTCCGACCTCGTGCTGCTCGTTATGGATCAGCGCAAATCGTCGGCCTATGGGGCAATCAAGGCCCTCGAGCTTTGCCAGAGACTGGGCATTCCAGTCGCGCGCGTCGCCCTCGTGCTCAACCGCGCCTCGGGCATACCGAGAAGCGAAATCGAGCGCATCGAGGACTCCCTCGGATGCGACGAGCTATTTCGCCTCGCAGACGGAAAGGCCTCCGTCGAGGGACTTGTCGGCACGGGGCGCATCGAGGAGCTCGTCGAAAGCGGCAACGCCCCCGTCCCCGATGTCGAGCAGCTCCTCGCCAAGCTCCTTCCCCGCATTGGCATCGAGCCGCCGATTGTTAAGCATAAGAAAACGAGGCGCTTTTTCTCATGAAGCTCGGAGACTACATACGGCAAGCCCCGCATGCCTCTGCTGATGAGGCACGCGTCGGGGTATCGGAAAAAGAGCGCGCACGTCTGCGCGAGCTCCTGTATCGCGAGATTCCGAGCGAGCGTATCGCCCAACTGCTTGCGCAAGGCCGCGAGCAAGCACGACGAGAACTCGCCGTCAGCATCGAGCAGATACTGAGCGCCCATGACTTCGCACCCATGAACGACATTGATCGCTCGGCACTCATAGAGCACACGCTCGACCTCGTACTGGGCCTCGGCCCCATCGAGAAGATGCTCAAGGACGATTCGATTACCGAGATCATGGTCAACGGTCCTCGCTCCGTCTTCTTCGAACGCGACGGCATCGTCTGCAGAAGCGTTGAGCGCTACGACTCCGAGGAGCAGCTGAGACTCGTCATCGACCGCATCGTCTCGCCGCTCGGCAGGCGTATCGATGAGCAGAGCCCCATCGTCAATGCACGTCTCCCGGAAGGGCATCGCGTCAATGTCGTCATTCCTCCCCTCTCCCTTGGCGGAACCTCGCTCACCATTCGCAAGTTTCGTGCCCAGTCCTTCACGCTCGATGAGCTCGTCGAGCTGGATGCGCTTTCTCCCGAGATGGCTCAGCTGCTCGCCTGGGCGGTGCGCACCCGCAAGAACATCGCCGTATCGGGCGGCACCGGTGGAGGCAAGACCACGCTGCTCAACGCACTCTCGCGCCTCATTCCCTTCGAGGAGCGCGTCATCACGATCGAGGACAGTGCTGAGCTCAGATTTGACCAGCACCCGCATGTCGTGCGTCTCGAAGCGCGCCTTGCCAATGCCGAAGGACGCGGCGCAGTCACCATCCGCGAGCTTGTCATCAATGCCCTGCGCATGCGACCCGATCGCATCGTCGTGGGCGAATGCCGTGGCGCCGAAGCACTCGACATGCTGCAGGCCATGAACACGGGGCACGACGGTTCGCTGACGACGCTGCACGCGAACTCACCTGCTGAGGTCATTCCCCGTCTCGTGATGATGGTGCGCTATGGCATGGACCTTCCAACCGAAATCATCGAGGAGCAGATTGCCTCGGCGCTTGACCTCGTCATACAGCAAGACCGTCTCTCGGGTGGCAAACGCCGCATCACGCAAATCGCCATGCGTGATGAGAACGATGCCGACATGACGCGCGAGCATCGCCGCTTCGTGCCTGTCGTCAGATGGGACCGACGCACACAACGCTATGAGTGGAGCGAGCTTCCCGCCTGGATCGAGGACCTTCCATTCATGGGCATGGCAAGCG
This sequence comes from uncultured Coriobacteriaceae bacterium, assembly GCA_964388185.1. Taxonomy (GTDB): domain Bacteria; phylum Actinomycetota; class Coriobacteriia; order Coriobacteriales; family QAMH01; genus QAMH01. The sequence goes on from CAYLYJ010000024.1 coordinate 2,986, forward strand.
AGCAGGAGGTGGGGCAATGGGTGCAATCAGTGCATTGTTGTTGCTCGCAAGCCTGACGGCGAGTTTTCTCTGTGTTCGTGGCCTGGCGCTCTTGCTAATCGGACGTGCTGGACTCATAACGTCAATCGCGCATATGAACAAACGCTTCATGGTCGATAACGCAAAAGCCCACATAAGCTCGACGCGACTGCTTGCTCCCATTCTCGAAAGGGCGCACGAGAAGAAGCGCGTAGAGGAACTGCAAAGGGGAATGCCGGAGGTGTTGCGCCTGCTGTGTATCGCGCTTGAATCCGGGGCATCGCTTGTCATGGCGTTGCGCTACGCCGCCGACAACTGCGAAGAGCCGCTTGCCAGCGATCTCAAGCGCACGGTCTGGGATCTCGAGGCAGGCCAGGGGTTCGACGAAGCGCTCGAGAAGCTACGCGCCAGAACAGGCGGATCGGAATTTGCCTATCTGGCCGTCGCGATGGAAATTCAGCACCAATCCGGCGGCAGCCTCACGAACATACTCGAAAGCGTCTCGACATTACTTCAGCAATCTGCGGAGCTCAAGGAAGACCTGCGCACAAAGACGGCGCAAGGTCGCCTCTCGAGCCGCATCGTCGCCCTCATGCCGTTCGCGCTGCTGGGCATTCTCTCCGTCTTCTCGCCGGGCTATCTCACGAGCTTTCTCTCGTCCCCGCTCGGCATCTGCCTCTTTGCGTTCGCAATCCTGCTCGAAGTGGTAGGCGTGCTCCTTGTACGACGGGCGCTTGCCATCGACTTCAGCATCGACCTTGAGGAGGCGGTGTAGATGCTCGCCTCCCTGCTCCGCCTGATCTCGTGCCTGCTTGCGTGTGCCTGCGTGTACCTTTGCGTACGTCTTGCCTGGGCACGCATCGGCCTCATGCTGCACACGCGACAATCGCTGAGCGCCGATGACGTATTGCGCGACCCTACCCTGAGCTTTCTCGTGTTTTGCAGTGCGGGCGTCGTGGTCTCGTACGCCATGACACCCTGGTTGCTCTTGCCCTGCATCATCATCGCCTACGTGCTATCGAGACGTGCGCCTGCCATGCTCGACGCTCGCCAGGCCCGCGACTTGCGCAGCGCGTGTGACGAGCAAGTCGACGTGATGGCTGACATCGTTGCCATGGGTGTTCGTTCGGGGCTGTCGTTTGATGCCGCGCTCGACTTGTACTGCACCAAGTTCGACAACGCGCTCGCACGACACTTGCGTAACACGCGCCTCGAGTGGAAAAGTGGCCTTGCCTCGCGTAAGGAGGCTCTGACGTCGCTCTCAGCGCACGTTAACTCGAAAGCCCTCAAGCGCTTCTCGGAGACGTCTCTTCAGGCGATTCATCACGGCTCACCGCTTGCCGACATGCTCGGCCGCTTTTCAGCCGACATACGTCGACGACGTCACGCCGCCATCGAGCGCCAGATCGAGAAAGCCCCGATCAAACTTCTCATTCCAACGGGAACATGCATCCTGCCCGCCATGCTCATCCTGATCATGGGGCCGGTGCTTCTCCAATTTGTCCAGACGGGTTTTTGAGACGAGAGTAAGGAGACAATCGTGAAAAGGATGAACAGGCGGGCACTTGGTGCCTACGTCAAGGCGACGACGAAAATCCGGACGCTTCGCGAGGAAGGTCAGGGAACGACGGAGTATGCGATTCTGGTAGGCATTCTCGCGGTCATCGCCATGGTCGCCATTGCGGCGTTTCGCGGTCGCATCGGCGAACTCTGGGATGCGATTTCGAACGGAATCAACGGCCTGTGATGCGCGGGCGGCTACAGGAAAAGGGCCAGGCTTCGGTCGAGTACCTCGTCGTCGGGCTTGCCTTCATCGCGCTCATGGGCGTACTCGCGGCTCTTTGGCGCTTCATCGCGACAGGTGGCTTGAGCTCGCTCATGCAAGCGAGCGCATCACATGCGATGGGAAGCATGGGAGGGCTGTTTGATGCGCTTTTGTTCTGAGTCGGGACAGTCCACGGTCGAAGCGGCGGTGCTGCTGCCCGTGATCTTCGCCATCTTCGGCCTGCTCCTGCAGCCCGCCATATTGCTCTACAACCGCTGCATCATGAACGCCGCAGCCTCGGAAGGGTGCCGCCTGGTCGCCACGAACACGGCCGATGATGCGACCATACGCGCCTATATTGAGCGCCGGCTCGAACCAATCCCAAAAATCGACATCTTCCACGCCAAACAGGATTGGATCGTCACCTGGTCACAATCGCAGGACGGATTCGCAAGCATCACCATCGAGAACCATGTCCAGCCACTGCCGCTCTTCGGAATAACCGCCAACCTCATGGACGCGATGGGCGAAGACGGCATGATCGTGCAGCGCGTCGCGGTCTCTTGCACGCCCATCCCCAGCTGGGCGGGAGCGCAAGGCTATAGCCCCTCAACCTGGATTGGGAAGTGGAAATGAACGAACGCATGCCTTTCAAACGCACAGAGGGTGGCTTCACGACCCCTGCTGCAGCGGTGGCACTTCTTGTCGTTTGCGCGCTCGTTTTCGTGTGCACGAGGGGCATCACCATCGACTCGCGCTCGGGGCAGATACAATATGTCGCCGACGCTGGCGCACTCGCAGCGGATAACGTGGTGGCTGAATTCGTGACCGTAGGCCAGGCCGTTGACGCCGCAGCGCTTTCCTTGTCTCTGCTCGGACTCACCGTGTACGCCGTCTCGGCCGTCGCGGCATTCATCCCCGGCGCCCAAGGAGCAGCAACGGAAATCGCGGGGCTTGGATCGAAGGTTCTCAAAGCTCGCGACACGTTCGTTGACTCGGCTGTCCGAGGACTAAACGCCGCACAAAAGGCATTGCCCGCGATATGCGCCATTCGAGCAGCTCAAGTTGTGCAGGCAAACGCGAACGCAAGCGGCATACCCTATGCGGGCATCGCCATTACCTCCCCCATGCAGGGCATCGACATATCGATTTCCGATAACGCAAAGGTGAAGGAAGCGGCAGGTGAGATCGAAGCCCGGGAGCCCGAGATACAAGAGGCGAGCGCACGTCAGAAGGAGGCCCAGGACCGCGAAGACGCCGCCAAGGAACGTGCATGGAGGGCAGATTGCGGAGGCGAGGGCATGAGCATGTACGAGCGTGCAGGCAAGCTCTCGAGTATTTCCGCGGCGAGCAATCCGTACTTCTCGTCGCCGGATCGTTGGAGCTTTTCCGTTGCCCTATCCCGCGCACAAACCTATTACCGGGCACGTTATAACGCCGAGCCGGGAGCATATGCCTCCGGCTCTCCCGAAAGCGTGGCAGAATCGGTCGCTCGCAAGCAGTTCTACGCCTACGCGTGTGACGAAGTCTCCCGCGGCTATATCGAGACAAGCGCCTCGGGAACGGAGATTCCCCACCTCGTCCAGCTTGCACGCAACACGGCGCAGATCAGGGAAACATCGCTATACACAAATACCATCTATCCCGTATCGAGCAACGACGACACCCGATATCTACATGCCTATAGCGGCTGCCCGCAATGCGCGGCGGGAACCGCCAGCGGAAGCGCTGCCGTTTGCGATATCGACTCGGGAGCCGTTCAGCGCTGTCCTGTCTGCAAGTTCAGCGCAACCACGCTTGGACGCGTCCCGAGTGCATCGACATCGATCGACAACGGCTTCGAATACTACTACCTTGCGGTCGTGGAGGCATCTCGTGACTATGCGCAGGCGGTCAATGATGGCGAGCAGGCGAAGCAGGCGCTCAACGAGGCAAAGAGCTCGATCGGAAACCTGCTCTCCGAGGCACTCGAATCCCTTGCCGGATCCCGCTATGACCCCCAACCACCCGGACGCTACGGCTGCATCTGCATCGTCGTCGCACCCAGCTCGCAGATAGCAGATGTGCCCTTCGTCGATGACGATGCGCAAATCCCCGCGCGTATTGCCATCTCGGGTGCCACGCTCGCACCCGACGAGGCAAGCGACCAGGGAAACGTCATCTCTGGCATAGCAGAGGGTCTCGTGCCCCAGGAAAGCCACGCCTCCGGCCCCGCCAAGCTCATATTTGGCGCCTGGGGAAACATGCTTACGGCATATTCGAGCGGTACGGAAGGGCTCAAGGAGGGCTTCCGCAAGACCCTCGGGGCCATTCCCATCGTCGGCACGACGCTTTCGGATAGCGCGGTCACGGCATTCGAGGGGGCGCTTACCTCAGCCGGCCTCGAGCCCGCGGACCTTGACACCTACAAGCCCGTGCTCGTCAACACGGCCCACATACTCGAGCGCGATTCAAGCGGACCGGCGCAGGTGCTTGCGCACATGAAGCAGGCGGCGCAGGTATACGGCGCGATCAACATGGGTGACATGCGTGCGCTCGTCAATGACATCAAGGCAATTCCCGAAGTTGCCGAGTTTCTCGACGAGCGCGGGTTGAAGATAGCCGAAATTCCCCTGGCGGACATCGGGCTTGGAAACGGCAGCGGCAAGCTCTATCTGCCTGTTCCCAAGGATCTCAACGCCCGGATTGAAGACGTTGTCGCAGATTTCCTCGGAAAGCTCGGAGGATGATGTCATGCGCCTTTCTCGCAGGATTCCGCATCGTGAAGATGGACAGATGGCAGTCGAGCTTGCCATCATCACACCCGTCATCCTCATCATCCTCGTCATCGCCGTGGACATGCTTGTCTTCGCAGGCGAATGCGCTCGCTTTGACCACATCGCACCCCAACGCATCATCGCGCAGGCAACAAGCGCGCCCATGGATGGCTATGCCGGTGATGCACGCGTTGGCGCAATCCAGTCGGCTCTGGAAGCGGACTTTGCCAAAAACGGATCCTCGATAGAGGTGAGCTACGAGAATGCAGGTATGGCCTTGGCGAGCATGGCGGTGTATCACTGCACGTTTCGCTTCGCGCCCTGGCCCCTTTCCATTGCAGGAGCGCCCACTGTACTCGAACACGAGTGCAGTATCGCCGTCGATCCCTACACACCCGGAGAGCTGCTATGAATGCGCTGCCCGGTATGTCGTTCGTGCTTGCCACCAGCATCTTCGCGCGTGCCCGTGGGTTACTCGGCACGAACGCGAACTGGGGCGACGCAGGTCGCGTGCTCGTGCTCGCGCCCTGCAAAAGCGTGCACACCATCGGCATGCGCTACGCACTCGACATCGCCTTCGTCAATCGACACGGCACGGTGCTGCGCTCCGAGCGCAACGTGAAGCCAGGACGCCTGCTTTCATGCCGCAAGGCATCCTTCGTGCTCGAACGACCGTATAACAGAGCCACACCGTGGCCCGAAGCGGAGAGTTCCATTCCTCTAAAAATCATGTAAAGCCATCGTACAAGTAGTATCAGTATTGGTATTATTTATAAGACAAAGCCCTACCAGGTCAAACAAGTGTTAGCGGCAATTGGAGTTATGAATGAGCAAAGACGTAAGCATCGCTGATCGATACACATATCGCGTGTTCTGGTCGGACGAGGACGATGAGTTCGTGGCAACTGTCGCCGAGATGCCGTCAATGTCATGGCTCGAGCCCACGCAGACAGCGGCACTAGAAGGTCTCCGCAAAGTCATAGGTGACGTTATCGAGGATATGCAAGCAAATAACGAGCCCATCCCCGTGCCCTTTAGAGACCGTCATTACTCGGGCAAGTTCCTCGTGCGCATACCGCCGGAGCTCCACCGCAAGCTCGTCCTTGAAGCAGCCGAGGAGCATGTATCGCTCAATCGCCTGGTGGCGTCCCGGTTAGCATAATTATCTTTTCTTGCTCTCCGCGCCCCAACTCCATAAAGGCTTCGAGAGCCTCAGGACTCGACGTAATCCGAATAACTCCTATTTCGCCCCCAGCTGGGCTACCAAGCTCAGGCGCTGTTTGTTGAGCTCACTGATGCGGGCGTTCTGTTTTAAGCAGGAAGTACAATCACCCCATGCCACGTGGGCATGGGGGACCAGATGATAGATGGTTTAGATGCAGAAGCCGGGAACTACACCAGCGAGGTAGTCGGTGTTGTAGGCGTGATACGGGTCTCCATCCGACATCACGCGCCCGAAATCGTCATGATTGTACGGAACAGGAGAGCGCGCCCACCAGGTGTACGACTTCCCGTTAAGCTTCTTTTCAAGAATGCTGTTTAAACCACCATCATTCACGTTCATATCGCGGAAGAGCTTGTACTGCAATCCTTCAGCACTTAGCACATCGTTATTGCCACTCCAGCCTATCGTCCTGCAGAGTTCGGCCAAAGAGAAAAGCCACAACCGATCGGAGGTCGGCGTGACCGAGGACACATCCTGCGTCTCGCCAACGTTATTGGTGAGCTTGCTCACCGCAACAACCTTTTCTTTCAAATCCGCAGGCAAAAGATTCAGTCCTTCAGAGCTGAGGTAGGAGCGCATCTGGGATCTCTCCCATCCGCCAGCATTTGTGTTCGATGAGTTCATGTCATGTTCACCGATGCAGTCCTTGAAGATGAAGGTGATACCCGCCTTGCCGCCATCGGTCTTCTCGTCATGGGCGAAGCCGACGATCTGCACCGCCGTCTGAGTGCCGTCGGTGAGCGTGACGGATTTCGTCTGGGTGCCATCGAGCTTGCCGTCTTTGGTGGTGAGGTTGTATTTCTTCGCGATCTCAACCGCTGCGCCTTCATCGCGTGCTTTGCTAATCTCGCCTGAGATCTTCGAGAGCTCTTCCCAGGTATAGGCCTCGGTCGAGTCCTTGACCGCAACGCCGCTGCCGCCGAAGACGTTGATGCCTATAACCGCCACGGCCACGATTGCCACGATTGCCGCAACGATGGCGATCGGACCCTTCTTCTTGCCGGCCTTCGTTGTCGCTACTGCAGCAGTAGCTGTCGCAGCGCCCGCGGCGTTCGGCGCCTTGCCAGCGATGCCCGCGCCGCAGTTCCCGCAGAAGGCGCTTCCCTCCTGCACTTCATTTCCGCATTTCGGACAGAACACCCTCGCTCATCCTCTCTTGCAATCTTTAAGCGAAACAAAAGGCTCTAGGAGCTCAACACCTTTCAGTTTTCTACCACAGCATCGTGAATGCCGGGAAGCAGAACGAGATAATCAGGAGCACCGAAAGAATGGTGATGCCGATGGTCTTGAGGAGCTTCGTACGACGGTCACGTTGCTCGCGACGATACTGAGCCGCCAGCTCCTGCTCGAGCTTTTGCTGCTTGTTCTTTTGGAAAGACTTGTTCTTGTTTGACATGATGACCCTATCTGTTGTAGCGGTCTCGTTCGTCTTGCGTTGCATGCTCTATGAGCGACCTGTGCAGCGCATCGTCGCTGACTTCCTCGCGTATGCGCACACGCAGGGCGCGCGCTCGGTCGATAATCGCGTCGCGATCACACCCCGACACGTGGACGAAGTTGTCGTAGAGGATGCGTCCGGCAACCATGGTCATCTTGACATTGTCCTGATTGGCCGTGTAGATAACGGCGCTTTCCGGATCGGTCGTGGGGTTCTGGTGCGAATTATGCAAATCGATGGCGATGATGTCTGCCTGCTTGCCCGGCTCGAGCGACCCGACCTTGTCCTCGATACCCAGTGCGCGCGCAGATCCAATCGTCGCCATGCGCAGGGCGTTCTTCGCTGATGCTTGCACGAAGCGCTCGGAGCTCGTCGCGCGGGTGATCATGAGGCCGATGCGCATCTCGTCGATCATGTCAGTCGTATCGACAGCCGCCGGCGAGTCAGTACCCAAGCCGATGGTAAGACCTGCGGCCCAGAACTTCTCAAGTGGCATTGAGCCCATGCCGAGCTTGGCGTTGATGCGCGGACAATAGCCGATGCGCACCTGCTTGTCCCTGAGAATTCCGATGTCCCGATCATCAACATGTACGCAGTGAATTGCAAGGATGCCAGGCACGTCGAGTATGCCCCAGTTGCTTACGTAGCTCACAGGCGAGGTGCCTGCGGGCAACCAGGGCGGATAGGCAGCGGCAAGCTTGCCTTGCTCGTGCTCGCTCACGTGAACACTAAACGGAGAGGAACCGTAGCGGATGAAGTCGGCCTCTTCCTGGCTTCCTGCCAGATGCATGGCTACGGGAATGTCCTTCTCGATCGCCACATCGGCGATAGCCTGAAAGACGCTCGGATGACAACCATAGACGGGTCCGGGCGCGAGGCCGAAGTCGAGCAAATCGCTTCCGTATTCGTCCTTCCAGCGCTCGATCTTTTCCACACCCGCACGTACGACGTCTCTTGCATGCTCCTTTTGCGTGGTCAGAACCTCGTAGTACACGCGAGCGCGCAGCCCCATCTCCTTGGCGGGGACAAGCGAGACGCCCGACGCGGAAATATCCGCAATCGTCGTAATGCCACTGGCCACAGCCTCGAGTGCGCCAATGCGCGCCGAGTCAATCCAGTCTTCCTCGGTGAAGAAGGGCTCCGTGTGCAAGACGCGGCGTTTCCACTCGGCATAGGGCAGATCGCCGAACATGCCGCGCAGCGCCGTGTATCCAAGGTGCGTGTGCACGTCGATGAATCCGGGCATGAGCACGGACAGGCCGAGGTCGCGCACTTCTTCCATCGGATACTTGTCCTTAAGCTGGCATGCGGGACCCAGATCCAGAACCTTGTCATCGCGCACGAGAACGGCGCCGTCCTCGATGTAGGGCGACGTAATGGGAATGACGTATTTCGCGGTGAGCAGCATCGCGTCTCCTATTTACTCTTCGCTTGGCGTGTCCTCGGCAGTCGCCTGCGTCTTCTTCTTGCCCCAGGGCATTTTGCTCTTGCGCTCCGCGCGCCTTTGCTGGTCGCGCTCGATGGACGCGGCGATGGCCTTGTCAAGCTCCTGGCGTTCCGCCTTGGTGAGATTGCGAGCCTTGGCCTCCTGCGCCTTTTGAATCTTGCGAATCTTGCGGAGGTCAATGTAGAAAGCGAGTATCAAGGCGACAATCGCGAAGATGAAGCCAACGGTGGAAATCCAACTTGCCGTCTCCTTGAAGTCCTCGCTCAGCACGCCAGAGCTGATGAGCATGCTGGGGAGCCAGGTGAGGATAATGACGACAAACGCAATGCCCATGGCAATCCACCAGATGCGGCGCCAGAACTTGTACTCTGGCAAATCGCGCATCATCGAGACCATCGCGCGCTCGCGACGGCGCTGCTGCTCGATCGGATCGTTCGTCTTCGCCTCGACGGGCTGGTTCCTCTTCGCCTTGGCTTCCTGCTTTGCACGCTTGGCCTTGGCCTCCTTGGAGGGGGCGTATACCGATGCGCCGGCTTTGCTCTTGAGCTTCGCGGAGCTTGCCGACTTCTTCGACTTGCCCTTGGGGCCATCGCCCTGGTTGCGTGCGTTCTGGAAATTGCGCTGCGTCATTCGTCAATCGCCTTTCGAATGCCTGTGATGTGTAAATGCCTATGATACAACGTATGGCCGCACGCGCGGCCGCCGTATCTACAGATTCGCGGGAACGAAACGCTGGCCCGTGATGAGTTCGTAGGCCTGGATGTACTTGTTCGACGTCGCCTCGATGATGTCGGCTGGCAGCTGTGGCGGCTCGCCCGTACGATCCCAGTTGGCATCGAGCCAATCGCGCACGAATTGCTTGTCGAAGCTCGCCTGGCTCTTGCCGGGCTCGTAGGCATCCTCCGGCCAGAAACGCGACGAATCCGGCGTGAGCACCTCGTCAGCCAGCGTGAGCGTGCCATCGATCATGCCGAACTCGAACTTGGTGTCGGCAATGATGATGCCGTGTTGGGCAGCGTAATCGGCAGCCTTCTTGTAGACGGAAAGCGACGCATCGCGCAGGGCGCTCGCATCCTTCTCGCCAAGCATCTCGGCCGTGCGCTCGTAACTCACGTTCTCGTCGTGGTCACCGATCTCGGCCTTGGTGGAAGGCGTGTAGATGGGCTCGGGCAGCTTGCTTGCCTCGACGAGACCAGCCGGCAGCTCAATGCCGCAAACGGTACCCTGCTTGCGATACTCCTTGAGACCGCTACCGGCAAGGTAGCCGCGCACGATGCACTCGACGGGAAACATCTCGGCCTTGCGCACGAGCATGAAGCGTCCGTTGAGCCACTCGGCATACGGTTTGAACTTCTCGGGAAGGTCGGCCACGTCAGCGGAGATCAGGTGATTGGGAATGATGTCCGCAAGCAGATCGAACCAGAAGAGCGACAGGCGTGTCAGAACCTCGCCCTTGTAGGGAATCTCGTCCTTCAGGATGTAGTCGAACGCCGAGATGCGGTCAGTCGCGACGATGAGGAGCTTATCTCCCAGATCGTAGAGGTCGCGAACCTTGCCCTGCGAGTCAGGACGCATTGCCATTTCACTCATGAGTACCATCTTCCTTGTTTCTCGTTTGTTGTTCTTGCTGTCTTGTCGTGGGCAGCGAAACATGCAGCCCGAAGAGCTTGAGTTCCTGAGTCGCGCTCATGCCGGCGCCCGCTTCGCGTGCCTTGCGGCGAGCTTTCATCTGGCGCTCCTCGATCTTGCGAGCCTTCTCCTGCTCCTTGCGTGCGGCACGTTCCTGACGACGACGCGAGCTGTTCTTGCGCGCATGGGGCGCCATGGGCTTGACGCGATCTTCGGGGGCGAGCGGAATGCGCATCACGAAGGTGCTTCCCTCGCCAAGCGTCGACGAAACCGAAACATCGCCAAAGTGTTGGTCGACGACCTCCTTGACAAGCGCAAGGCCAATGCCCAGGCCGCCATCAACACTCTGGCGTGCAACATCGGCGCGCCAGAAACGCGAAAACACTTTCTTCATGTCCTCGTCGGAAATACCCACGCCCGTATCGCGTACGGAAATCTTTGCGTATCCGTTCTCACGCGTGAGCTCGACGGTGACCATGCCGTTTTCGGGCGTATAGCGCACAGCGTTGGAAAGCAGATTGGCAACGGCCTGCGAGATGAGATCCTGATCGCCAACGATCATCACGTTGGGCGCGACGTCAGTGAAGAACATGATGCCAGAACTCTCGATGAGCGCTTCGTGCGTCGTCGAGAGACCGCCTACCACGCTGCTGAGATTGACGAGGTCGCGCTTGACCTCCGTCGTTCCGTTCTCGAGGCGATTGAGGTGCAGTAGTGCCTCGACCAAGCGCCCCAGGCGGCGCGTCTCGAACGAGATGGTGTTGAGATGTTCCTCGTCGGCCTCGAAGACGCCATCTTGGATGGCCTCGACCGTAGCCTGAATAGCCATGAGTGGCGTGCGCAGCTCATGGGCAACGTCACCGATGAGCTGGCGTTCGAGATCGCGGTCGCGCTCGATGGCATCTGCCATCTCGTCGAAGCGTTGACCGAGTTGGCCGAGCTGGTCATCGCCGGAAAGGCCCGTGCGCGCCGAGAGGTTGCCCTCCTTGATTGCCGAGGCGGTGTCGGAGATGCGCTGGACGGGGCGTGCGATGCCGACGGCGAAGTAGATTCCGAGGATGACCGAGAGGGCAAGCGCGATGGCGCCTGCCGTGAATACGGCAAAGAAGAGCTCTTCGTCGCCCGGCTCGCCCGCGTAGCCCACGTTCCAGACGATCGCGATGGCCGCCGCCGTGATGAGCACGGTCATGGCTGACGTAAGCAAAAACGCCCCCATGACGTAGATGGCAAACGAGAGGGGCTTCTTCTCGCGGGTCTTGCGCTTGTCCTTCATGGGTTTCTAGGCCTCTTGATCAGCCGATTCGCCGTCCCGGGGCGCCTCGAAGCGATAGCCCACGCCATGCACGGTGTAAATCCAACGGGGATTGCGCGGATCATCGCCAATCTTGGCGCGCAGGTTTTTCACGTGGCTGTCGATGGTGCGCTCGTAGCCTTCGAAATCGTAGCCGAGCACCTTCTCGACGAGCTCCATACGCGAGTACACACGGCCCGGGTAGCGCGACAGAGTCGTGAGCAGCTTGAACTCGCTTGCCGTGAGGTCGACCTCCTCGTCATTGACGAGAACCTTGTGGCCGTTGAGGTCGATGGTCAGCCCGCCAAAATCGAGCACCTCGCGCTGCGGCTCGGAATCGATGTGAGCGCGTCGTAACAAGGCACGGACGCGCGCGACGAGCTCGCGCGGCGAGAACGGCTTGATGAGGTAATCGTCAGCACCGAGCTCGAGGCCAACGATACGATCCTCGACCTCGCCCTTGGCGGTGAGCATGATGATGGGGACGTCGGAGGTGTCACGGATAATGCGGCAGACCTTCTCACCCGGAAGCCTGGGCAGCATGAGGTCCAGAATGACGAGGTCGAACTGGTGCAGCGAGAACGCGTCGACGGCCTCCTGGCCATCTGCCGCCGGCGTAACCCAGTATCCGGCGCGTTCGAGATAGGCGGCAACCGCATCGCGAATGGCCTTCTCGTCCTCGACGAGCAGAATGCGACGGGCTTCAGAACCGGTGTCCACGATGAGACTCCTTTCGGTTTTCTTTTATCTAGGCAGTGTACCATTGAGCACCGCCCACGTCAGTCCCACCTGCCGCGACGGGAGCAAATCGACGCTACCTCTCAACGGGTTCGGTCGAGGGTTCGCCCGAAGGCTCGGGCGTGGGCTCTGGTGGCGGAGGAGGCGTTTGACCGGCTGTGATGGGAGAAATCGAGCGTAGCACGACCTGCGTTGTTCTCGCAGTGCCTTCGTATTTGTTGACGGTGGCGTAATTGTAGACGCGAGAGACCTCGCCCGTGCAAACCGAATAATCACCATAATCCGTACATCCGTCGGGGGCGTTGACAACGAAGTACTGCTGGTTGTTCGTGTCGATGAATACCGTACGCGAACTTGACTTCGCGAACAGCCACCCATTGCATATGCCCGGTGGCGTAAGGGACTGGCGAGCCAGGCGTAGCCACGAGCCACCCGCCATTGGATAGTACGTGCCCACGTTCGCGATGCCGCCACCGTAGTCGTAGGACGCGGGAATCGTGAAGGCAAAGGCATTGTTCATGTAGATGGCGTTAGACGGACGGAACGAATGTGGCATGACCTGCGTCGCAACGATTGAGCCCGATCCGGCGGCAATCGCCGTGAGCTCGTAGTAGACGCCACTCGAGGCTTTGGCCCTCGGCATCGCCGTGAGAATCTGCCCGCTCACGGATAGGCCACCGTTGAAGCGTCCCTCGGAGGTAATCAGATCTGACGAGCGTGACCCGCCCGCGGCAACACGCAGGTACGAGTTTTCCGTCGTGCGCGGCCCGTTTTCGGCAGGCTGGAAAATCCAATATGCTGCCGTGCCGATGACGGCGATCTCGGGGGTGTCGTACTCGCCATTTCCCTCGTCGAGCTTGACGGGCTGGCCCGTCAGCTTGCCATCCGAAATCGTAGCGCAATACACCATCCAGTCCGAAGTCAGGTAGTTGCTCTCGACCCAGACGAGCAACTCTTTGGATGCGCGCACGGCAAAGATGCTGTAGCCCATGTCATGATTCACCGCACGTTCGATTGCCGGAGTCATGACGCCAGTCTCGAGGTTGACGAGCGAACATGTCGATAACGGCGAGGCCGTCTCACCTGTGAGCAACGCAGCCGCCATCACATCCTCGGACGCAAAGAGCATGGTCCCCTTGGGGTATTGCGCGAGATCCTTGACCTCGAAGTAGCCGGTCGTGTCCTCTATTTCGGCAAAGGCATCGAGTGTGACGACGTCGTTGGTCGAAACCTCAAGCGTTGCGGGTGTGCCGTTATCGGAGTTGCCGGAACAGCCTGTGAGCACCGCAGGGGCACCGAGCACCGTGGCGCAGGCAAGCGCCCCGCCGCCCAGTCGCAGAAACTCGCGCCGGGAAAGCTTCATGCCATCGTGTGCGGATGAGGTATTGCCGAGGCCCATCTACGCCTGCCGTTGCTCAAGCGCCCAGGTCAGGGCATGGGATAGCTGATCGGGACAGGAGGTGGACTTGCCGCCGCACCGCGTTCCTGCGCAACGCTCGATGACCCACTCGGCGGGCATGCCCTCGATGAGCGAGGCGATGCCCTTGGCGTTACCGTTGCACCCGCCGATGAACTCGGTGTTGCGCACCTTGTTCTCGTCATCGATGTCGAATTTGATGACGCGCGAGCACGTGCCATGGGTGCGGTACAGGAACTCCGGTTCCTGCGTTTCGATGGAGGCGTTCGTTTGGTTTTCCATGTCTGTTCCTAAAACTCCAGGTCCTTGAGCTTTTCGAAGATCACATCCTTGTGTCCCAGGAAGCTCGTCGGATCGAAGATCTCGTCGAGCTGCGCTTCCGTAAGCGGGCAATCGGGATCGGCCTCGAGGTTCTCGCGGAAGGTCGGACCGTCGATGGCCTGCTGTATGTCATCCCAGACCTTCATGGCGTTGCGCTGCACGACGACGTAGGCATCCTCACGTGTCATGCCCGTGTCGACGAGCGCGAGAATGACCTTCGAGCTGAAGATGAGACCACGCGTGCGCCACAGGTTATGCAGGCTCTTGTTCACGTAGACGTTAAGACCGTCGAGCATCCACTGCATCTTGGAGAACATGTAATCGAGGGCGATGAAGCTATCCGCTAGAACGACGCGCTCGGCGCCGGAATGCGAAATGTCACGCTCGTACCACAGCGCCACATCGTCGAAGGCAACCTGCGCGTTTGCCTTGACGACGCGCGCAAGACCGCACATGCGCTCAGCCGTGATGGGATTACGCTTGTGGGGCATCGCGCTCGAGCCCTTCTGCCCCTTGGTGAAGGGTTCCTCGGCCTCGATGACATCGGACTGCTGGAGCAGGCGAATCTGCATGGCGATGGACTCGATCGTGGAGGCGGTCACCGCGAGCGCGGACATGACTTGCGCGTGACGGTCACGGGCGATGACTTGCGTGGAAAGCGGGTCGGGCGTGAGTCCGAGCTTCTCGCAGACGAACTGCTCGACAAAGGGGTCGATGTTGGAATAGGTGCCAACCGCACCGCTGATGGCGCCGGTGGCGGCAACTTCACGCGCTTGCAGCAGACGATTCTCAGCGCGCTTCAAGGCCCAGGCCCAGCTGCCGAACTTCATGCCGAAGGTCATGGGCTCGGCATGGATGCCGTGGGTGCGGCCCACGCAGATGGCGTCCTCGAACTCGAAGGCGCGACGCTTGCAGGTCTCGCCCAGGCGCTTCACGTCGGCGATGATGATGTCGAGGGCCTGAGTGACCTGGTAGCTCAGGGCCGTGTCACCGAGGTCGGAGCTTGTCATTCCGTAATGCACCCAGCGACTTGGCTTGGGCTCGCCTTCGGGAACGTCGGCATCGATGTAGTTGGCCATGACAGTGGTGAAGGCGATGACGTCGTGGTTGGTCACCTTCTCGACCTCGTCGATCTCATCTACGGTGAAACCGGCATGGGCGCGAATCCACGCGGCCTCGTCGGCGGTGATACCGCACTGGCCCAGCTCGGCCTGGGCCTCGCAGGCGAGAATCTCGATTTCCTTCCAAATGTCGAACTTGTTCTCGAGAGACCAGATGTGGCCCATCTCGGGCAGCGTATAGCGCTCGATCATCCCCGGATTCCTTTCGCACGATGTGTTGATGCGCCCTATTGTAACGGCTTTGCGGGAATGGAGGGAGACTGTGCGCCGTTCACCAGAATGCTGATATATAGTTTGACGCAACTATTAGATACATTACAATAGCAGCGAATTATTCATATAGCAGGTGTTCATCTATAAGCTCGCTATTGACTCGCATCAGAACACCGCATCTTACGTGGGAGGACTTATATGAAAATGAGGAAGACCATTGCCACGCTTCTCGTGGCGACTCTCGCTGCGTGCGCACTTGCGCTGGTGGGCTGTGGCTCGTTATCGACGAATTCGAGCGCCTCGTCAAGCACTTATACGGTAAACGACGAGATGGAGACCCTCGAGGTCGCCGTCATGGGCAAGGATATCAAAATCGCCGCGCTCATCGTCGCCCAGCAGGAGGGATTCTTCGAGGAAGAGGGTCTCACGCTTAACTTCCAGACGGCGGCGAACTTCTCCGATGCCATTACCGGCATGCTCAACGGCCAGCTCGACGTGCTGCCCTTTGGCGCCATCCCGACCATGACCTTCGTCGGTCAGGGCACCGAGGACCTGTGCG
>CAYLYJ010000025.1:0-18097 GCA_964388185.1 uncultured Coriobacteriaceae bacterium
CATCTTGTTCCCTTCAGATTTGCGTAGAGCACATGGTACCGCAAATGCCGCCATGCGCCACCCGCGCTCTCGCGTGCGGAAGCGGCTTACCCATACAGACTATTCGCCGACATTGAGGATGGACTCGTTGAGCGATTCGCTCAGACGCGCACACGGCGCGGTATCTTTCCAATTCTCGGGCGGCAAGCTGGGGATGGCGACGATGAACACCGCACCGTGCCCAGGGAGGTTCGCCGCCTGCACCGTACCGCCCATCGCCTCTGCCAACGCCTTGACGATAGCAAGGCCCAGACCACTGTTGCCGCTGCCCTTGAAACGAGCACGGCTCTGGTCGGCACGATAGAAGCGGTCGAAGAGGTGCTCGGGGGCCTCGTCCCCAAAACCCGGCCCATCGTCCTTCACGGCGATGACCGAGTGACCCTCGTTGCATGTGATCTCGACGCGCACATGGCCACCTTCGCCCGCAAAGCGACTCGCGTTCTCGATGAGGTTCACGAGAATCTGGTTGAGGGCATCGGCGTTGCCCCTGACATCCGGAGCCTCTCCCACGACCGTGAGGTCCACGCCGCGTTCCTCGACAAGCCCTTGCATGAGCAGAGCGCAGTTGTCCGCAATAGCACGAAGGTTGATGCGCGTGAGCTCCATGTTCTCGCCCTCGGCACGCTGCAGGGTGAGCAAGTCATTGGCAAGGCGAGTCAGACGATCGCACTCCTTCACGATTTGAACAAGGAAGCGCTGTTGCATCTCCTCGGGAACGCCGCCCTCGAGCAACGTCTCGGCTGCCCCGCGTATGGCGGTCAACGGCGTGCGAATCTCGTGGCTGACGTCACTCACGAATTGCGCTTGGCGAGCCTCCTCGCTACGCATTTCATTGATGGTCTCGTGCATGAACTCGCGCACTTCGCGCGGAGGATTGGCCTCGTCGAAGAAGCGCAGGACCTCGGGTGGAACATCACCACCGAAGATGTCTTGCGAGTCTGGCCCGCTGTTGGCGTCTACTGTCATCGTCGCCTCTCGCCCCTACCTGTTTTTCTCGTAGACGAGACGCAAGCCGTGCAAGGTCAGCCGCGGCTCGCGACGCGTGATGGTCTGCGATAGCTCGGCGATGACGCCCGAAAAGCCACCCGTGGCGATGACGGGCGCCTCGTAGCCAAGCTCGTCGAAGATGGCGCGTACGAGTCCATCGATGCGCGCAACCTCGCCGAAGACAATGCCTGAGCGCATCGCATCGACGGTGTTGGTGCCGATGGCATGGTCGGGCTCGACGATGTCGACCTGCGGCAAACGGGCGGCGTGCGTGAACATGGCGTCGGCGCCTGTGCCCATGCCCGGAGCGATGATGCCACCCATGAAGCGGCCCTTTTCGTCGATGACCTCGATGTTGGTAGTGGTTCCCAGGTCGACGACCACGACAGGCATTCCTTCGAGCTGGATGGCGGCGATGGCATCTGCCACGCGGTCGGCACCAATCTCGGCCGGATTGTCGTAGCGCATCGCAAGTCCCGTCTTGATGCCGGGCCCCACGATGATGGGCTCGTGCAGCGTGATACGACGTGCGACGGTTGCCCAGCATTCGGTCAGTGCGGGAACGACCGAAGCTATGACCACGTCATCACATTCGTCCACGCTCATGCCGTTGAGCTCAAGTTGCCCGGTGAGCAAGAGCTGAACTTCGTCAGCGGTGTCTTGCGCGCGCGTAGTGAAAACCCAATGGGCGACGAGCTGCTCACTCTCGAACAGGCCCATAGCGGTCTGCGTGTTTCCGATATCCACGGTCAGAAGCATGCATTCTCCGTTTCTCAAAACAATTTCATTACAGCGTAGCGCGAGCTGCGCTGCAGCGCATACAATGAAGACAAATCGTAACAGGTAATGGTTGAGTGGAGCTTACCATGGAAGAAAAAAGCGAACAGAGAATACTCGTCGTCGACGACGAGCAGGCAATAACCGATTTTGTCAGTTTTAACCTCTCGAAGGAAGGCTATCAGGTCGATGTGGCTCACAACGGCAATGAAGCAGTCGAGATGGCAAACGCGAACGATTACGACCTGGTGATTCTCGATGTCATGCTGCCCGGCATTGACGGCTACGAGGTCTGTCGCCGTATCCGCGCGAAGAGCAACGTGCCCGTACTGTTTCTCTCTGCCCGAGATACAGAACTCGACAAGGTCGTCGGGCTCGAGCTCGGCGGTGACGACTACCTCGCCAAGCCCTTTGGCATCCGCGAGCTGCTTGCCCGCGTACACGCGCTGTTGCGTCGTGCTCCGCAGGAGGCCGATACGGGCGCCGATGGCGTGCGCGTGCTTGACGTGAGCGGCATCCACCTAGATGAAGCCGGCCATCATGCCACCTTCGAAGGCAAGGACATCGAGCTCACTCCGCGCGAGTTCGAGCTGCTTGTGACGCTCATGAGCCATGCGGGCACCGTACTCGGCCGTGAGCAGTTGCTGCGCGAGGCGTGGGACTGGCAGTACGTCGTCGAGACCAAGACCGTCGACACACACATCAAACGCCTGCGCGACAAGCTCGCGAGTGTCGGACTCGACCCCAACGTCATCGAGACCGTGCGTGGCTACGGCTATCGTTTCGTGAAGGACTTTAAGAACAAGTAACAACGAGTTGAGGAGTTCCTCGACTCCGGGGCTTCGTTCCCGCGCTCAGAATGACAGAGGGGCCGACTCGTCTTGAGCCGGCCCCTCTGTCATATGGCTTATGTTACGACTGACGATGCGTAACAAAACGCCTAGCGACCGAAGGGGTTGAAGCCGTATCCGTATCCGTTGTTGCCGTTACCGCCGTTGTTTTGCTGGGCCGGCGCACCGTTCTCGGCATACTCCTGCGGATTCTCGTCATCGCTACCCAACGTGACCATGGCCGTGTGCTCGCTCCCGCCACGCACATACGTGATCTCGATCGTGTCACCCGCGTTCTTGGAGCTGACGGCGATGCTCACGTCACTGGGCGAGTTCATAGCCTTGCCATCGATCTTGGTGATGACATCACCCGTCTGCAAGCCGGCCTTGGCCGCGCCCGTATCCTTGTATACCGAGGTAATCGCGACACCTGAAGGATCCGTCGATGCGGTCATCGTGATGCCAAGGAACGCGTGCGTGACCGTCTTGCCGGCAATGAGCTGTTCGGCAACACGCTGCACGGTGCTCGAGGGGATGGCAAAGCCCAGACCCGCGCTCGACTGCGAGGTCGAGGAGATATAGGTGTTGATGCCAATGAGCTGGCCCTTGTCGTTCACAAGCGCACCACCGGAGTTGCCGGGATTGATGGCCGCGTCGGTCTGAATCATGTCGGTGTAGACAGAGCTCGAACCCGTGGCGTCCTGAACCACATCGGAGCGATACATGGCCGAGACGATGCCCGTCGTAACCGTCTGCTCATAGCCATACGGCGAACCAATCGCCATGACCCACTCGCCAACCGTGAGATCAGCCGAATCGCCCCACTCCATGGGCGTGTAGCCCGATGCCTTGATGCTGACGACCGCAAGGTCGGTCTTGGCATCCTGGCCGACGATTTGGGCCTCGTAGCTTTCATCACCGATGGTCACGGTTGCCCTCGAAGCGCCATTGACGACATGGCTGTTAGTAACGATATAGCAAGTGCCACCATCGTTCGCGATAATGACGCCGCTGCCAAGCGAAGACGGCGTGTTCGAAGTCGCGCCCGAGCTCGAGAAGGGATTGGCAGATGCAGAGCCCGAATACACGTAAATCGTGGCAACCGACCCAAGGCACTTGGCTGCGACAGCCTCGGCAAGCGTGACGTCCTCTTCATTCGGACTGATGACGACATTGCCGTTGCTCGAGGTCACCGTCGCGCCCTTGAACGAGTCGAGCAGCGGGGTGAAGTTGCCCAGACACAAGACGAGGGCAACGGAAACGATGCCGCCAAGCAGACCATAGAGAAACGACTTGACGCCGCCGCCAGATTTCTTCTTGGGGGCATTCGGCATCTTGGGCGCCTCCGGGCTCTTGGGAGCAGCCTGATTGGTAACGGAGGGAGCGCTCTGCGCGCCCTCGGGAGGAATGGGCCTATCGGAGCCATTTTGATTCATGTTGAAGCCCTCACTTTCATGCGATCAAAAATGCGTGCTGCCATAGTAGCCTTTACGGAGAAGAGGCGTTTGAGAAGAACGCGTTTTAACATAAAACCGTAATAAAGCCTGCCGGAATGTTACAAAGCAAAGATTGAACAAAGCTTGAAGCCCTGGTCAAGAAAGCAGACGAATATCCTGCGTATTTGTCTTATTCGAACTCTTCGCGCTCAGCGATTTTACCCGCGAGGATGCGCTCTTGAGCGTCAGCGAGCTCCTCGGGTGTGTTTACGTTTATGAAGCAGCCGCCTCTCGGCTCTGCCTGGGCGACGCGCTGCCCGTCGAATTCCGTGACCGTGATCTTGTCGAACCAGCCGTTTGCCCTGGACTCACCAGATTCTGTGGCCTCATGAATGATGGGCAGGCAACTCGAGCGACGATAGACGGCATGGAAAGGCTCGTACCCATGTTTCGTCTTGGGAACGGCCGCATCGCCACCTTCTTCGATAAGGGCTTCGAGCTCGGCACTGATGAGATTGCGCGAGGGGAAGATCATGTCGCACGCAACGAGGGCGACGTATTCGTTGGAGGCCGCATTGATTGCCGTATATACGCCACGCAAAGCACCGCGTTTGTCATATTCGTCAGTGACAAGGCGAATTTTGCCAAGCTCCACGAGGTCCTCGAGAAAGTCGAGGTTCTCGGGCTCGTTGGTAGTGATGATGAACTCATCGGCCAGCGGAAGCAAGCGATTGATACCACGCCAGATGAGGGGTTCTCCCAGGAAGGGCACCGTAGCCTTGCTGCGTCCCATGCGTCGGGATTCGCCGCCTGCCTGCAGGACGATGGTCAGGTTGCCGCTTTTGCTCATGAGCCCTCCGCTCACCTAGCCACTCAGATGGCCATCTCGAGACGTGTTTGCATAATGTAACACTAACGTCCACTCGAAAGAAGCTTGCGGTACGCATCGAGACGCTCGGGTGTCACGGTACCGCGCACTGCACAGCCCGGCTCGTCACCATGCGTGCAATCACGGAAACGACAACCGAGGGACGCCTTCGCGATGTCAGCGAAAGCTCGTCTAAGACTCGTTTCCATATCAAGAATCTGCAAGGTACGCAGACCCGGTGCATCGATGATAAGCCCACCGTGCGGCAAAGGAATCATGCGCCGCGCGACCGTCGTGTGACGCCCCTTGTCATCCGAAGCGCGCACATCACCCGTCTCGAGGGTTTCCTCGCCCAGCAACGCGTTGACAAGCGACGATTTGCCAACGCCGCTCTCGCCAAGCAAAAGCCCCGTCGTGAACGGAGAAAAGACGCCACGCAGCTCATCGACAGATGCCTCGTCGTTGATGGAAACAATGAAGAGGGGCACATCGGGCGCAATCCGCTTGATGCGCTCGCGCGTCGCCTCTATCGCCGCGACGTCTGCCATGTCACTTTTCGTGAGCACGAAGACAGGCGCCGCCTTGCAACCGGCAACTGCCACCATCTGCCGCACGAGCAGTCCCTCATCTACACCATCGCCGGTAAGCGACTGGCAGATGAAAACGACGTCGACATTGGCCGCGAGAACCTGACGACATGGCTGGCGCTCACGGCCGATGCGCTTGAACCGCGCGATTTCGTTGAGTCTTGGCAAGACGCGCTCGATGACTGCCTTTTCATGACCGTGTGGACGGTGCAAGGCAATCCAATCCCCCACTGCAACGATACCGTCTTCGCTTTTCTTGATGGAGGTCGCAAGCTCGGCACGACCCTCGAAGTTGGGCGTACACACGAGCGGATATCCGCGGTCAAGCGATATGACGCAACCCGGCTCGCAGGGCTTTCCCCGTTGCTCGAGTTCGGTGTTAGCACGCTCGAACGCCTCGCGCACTGAGGAGCGGTAGGCAAGACGATCAAAGGGAATCAAGATTGCGCCTTTCTCTGAAGATAACGTCTGCCCAGCAGATACAGCGTAAGCAGCAGACCCGCTATGACGCACAGCGCGAAGGCGGCCTGCAGGCGACCCGGAGCGATCATGTGGGTCACAGGACCTCCGATATCGGTGACCTCGGCTGCATTGACGTGCACGTCAAGCTCTCCTTCGTGCTCCGGACAAGCAATGTGATAGGTGCCGGTGATCTTGAGCGAAGTTCCCGTCTCGTGATAATCGCCGACATTCTGGATGAGCTTGGCCAGATCATCGGGCATATAGACGCTAATAACCGCATTGGAGGAGCCACTGACGTTGACCCACTTGTATCCCTCGCCCGCGCTTACGATATCGCCTACCGCCTCGCCCACGAAGCTCACCTCGCTGTTGTTGAGGGCGCGGTTCGCAGACACGAGAACGCCCACGCGCGTCTCGATAACGACGTTCTCCTCATCGGTCAGGGAATTGCCGAGTTTGTCGAGGGACTCGAAACGATCGGAAAGCGAGCCAACCTCGAGCCTGCCCGCATTGGTACTCGCAGCATCCTGCGGTACGGCAAACGCAGGTAGCACCATACATGCAGATAGCATGATGGCCAGTGCGAAAATGCCAAATGTCACACGCCTGGTCATCTCTTCCTGTGCACCCACTTCGAACGTTTGCGCGGCACGAGAAAGGCGAGCATCTCAACGACCATGGCCAAGATGGCTATGAATTCGAGACGACCGAGCCACATCTCGAAGATGTAGATGATCTCGAGACCATTGGGCATGCCGGCAGCAGCAACACCAAGCGAAAGGCCCGTATTCGACGCAGCCGAAACAGAATCGAATATCGCAGGCAGCGCCTCGTAGCCATAGGCGATACCGGCGATAGCACCGACGGCATAAGTGACCATGTAGAGCAGGAAAATGATCATCGCCGAGGAAACCAGCTCAGGCGTGAGCCTATGCCGCCCCTTTTGAAAGTAGAAGGTCCGAGGACGGGCACGGTCGGGAGCAAGAGCCTCGCGCACGACTTGCACGACGGAGCGCGCGATGATGCCGATGCGCAGTGCCTTGATGCCACCTGACGCCGAAGAGGACGATCCGCATATCGTCATGGACAAGATGATGACGAAAAGTGCGCCCGATCCCATGGCGAAGAGGATCTGCCCGCCCTGCAGGGTCGAGAAACCGAGATTGAATCCACCGGAAAGTACCTCGAACAGGCCACGACGCAACACGGCTCCCGTCGTGGTGAAATACGAACCCGCCAGAGCAAAGGCCATGAGCGCCGCCAGTATGGTGACCCAGACAAAGATCGTGCGAATCTCGATGTCCTTGAAGAAGTTGCGAAACACGCCTTTCCAGATATCACCATAGAGCACGAAGTTGATACAACCAAAGGCAGCGAGGATGAGCGCGAACACCTCGATGGGCCAGCAATGAAACGCGACTATGCCCGACCCCGCACTCGTCATACCACCCGTCGAAAAGGCAGCCGCCGTAATGAGAAAGCCGTTAATCATTGCACGCAGGGGCTCGATGCCCACGACGAGCAGGGGAATGATACAGACAACCGTGCCAACGGCGACAATCACCACGGTAAGCTTCAAGATGAACTGCGAAGTTTGCTTGATACCAGGCATGACCTGGCCCATGCGCGCTTCGGCATGGTACAACGATGCCGCTGCTGAGCCCGTACCGAACACGCCGAGTGCGAGCGCGATGACGACAACGCCAACGCCCCCGATGAGGTGCATGGTGCAACGCCAGACCGAAAGCGACAAAGCCATATGATCAACGTCGATGCACAGCGACATGCCCGTCGTCGTGAAAGCGGAAACCGACTCGAAAAACGCATCGAGGTAGCCATCGTAGTGTCCGGACATCCACAGTGGCAGAGCACCGAAAATGGATAGGACAACCCAGCAGAGGCCGGTGATGACCAAAGACTGGCGCCAGTCGAGCGAGGCAAGCTCGACTTTCGAGAAGAGCAAGACGCTTCCCACCACGCCCGTGATTCCAATGGAGAGCAGGAAATCAACCGATGTCGAGAACTCGCCGAGGCATAGGGACATGACAAAGGGAACAATCATGGCGACTGCGACGAGCAGGATAAGCACGCCGAGATAGTGGCCGATGATGCGCCAGTCTTCCAGATGCAGTCGAGTAATCAAGATGCCCGCCTACATCACGATGAAATGTACGATAACCGTGACCAGGGCGAGGAAGGCGAGGAAAACGCAAATCGAAGCAAGCACGACGAGCATGCCGACAACGGGATTCCCCTTCTTCTGCGCACGTCTTTGAAATACCGCTTTCATGCCTTTCCTCCTAGTCGCCCATTATAGCCATGACATATCGCTCATGGCGCTTCGTCAGCTTCTCTCCCACTTGAACAGGTTCCTAAGACGTATCTTGCCGTGTATGGACTGGCGTACGACCGTCAGGATGACTCCGATGAGGATGAGGATGATTCCAATGGCGTACGCTGCCGGATTGACGGAACTTGTCCAGCTCTCGCCCACTGCATTTATCTCGATTTGCTCGGCGTGCACGTCGAGTTCGCCATCATGGCTGGCGCAGGCATAGTTGTAGACGCCTTGAATGGTGATCGTATCGCCCGTATGCTCATACCTCGCGTAATGTGTAATCTGGTCGGCCAGGTCGCGACTTATGTAGACGCCTATCATCGCCCCGGCGTTTTTCACGTTCACCCAGACATGGTCGGCATCGGCGATGATGGGCGACCCCACGGCCTCGCCCGTGAAAACAACATCGCTTCCGTCCTGACGTTCTCCAGCAGAAAGCAGAGAGCGTATATCCACCGAAGCATAGGGCGAGGGATTGCTCAGCGACTCGACATCCTGCACGGGAACCTGTGCACCGCTCGAGGCGGCAATGGCCGAGGGCACGCCCATCCCTGCACACCCAAGCCCGATTACAAGAGCTCCCACCACGACGAGCGTCTTTCCGCGTTGCTCGGACTCCTGCCGCTTGCGACGGCGCCATGCCGTGCCGCCAAAGTTCTTGCGCTTGAGCGTCCTCAGATCACGTGACCTATCGTTGCTGAAAAGGTTCTCGGGATGTAGCGAGATGAGAATGCCGACGATTGCACCGATGAGCGCGATGAACTCAACGCGTCCGGCCCACATGAGCAGCAGCGCGACAATCTTGAGCCCGAAGGGAAGCCCGTTCTGAGAGATTTCGGTCGTCATGCCGCAGTTGGTGACGTAACTGATAGCCTCGAAGACCGAGTTGAGTGCATCGTTTCCATACGCGATGAACGCCATAGATCCCAGGGCGGCCGTACCCAGGTATAGGATGAAGACCGTCATCGCAATCTTGGCATCCTCGGGACTGAGGGCCTGGGATCCGAAATGTTCGTATTTGATGCGCACGCGCGCATTGTCAGGGGCAAGGCGTACGAGGATCGAGTACTTGATCCACCGCAGCACCTGCAGGATGCGCACGAACTTGATGCCGCCGCCCGAGGAATAGGCGCAGGCACCGAAGAGCATGGCGACGATGACGAGGATGACCACCCCATCGGTTATCGCGCCGCCGATCTGTTCGGGGTACACCGCCTGCATTCCGCAGGTGGTTGCCGCCGAGATGACGGTGGTCAAGCCATTTTGCATGAGCCCACTCAAGCTCGTGAATAGACCCTCGCGTGTCATGATCCACGTCACGAAGGCGACAAGCACCACGATCCATAGCGCGTACATGCGCAGCTCCGCATTGCGTTTGATCTGGTCAAAGCGGCGGGCGCGCGCATAGGCATACACGCCAAAGCTAATCGCGCCGGCAATCATGAGAACGCTCAGCACAAACTGCAGGGGCAGCGAGTGATAGTAGATGAGATCGGATGTGTGGGGAACGAAGCCGCCCGTGCCGATGGCAGTCGCGGCAAGCCAGAACCCGTTCATGAGAGCGTCAATCGGATGCAGTCCCAAAAGCAGGCAAATCACCGTAGCCACAGCGGTGCCGATGAGCGCAAAGACTCCGTACACACGCAGTACCGAAAGGCAGGTCTCGCTGATGCGCGCCCGCGTGCGCTCGCCGTCACGCCGCTCGGTCATCATGAAAACGCGTGAGCCCTCACCAAAGAAGCCCGAGTACATGGCGATAACAACGACCGTCAGGGCACCGGCAAACGACATGATCACACGCCAGGTAATCTGGGAATAGCTCAGGGAATCAATATCGTGTACGAGCGTCACGCCCGTCGTGGTAAGCGCCGACACCGAATCGAACAGCGCATCGAACCACGAATCGAAGGAGCCGGACAGAAGTAGCGGAATAACGCAGACGATACCGATGACAATCCAGCCAAAGCCCACGAGCAATAGCGCACGTCGCCGATCAAGCCCGCGTGGCTTGAAGAAGCGCAGCGCAGAGCCGAGCGTCAAGCATGCGCCGATGCCGGCCACGAACGCGCCAAGCTGGCGAAACTCCCCAAATACGAGCGCGATGACCGCAGGCACGCACATAGCCGCGCCCGTCATCAAGATGAGCACACCAAGATAGTGACCGACGGTCGTGATATCGGACCAGTGAAAACGGGGCAACATAATATGCGGATTATAGCCGTTATTGCAGTTGCGGGAACCGGTCGGGATGGCGTTAGGAGACCTGGGGCAGGTTGGTCAGACCAGCCCGTCCCACTTTTGTCTGGTTCGGCTCTATTCGGCTGAAAGGGAGGAAAGGTAGGCACGTTCGCGATCGAGCGCGATGTTGAAGAGGATGTTGAAGAGGACGGTGACGAACACCGCGGCGATGAGAGCGAGCAGCGCCATGTCGGCCGTGAGGGGAACGAGCATGAAAACGGGGCCGAAGACGAAGATGCCAAGCAACAACCCAGCGAGGACGACGACGAGCAGCGCGACGCGGATGTAATTGAAGGGAATCGAAAGCCGGATGACGAGATTGACGCCCGAGACGCAGGTGAGGATGACGCAAAGCGTCGAGAACTGATCTTGCGACAGACCCGTGACGTAACTGAAGACCACGGCAATGACGACTGACGTGATGACGCATATGGCACCCGGTACGGCGCGGGTGATGACGTTACGCAAGAACTCGCCGCGTATGAGGTCGCGATTGGGCTCGAGCGCGAGCACGAAGGAGGGTATGCCCACGGTAAAGGCGTCGATGAGCGTGAGCTGGATGGTCACGAACGGATAGTTGTACGTGACGATGAAGATGAACATGAGCGACATGACAACGGAAAAGATCGTCTTGACCAGGAACAATGACCCCGAACGCTGGAGGTTGTTGATCGAACGACGTCCTTCGGCGACCACGGGGGGCATCGAGGCGAAGTCATCGTCCAGGAGCACGAGCTGCGCGACACTGCGCGCGGCATCCGATCCCGTGCCCATGGCAACGGAGCAATCCGCCGCATGCAAGGCGAGCACGTCGTTCACGCCGTCGCCCGTCATAGCTACGGTATGGCCCTGGTCTTGCAGCGCCACGACGAGCTGCTTTTTCTGTGCGGGGCTCACGCGCCCGAAGACGCGGCACGTGCGCGCCACCTCGCGCAGTTCCTCGTCAGTCGTCACGGTGCTCATGTCGATGCACTTGTCGGCATCGGGCACACCCACGGATGCGGCAATGTTCGAGACGGTTTCGACGGCATCGCCGCTGATGATGTTGATGCGCACGCCCTGCTGCTTGAAATAGTCAAGCGTCTGGGCGGCCGTCGGACGCACGCGGTCGCGAATGAAGATGAGGGCCAGCGGTTCGACCGGGCCGACGATTTCATCTTCCTTGTCGAAATCGGCGACCTTGGCGAGCACGAGCACGCGGCGCACGCCCGCGAGGCGTTCGATGGTCTCGAGGACCTCGGGTAATTCGTCGGATCCCTTCAAGACGAATTCCGCGGCGCCCATGGCGTAGTTGCCCGCATCGCTTCCATAGCAGACGCCCGAATACTTGCGCTCGGACGAAAACGGCACGTAGCGCGTCGCGCCCTGCACGGCTTTGGGAGCATCGGGACGCTCCTCGAGCCCCGTGAGATAGGCCTTGATGGCCTTGGCAGTCTCGTTATCGTCCTTCGAGAGCGAATCAAGTGCGACGAGCGCGTGCAATGCTTCGTCATAGGGCACGCCATCGAAGGGAATGACCTCGTCAACGTCCATTTCGCCCGTGGTGATGGTGCCCGTCTTGTCAAGACACACGACATCGACGCGGGCGAGTGTCTCGACGCAATAGAGTTCCTGAACGAGCACCTTGTGTTGCGCGAGGCGAATGACGCTGACGGCGAGCACGGCGGAAGTGAGCAGGATGAGGCCCTGGGGAATCATACCGACAAGGGCGGCCGACGTGTGCAAGATTGCCGAATCGATCGTACCACCGCCGAGCCAGCATTCCTTGATGATGAGTGCGGCGCCCAAGGGAACGATGAGCACGGTGACGAACTTAATGATCTTGCGTAGCGACTCCATAATGTCGGAGCGCACCTTACGATAGACCTTCGCCTCGTTATTGATCTTGGTCGCATAATTATCGGCACCCACGGCCGTGACGCGCGCCACGCAGGAGCCAGAGCTGATGAAGCTGCCCGAATAGAGCTCGTCGCCAGTCTTCTTGGGCACGAGATCGGCCTCGCCGGTGAGCAAACTCTCGTTGGCACTGCACGAACCTTCGATGACCTGACAATCCGAGGGAACCTGGTCGCCGCGCTCAAGAACGATAACGTCATCGAGCACAATATGGTCGAGCATGATGTTCATGCGTTTGCCATCACGAATGACATGTGCCTTGGACGAGGTGATGACCGAGAGACGGTCGATGGTGAGCTTGCTTCGCACTTCCTGGTAGATGCCAATGGCAATATTGCAGATGATGATTGCCATGAACAGCAGGTTGCGATACGACCCCGTCCAGAAAATCGCAATGGCGAGGATGATGTTAACGAGGTTGAAGAGCGTGCAGATATTGTCGCGTACGATACGCGGGATGCTGCGCGTATGCACATCGGCATTTTCGTTGACTTTGCCGGCGGCAATACGCTCGTTGACTTCTGCCGTGCTCAGACCCTGTATAGGCTGCATGTGTTGCTGCGTCTCTTCCATGCGCTCGATGATAACAGTAAAGATTGCCCCCGCATGAAAAAGGGAGCCAGCTTCAAAAACTGACTCCCTTTCTACATAGTTTGCTCACATCTTGGTGCGCCACTACTCCCCGACCGTCACGGTGTAATCCCCATTCTCGTCGAGGTCGATGGTGATGGTGTCACCTTCTTGCAAATTGCCGCTGACCATCTCGTTAGCCACGCGATCGACGATCTCGTGCTGAATGAGCCGCTTGAGCGGACGCGCACCGAAGAGCGGGTCGAACCCATCGAGCGACAGACGCTCCAACACCGCGGGCGTGAGCTCAAGTGCGATGCGACGCTCGGCCAGGCGACCACGCACCTTTTCGAGCTGCAGGTCGACGATCTTCTCGAGGTGCTGCATATCAAGCGACGTGAACGTGATGATCTCGTCGATGCGATTGAGAAACTCGGGCCTGAAGGACTGGCGCAGGGCGGTTTGAATGGCATTGTCCATCGCATCCTTGTCGCCCGTTTCCATGAACTCCTGGATGTACTGCGACCCAAGATTACTCGTCATGATGATAATCGAGTTCTTGAAGCTCACGACACGCCCCTGACCATCGGTCAGACGGCCATCATCAAGCACTTGCAGCAGCACGTTGAAGACATCCGGGTGTGCCTTCTCGATCTCGTCAAGCAAGATGACCGAATAGGGATGCCTGCGTACAGCCTCGGTCAGCTGACCACCTTCCTCGTAGCCAACGTATCCCGGGGGCGCACCTATAAGGCGCTGCACGCTGAACTTCTCCATGTACTCGGACATGTCGATGCGCACCATCGAGCGTTCGTCGTCGAAGAGCGACTCGGCAAGCGCCTTGGTGAGCTCGGTCTTGCCCACGCCTGTGGGGCCCAGGAACAGGAAGCTGCCAATGGGCCTGTCCGGATCGGCAAGGCCGCTGCGGCTGCGCCTGATGGCGCCGGCCACCGCGTGCACCGCCTCCTCCTGGCCGATGACGCGACCATGCAGCGTGTCCTCCAGGTTGACGAGCTTGGCCATCTCGCCTTCCATCATCTTGCTCACGGGCACGCCCGTCCAGCTGCTCACCACGTCGGCGATATCCTCCGCGGTGACCTCCTCCTTGAGAAGGCCCTCCTCTTCCTGGTTCGCCTCGAGCGCAGCGGTCGCTTCCACAAGCTCGGCCTTGAGCTGCGGAATCCTGCCGAAGCGAATCTCAGATGCCGCCACGAGGTCACCCTCGCGCGTGCAACGGTCCTCGTCCACCTGGGCCTGGTCGATTTGGGCCTTTATCTCACGAACGCGGTTGATGGCGTCTTTCTGGTTGGACCACTCGGCGCGCAGCTTGTCGAGCTCTTGCTGCTGCTCGGCGATCTGGCCGCGCAGCTCCTCGAGACGCTGCTTGGAAAGCTCGTCGTCCTCCTTCATGAGTGCCTGCTCCTCAATCTGCATCTGCGTGAGCACGCGATCGAGCAGGTCGATCTCCTCGGGGCTCGAGTCGATTTCCATGCGCAAGCGGCTTCCTGCCTCGTCTACTAGGTCGATGGCCTTGTCGGGCAGGAATCGGTCCGTGATGTAGCGGTTGGAGAGCTGGGCCGCCGCCACGATGGCCGCATCCTGGATGCGCACGCCGTGATGGATCTCGTACTTCTCCTTGATGCCACGCAGAATCGAGACCGTCTCCTCGACGGAGGGCTCGCTGACCATAACGGGCTGGAACCTGCGCTCGAGCGCGGAGTCCTTTTCGATGTATTTACGGTACTCGTTGAGCGTAGTCGCGCCGATAGCGTGAAGCTCTCCACGTGCGAGTGCCGGTTTGAGCATGTTGCCCGCATCGAGCGATCCTTCGCTTGCGCCGGCGCCTACGATCGTGTGCAACTCGTCGATGAACAGGATGATGTTGCCGTTCGACTGCTCGACCTCGCGCAGAACCGCCTTGAGGCGATCCTCGAACTCACCGCGGTACTTTGCGCCGGCTACCATGGAACCGAGGTCCAGCGCCACAATCTCCTTGTTCTGCAACGTCGAGGGAACATCGCCGGAAACGATGCGTTGCGCCAGACCCTCGACGATAGCGGTCTTGCCAACGCCGGGCTCGCCGATCAGGCACGGATTGTTCTTGGTGCGGCGTGCGAGCACCTGGATGGTGTGGCGGATCTCGTCGTTACGACCGATGACCGGGTCGAGTTTGCCGTCGCGCGCCTGCTGCGTAAGGTTTTGCCCATACTGCTCGAGTGCCTCGAACTGCGTCTTGGAATCGCGGTTAGTCACACGAGTATCGCCGCGCAGCTCCTCGTAGACCTGCTCGACGCGCTTGCGCGTCACCCCGGCGAGTTTGAGCTCCTTGCCCGCATCGCCCTTGTCCTCGGTAAGTGCGATGAGAAGATGCTCGGTCGTGGCAAATGAGTCTCCCATTTGCCCGGCAATCTTAACGGCATCGTCAACCACCTCGGCCAGGCGCGGACTCGCGTTGCCAACTGATGTCGAACCCGAAACCTTCGGGGCCTTGTTCAAATCTTCGGTTATTGCCATGTCGATGGCGCGCGGATCAGCGCCAACTCTCTCTATGATTGCGGTCAGGTTGCCCTCGTTAGAATCGAGCAACGCCTTGAGCAGATGCTCCGGTTCGACCGCTGCGGCCTGTTCGTCGGCCGCGATGGAGATCGCGTTTTGCAACGCCTCCTGGGCCGTGACCGCCAACTTGTCTATTCTCATGTCTATTCCTCCAGAATTAATTTATGCATGCATGCCGTGGCGACCCTCGGCGAAGGACCGCACGACAATTGTTTCCATCTTGCGTGATGCGTATCGTTAGGGCGCATCAGATGCCGGAGAAACCCTCGCTCAGCAGACGTGAGTGGTCCGGCTTGTTCATGAGCGTCGCGATGGTTTGGCGCATCTCGAGTTCGTGCATTGACTCATGCAGGCGCTCGATTTCCTCGCGAAGTCTGTCGGCTTCTGCTTGAATCTCGCGCATGCGCTCCCTCTGGTCGAGGATGCGCATGACGCCCGCGAGGTTGATGCCCTCGTCCGTGAGCCTTCCGATGAGCTCCAGACGCTCGACGTCGGCCTGCGAATACATGCGCGTGTTGCCACTCGTGCGCTGCGGCGACACAAGGCCCTTCGCCTCGTATATGCGCAGCGTCTGCGGGTGAAGGCCGGCAAGATCAGCAGCGACGCTAATCATGTAGAGCGGTTTGTTTCTATCGGTCTTTGCCATGACGCGCTCCTATCGTTATGCCTTAACGGCCTTCATCTGGTCATTCATCGCGCTTCGCAGCGTATCCGACGACGGCGACGCCGCACGGAAGTCCTCGATTGCCTTCTTCTGCTCGGCGTTGAGATTCTTGGGCATCTCGACGACCACCTTAATGCGCAGGTCACCTGTGCCCTTCTTGCCCTTCACGTCCTTGGCGCCCTTGCCCTTGACGCGCAGCACCTTGCCGTCCTGCGTGCCTGCGGGGACGCGCAGCTTGACGCGCGTGCCATCCGGTGCCGGGACAACGATGCTCGCGCCGAGAATCGCCTCGTCGATGCTGACCGGTAGGTCCATCACGACATCGGCCTTCTCGCGCCGGTAAACGGGGTGCTCGGCGATCTTCGTGACGATGAGCAAGTCGCCTCGCTCGCCGCCGTTGGTGCCGAACTCGCCCTTGCCGCGAAAACGCAGCCTGCCACCATCAACGGCACCTTCGGGCACCTTGACCGTGACCGTCTCGGACTCGCCCGTACTCGGAATCCTGATCGAGACCTTCTTCGTCGTGCCTTTGAAAGCCTCATCGAAGGTGAGCTCGATGGAGGTCTGAAGGTCCTGTCCCTTGTGCGCCCGATTGACGTTGAAATCCCAATCGCTACCGAATGCTCCGTCACCTCCGCGAATGTTGCTGAAGATGTCGGCCCAATCGAAGCCCGCGCCATCACCACTTGAGGTGTAGGTGTAGGTGCGGCCACCCCCGCCGGGCCAGCCCTGGCCCGCACCGCCCCAGGCTCCCGCCTGGTCGGCGAAGTTGCCCACGGTGCCGTAGGTGTCGTACTGCTCCTTCTTCTCGGGATCGGAGAGAACCTCGTAGGCCTCGTTTATCTCCTTGAAGGTCTCCTCGTCACCACCCGCATCCGGATGATGCTTTTGGGCGAGCTTGCGAAACGCCTTCTTTATCTCATCGGCGGAAGCGGACTTCTTCACGCCGAGTATGTCGTAATAGCTCTTTGACATGTCTTCCACCTTTCTGTTTACAAGAAGAAACGCGCTCTTGCGAACGCGTTTCCTCGACTATTGCTCTTAAGCTCCATCAGACTCCCGTGCGGGGCCTCCGGTGCTCGTCACAACCATTGCAGGACGTATGACGCGTTCGCCCATCCTGTAGCCTTGCTGAAACACCTTGACGACCGTCTCCTCGGGAACACTTGGGTCCTCCTCGGTACCGACTGCCTGGTGTTGCATCGCATCGAAGGGCTTATCCAGTGCGTCAATCTGCGTGACCTTGTGCTTTTCAAGAATCTGCAGAAACTTGTTCTGAATAGCCTCGACGCCATCCGTCAAGGTACCACCCTCGCCCGTCTCCCTCGCATGCTTGATGGCACGCTCAAGATCATCGAGCAGGGGAAGCAGATCCATGACGAGGTTTTCCGAAGCGCGTACGCGTTCGGACTCGCGTTCCGCCTGCGTGCGCTTGCGATAGTTGTCCCACTCCGCCTGCAGCCTCGCATAACGGTCGCGCAGCTCGGTCACCTCAGCCGTAATAGCCTCGAAGAGATTGGGAGTATCCTCTTGGACCTCGTCTTGCTCCTCGACAACCTCGGCCTCGATGGCCTCGTCAACCTTCTCGTCTACGGACTCAGCGCCCTTGGGGCTGCCAGTGGCAGCCCCTTCGAGCGTATCGTCCTTCTTTGCGGCGGTCATGACTAGTTGTCCTTGTCATCATCGACGACCTCGTAGTCGGCATCGACAACCTCGTCGCCGCCGGCATTGGTGTCGTACGAACCGCTCGCGGTGTTACCCGCCTGGGCACCAGCCTGCTGGCCGTTGCCGTATGCAATCTCGGCGAGCTTGTAGCTTGCCTGCTGCAGGGCCTCGGTCTTGGCCTTGA
>CAYLYJ010000026.1:0-17136 GCA_964388185.1 uncultured Coriobacteriaceae bacterium
CCCTCTGCTTGTAAGGCAGATGCGCTCCCGCTGCGCTAATCGCCCAGTGCCTTGGCATTTTAGCGTAAAATCCCTCAAAGTACAGATAGGGAATGGAGGGGCGAGATGCCCGCAGAGAACATCGAACTGCTCATCGAATTCACGCATGACGACGACCCGCGCGCCCGCGCAATGGCAGTCGCAGGTCTCGCCAAGCTCGCTGACGCACGCGGCTTCGCACCCGTGCTCGTCTGCCTCTTCGATCCGGTGGACGAGGTGCGCGCGGCAGCCGCGACAGCGCTCGGCATCTTCGGTGACGACCGCGCGTATGAGGCGCTTGTCGAGTGCCTGGGCGATCCGAACGAGCGCGTGGGCGTGAACTGCGCGTGGTCGCTCGGCCAGATTCCGACGACACGTTGCCTCGACAAGCTCATCGAGCTCGTAGGCGACACACAGCGTCCGCCTGCCATCCGTGTCGCCGCTGCGACCGCTATCGGCGAGCGTTCCGAGCTTCCGGGCTTTGACATCACGACGGACGTCGCGCTCATCGAGCGCGCCCGCATCGCGTTGCTCGGCGCCCTTGGCGATGATGAGGACGAACTGCGGGCGGCCTGCATCTGGACGCTCGGGCACTTCCCGGCTGACAAGCAGACGACCGAGGCGTGTATCGAGGCACTCGACGACGAGTACGAGTGGGTCGTGCGCTATGCCATCGAAGCGCTTGCGCACTTCAAGGACCTCAGCGCCCTCGACTCGCTGCTCGTCTTGTCGGAAGACGACAACGACGAGATTCGCGACCTCGCCTGTCAGGCCGTGGACCTCCTGAGGAACGATGCTTGACCGCGTCGCTCGTTTTGGTAAACTAACCGCTGCTGTTAAGCGCCGTGGCTAGGTAGCTCAGTTGGTAGAGCAGGGGACTGAAAATCCCTGTGCCGGGGGTTCAAGTCCCTCTCTAGCCACCATCTCGAACGTACGGACCGCCTCATCGGGCGGTCCTTTTGTTTGGGGTGCTCTACTTGCTTCTCCATTGGCTATAATGAATGAGTAGTTGATGGAAGGCGGGATATCATGGCGTATAGCGCAAACACAC
Source organism: uncultured Coriobacteriaceae bacterium (assembly GCA_964388185.1). Taxonomy (GTDB): domain Bacteria; phylum Actinomycetota; class Coriobacteriia; order Coriobacteriales; family QAMH01; genus QAMH01. The sequence continues at coordinate 1,070 of CAYLYJ010000026.1, forward strand.
GCAAGGTCCTCCTGCGTATTCAGCAAAGCGAGACGACGGAAGCCGCCGCCTATCATGCGATGGCATCTTCCATCAAAGACGAGCACAACCGCGACACGCTCGACCAAATCGCCGACGAGATCGCCAAGCAGGCCCAGGCGCTCGAAGCCTACACGGAAACCCAAGCCAAGCCCGACGAACGCAAGGTCAAGCGCTACGCGCGCATGGCGCGGCTCTTCGGCTTCACCTTCGCCGCCAAGCTCATGGACCGGCGTAAGATCAAGTTCGTCAACCACTCCAAGAAACTGCTCGACGAGGTGCCCGAAGTCGAGAAGATGGAGGCCGACGAGCGCGATCGTAATGCCAAGCTCTTCGCCCTGCTCTCCGAGAAGCGCCTCTCGTACGTGGGAGCGATGATCCTCGGCATGAACGATGCCATCGTCGAGATCACCGGCACGCTTGCAGGCCTTACGCTCGCCATGCAGAACACGCGTCTCATCGCTCTTTCCGGCCTCATTACCGGCGTCGCCGCGACGCTCTCGATGGCCGCGAGCGAGTACCTGGCCGAGCGCAGCGACGGCAAGGGCGACGCCGCCAAGTCCGGCCTCATGACGGGCGGCGCGTACTTCATCACCGTCGTCATCTTGCTGCTGCCCTACCTCATCCTCGATGACAAGATGTACCTGTTGGCCATGGGCATCATGCTGGTGCTGGTCGTGCTCATCCTCGCCGGCTTCAACTTCTACACCGCCGTCGCACGCGACGTCTCGTTCGGCAAGAATTTCGGGCAAATGTGCGCCATTTCGCTCGGTGTCGCCGCACTCTCCTTCGTTTTGGGATACGCTGTTCGCACGTTCCTTGGCGTCGATGTCTAAGTTGAAAGGTTCACGCACCATGCACATGACCGAAGAGCAGTTCAATATCATCAAGGCCCAGCTCAAGAAGCTGGTTGCGATTCCCGACGGCTTCTACGCCAAGAAGTTCGCGGGCATCGACATCGATGCGATCAAGGACCAAAGCGATTTCGAGAAGCTCCCCTTCACCGACAAGGGCGACCTGCGCGAGGCGTACCCGCTGGGAATCGCCGCCGTGCCGCCCGAGCAGATCGTGCGCATCCATAGCTCGTCGGGCACGACCGGCACGCCCGTCATCATCCCCTATACCCAGAAGGACGTCGAGGACTGGGCCATCCAGTTCGCGCGTTGCTACGAGTACGCGGGTGTGACGAGGGAGGATCGCGTCCACATCACGCCGGGTTACGGCCTGTGGACTGCCGGCATCGGCTTCCAGCTCGGCTGCGAGCTGCTCGGCGCGATGGCCATCCCGATGGGTCCGGGTAATACCGACAAACAGCTCAAGATGATGATGGACCTCGAGAGCACGGTGCTGTGCGCGACGAGCTCGTACGCGCTGCGCCTTGCCGAGGAAATCGCCAAGCGCGGCATCGGCGACCAGATCAAGCTGCGCAAGGGCATCATCGGCTCCGAGCGCTGGGGCGAGAAGATGCGCCGCCGCATCGCTAGCGAACTTGGCGTCGAGCTCTACGATATCTATGGCCTGACCGAGATCTACGGCCCCGGCATTGGCATCAACTGCCAGGCCGATAGCGCCGTGCACATCTGGAGCGATTACATGTACCTCGAGATCATCGACCCCGTCACCGGGCAGCCCGTTCCCGACGGTGAACCGGGCGAGATCGTGCTCACCACGCTGCAGAAGGAAGGTGCTCCTCTTATCCGCTTCCGCACGCACGACCTTTCCCGCATCGTGCCGGGCGAGTGTGCCTGCGGGCATAACGAGCATCCGCGCATCGACATCATTACCGGTCGCACCGACGACATGGTCAAGGTGCACGGCGTAAACATGTTTCCCGCACAAATCGAAGAGGTCATCGCTGCCGTCAAGGGCGCGAGTAGCGAGTATCAGATGATGATTGACCACCTCAACGGCAAGGATATTGCCACGCTCTTCGTCGAGGTCGAGCCGGATGCCAACAAGTACAACATGGAGGAGACCATCGCGACGGAGTTCAGGAACCGCATTGGCTTCACGCCGCAGGTCAAGCCTGTCGATATCGAGGACCTTCCGCGCAGCGAGAAGAAGACCACGCGCATCTTCGACAACAGGTACTAAACGCTTACTTTTCTGCGGTGATAACGCGAGTGGGCGTCACGATGTAGTCGACGCGGCAGTCGGTTGCCTCGTGTGGCACCTCGTCGACGACCTGCTCGTCGAACGCGATGCCGATGGTCATGCTGTCCGCGCTCAGGTACGGGAGAAAGCGATCGTAAAAGCCGCCGCCTTGCCCCAGACGATTGCCGTGCCTATCGAAGGCGATGCCCGGCACGAGCATGAGGTCGATGTTTTCCGGTGGGACATGACGGGCGGGGTCGAGGTTGGTCACTATCTCTCGAGGCGTTTCGAGAATGCTCCAATCGTCGTTCATGTCGAAGGAAAAGAACGACATGTTCGTTTCGGAACGCACGAGGGGAAAGGCGATGGTGGGACGCTGGTCGAACAGGAACAGCTTCTCCCTGTTCGAGACGAATCGTGCCTCTGACCCGGTGGGATAGTAGACGGCGATGCATTTCGCGTGCTTGAGGGCCGGCAAGTTGAGGAGTCTGTCTTCCAGTGCCGCCTCATAGTTTTTGCGAACATCAGCTGCGATCGAACCACGTTTGGCGCGCATGCTTTCGCGTTGCGCTGCCTTTTCTTCTGCAGTATTCATGGCGGATATAGTACCAAAAGTGGGCGGAAGTGCGAAATCAGCACCGTTGTACAGGTTTTTTGCTATCATTCCGAGCATGTCTGTAGTAGTTGCAAAATTCGGCGGGACATCCGTCGCGAATCCGGAGCGCATCAGGAGCGTCGCTCAACGCATCGTCAGTCGCAAGCGCGCCGGTGATAGCGTCGTCGCCGTGGTCTCGGCCATGGGCAAGACGACCGACGATCTCGTCGCGCTCGCGAGTTCCATATCAGATAGCCCTGACCCCCGCGAGATGGACACGCTGCTTTCCACCGGAGAGATGGTCTCCATGTCGCTTCTGGCCATGGCTGTCGCCGAGCTTGGCGAGGAGGCCATCAGCCTTTCCGGGCGGCAAATCGGCCTGATTACCGATAGCGTGCACGGCAAGGCGTCGATTCGCGAAATCCACGCCGATCGCATCCGCGTGGCGCTTTCCGAAGGCCGCATCGTCATCGTCGCGGGATTCCAGGGAATCGACGCAGCGGGAGACATCACCACGTTGGGCCGCGGGGGTTCGGATACGACCGCTGTCGCCATCGCGGCGGGCATCAAGGCGGACGTCTGCGAGATTTACACGGACGTCGCCGGTGTCTACACGGCCGATCCGCGTATCGTCCCGCGTGCCTGCAAGATCGATCAGATCAGCTACGAGGAAATGCTCGAGATGGCCGCGGGCGGCGCCGGCGTTCTGCACAAGCGCTGCATCGAGTTCGCGCGCAACTTCGGCGTGGTGATACATTGCCGCTCGTCGTTCGATGACGAGCCGGGCACGTTGGTGAAGGAGTATGACCCCACTATGGAAAAGGCGATTGTCAGCGGCGTGGCGCATGACCTTTCGGAAGCCAAGTTCACGATTCGCGATGTGCCCGATACCACGGGCGTCGCCGCCAAGGTGTTCGGCGCGATGGCCGATGCCAATCTCGGAGTTGACATGATCATTCAGAACCTTTCCGAGAATGGTCACACTGACATCACGTTCACGAGCCCAAAGGCCGATATCGAGAAGACAACCGAGGTCATGGATCGCATCGTGCGCGAGCTAGGCGCACGAGAACTGCTCATCACCGACGAGGTGGCCAAGGTTTCCATCATCGGCGCGGGCATGAAGGTCAATTCCGGCGTGGCGGCGCAGATGTTCCGCACGCTTGCCGAGGGCGGCATCAATATTTCGATGATCTCGACGTCCGACATCCGCACGAGCGTCGTTATCCCGGCCGAGAGCGCCGAGGAGGCGGTGCGCCTGCTGCATACGGCGTTCGGTCTCGACGGCGCCAAGGTCTTCGAGGAGACGCAACTTTCTGCCGAAGAGCTCGCCGCCAAGGCCAATAAGGGCCGTTAATCGAGGCGGCGCGTGGAAAAGCGCCCTAACATCAAGCTCACGTTGGATCAAGGCCTTGCGGTCGTCAATGACCTATGTCCAGACCGCTCTTCGCGGGCACTTGCCGATATCCTGGGTGTAAGGCGTGCGTATTTGCTGCGCCGTTCCGTCGATGCGCGGCGTAAAAGCGACGTGCACTTTGTCGTGACTGCCGGTATCGGTGATGGTGAGGGGGCACCGCAGGCGGTACGGCCCATCGAGCAGCGGCCACTGCCCGAATGTCGATGTGAGGATGCGCGTCCGGTCGTGGTGGGCACGGGGCCTGCTGGCCTATTCGCGGCCCTCGAGCTTGCCGAGGCCGGTCTCTGTCCGCTCGTGATTGAACGCGGGGCTCCTGTTGAGGAGCGCGTGGCCGATGTCGAGCGCTATCACCGCACATGCGTGCTCGATGTGGAGAGTAACGTGCAGTTTGGTGAGGGGGGAGCCGGCACTTTCTCCGACGGCAAGCTCACGACCGGCAAGAACTCTCCGCAAATTGTCCAGGTGCTCGAGACCTTCGTCGCGGCGGGCGCGCCGGGCGAGATTCTCTGGCAGGCAAAGCCACACATCGGTACCGATGTTCTAGGCGGAGTCGTCAAGCGGATGCGCGAGCGCATCATCGCTTGTGGGGGCGAGGTGCGCTTCCATACGCAGCTCGTGGGGATGCGTGTCGATGCAGCGGGCATCCTGCGTGGCATCACACTCGCGTGCGACGGCACGAGCTATGAGCTCGAGGCGTCACGGCTCATCTTGGCCTGCGGGCATTCGGCGCGTGACACTTTCTTGCTGTTCAAGGAGCTTGGCTTCGAACTTGAGCAAAAGGCATTCTCAGTTGGCATGCGCATCGAGCACGAGCAGGATTTCATCAACCGTGCCCAGTACGGGCCTGCGGCAGGCCACCCTGCCCTGGGAGCTGCCGACTACAAACTCGCATGTCATCTCGAAGGCGGCCGCTCGGTTTACACTTTCTGCATGTGTCCCGGTGGCGAGGTTGTTGCCGCCTCGAGCGAGGAGGGCGGTCTGTGCGTGAACGGCATGTCGCGTCAGGCGCGTGACGGGACAAACGCCAACGCCGCGCTCTTGTGCAACGTGACGCCGGATGATTTCAATGACCGTACCGATCCACTTTCTGGCATCGCGTTGCAGCGACGATGGGAGCAGGCGGCGTTTGCCGCCGGTGGTGCAAACTGGCACGCACCCGTCCAGCGCGTGGCAGGTTTTGCCGGATTGACAGGCAAAGCGCGCACGAAGCCCGAGGCGAGCTATCCCCTGGGCGTTGCCGAGGCCTCGCTTGATACGTGTTTACCGGGCTTTGCGACGGCTGCCTTGCGCGAGGCGCTGCCCATGCTTGATCGCAGTCTTCATGGATTTGCCGATTCCGGAGCGCTGCTCACGGGCATCGAGGCCCGCAGTTCCTCGCCGGTGCGCGTTGTGCGCGACCCCCAGACGCTCATGGCGACACGCGTACATGGGGTATATCCATGCGGTGAAGGCGCTGGCTATGCGGGCGGCATCATGTCGGCCGCTCTCGACGGAATCCGGGTCGCAAACAAGCTGCTTGAGGAGTAAGAGGCTTTGCTGTATTGCGCGCTCGAGGGCTTGCTTTCGCATTCGAGCTGCGCTTCGCTCGATGCCGCTGCGGGACTCGCGTGCAAAGACCGCACGCTCAGACAGTCCTCGCAAAACCGCATCGAGTTCAGCGCAGCTCTGCTCAAGATGCCCTCGAGCGCGCAATACAACACCCGGATTCATTGTTCCTTCGTTATTTCGACCGAAGAGACTATAGCAACGGCAGCAGCGTTCCTGCGAAGAGCCAGGCAACGAGACCAGGCGCGAGTGCGATGTGTGTGTCGCGGCGTGCCTTGCCGCAGACGAGCTGCACGAGCGCGAGTGCTCCCATGAGCACGGCGCAAACAAATACGCCGGCTATGACGCCGTCGATACCCGAGAAGAGTGCAAGCGGCACGATCATGCGCACGTCACCCGATCCGATGACCTCGGCCGCTCCACGATGCGCGCGTAGGTGGTTGACAAGCAACAAACTACCGGCGATGAGTCCCGCCGGCAACGCGATCGCGAACGTGCCTCCGACTCCGCTTGCCGTTACGCGAAAGACGAGCGCGAAAATGAGCAGTCCCGCCACGAGCTCGGTCGGCAAGACATGTTCACGCAGGTCGCAGACGAGTAATGCGCCCATACACGCACATGCGAACGAGAAGGCCAGACAGCAGACGAGGTTATCGAGCAAAAACCAGGCGGCAAGTGCCCCGAGCACACAGACAAGCGTGACGAGTGCACGCAAAGACAAGCTGATACCACCTGCAAGGTCACGTGCACGCAACGAGCTTTGTGCGAGGTTCGTCATGCCCGTCCATCCTAAGACGCAGCTTGCACAGGCGTAGAGCACCATCGCCGCGCCTGCTCTCTAGCGTGTGCGCAGGGCGTAGGCGGCCGAGATGGCCGAGCAGGCGTCATTGGCAAACGACGACAGGAACTTGTCATCGTTGTCCTTCAGATGAATGTAGATGGCACGTCGTCCGCGGCTTGCCAGGGCGGAAAAATCACCGAGGGCTTCAGCGTTTGCCACGTCACCAAGCGTGAAGTCCTCATGCGGTACCGTGATGTCGAAGGGCTCGTCTGCGCTGACGACGAGAAAGACGCCCGTATTGGGGCCGCCTTTATGCAGCTGGCCTGTCGAGTGCAGATAGCGTGGGCCGATTTCGAGGCAAGAGCACACGCCGAGGCGATCTGCCGCGCGATGGCGTATCTTCTCGAGAGTCTCGCGACGTCCGACTCCCTTGAAGGGCAGAAATGCGTTGAGGCTGAAGTAATCGTCGTCCTTGATCGAACAGAATAGCAGGCGCAGCGCGGCATTCGCATCGATGTCCTCGTGTGGCTCGTCGAGCGTATCGAGCAGCGTTGAGCTCACGTACACGCGGTCGGCGTATCCACACGAATCGAGCTCGAACTCCTCGTAGGCGGGCTTGCCCCACACGTCTTCGGGAACATCGAATCGGCCACCTTGGTTATAGAGGATCTGACGCGTTGCCGCCTTGGTGCTCTCTACGTCAGGTTGGTCGAAGGGATCGATTTGCATGAGCCAACCGCAGAAGGCGACGGCGTATTCCCAGATGAGGAAGTAGCGCGTCATGGCCGTGCTGTCGGGGATGTCCAGACGAAAGACCGGGATGTCGGGATGCACGCAGGTGCGAGCATGTTCGAAGGCCTCGTCGCTGTCCATGTTGCAGAGGATGGCACAGCGATCGGGGTGCGGATCGGACAGGATACCAGCGTCAACCTCGACGTTGGGTAATATGCCGACACCTGCCTTGCCGAGCGATTCGGCCACGAGCTGCTCGACCCACAGACCGAAGACCTGCTTGCTTGGCGGCATGAGCAGCGAGAACTTGTCGCGTCCCGCCTTGAGGTTGTCATAGAGGAAGGCTGCAAGCCAGATGGCCGGATTGTCGGGCGAATCCGAGGCGCAGAGTTTCTCCATTGGCGTGGCGTCCTCGAGCATGCGCTCGATATCGATGCCGATTGCAGCCATGGGTAGCAGGCCAAACGCCGATAGTGCGGAATAGCGACCGCCCACATCGGGTTCGCCATGGATGATGGCCCGCCAGTGGTTCTTGCGTGCAACATGCTCGAGCTCGGTGTCGGGATCGGTGATGGCGATGAAGCGCGAACCAGCGCGCTCGGCGCCCAGGTGCGCGCAGACGTACTTCCAGCACACGTGCGAGAGCACGGTTGGTTCGAGCGTGGACCCTGATTTGCTCGACACGATATAGAGCGTACGTGCAGGGTCGGAGGAACCGAGAATGTGATTGACGTAGACGGGCGAAAGCGCGTCCATCGTTTTGAACGGCACTTCATCGGTGACTTCGAGGCTGTAGAGTTTGGTGACCGTTTGCGGAGCCTGGGCGGAGCCGCCCTGGCCGATGAGCACGACGGCATCGAGGCCCTCGCCGCGTGCCTGCTGCGCGATGATAGCGATTTCGGCGGGATCGCGCGGCGGCTTGCTCGCGAGCGTAGTCCATCCCAGGCGCGTCGCCGCGCATGCGGCAGCCTCCGCCGAGAAGTCGAAGACAGAGCCATCTTTGGCGGCGATGCGGGAGGGGATTTCGTTTTCGATGAGAAGTTGGGCGGTGGGGCAATGCCCCAACTCGGAACTGTTCATAAACGCCATGTACACGTGCTCCTTGGTACGGTCTGACCCATTCTGTCCGCTGAAGCGGATAGAAAACAGTGTTGGTAAGTATAATGCATGCAAAATCTCTCGCGGCGTGTTATTATTGTGTCTCCTTTGTATCAGGAGGACTCTTCATGGAAGAAACAATCAACAGACAGGTCGCCTACGTCAATAGCATCCACGAAACGCTCGTCGGGTTTACGGGCAGGCGCCTGCGCATTCGTGCCAATATGGGCCGTTCCAAGATCATCGAGCGTGAGGGCGTTCTCACTCAGGCCCACAAATCGCTCTTTATCGTCGAGACTGACGAGAAGCGTGGCCGCAAGGCACGTCAGTCGTATCAGTACGTCGATGTTCTTACGGGCACGGTTGAGCTGACCAACCCCGAGGACGAGCAGCCGCTTTTCCCTGCGCTTCAGCAAGAGGCCATCTAATACACCTCACATGGGGGATTTACATCCACAGGCGTTGACGTTTGAAGCCCACGCCAAGGTCAACCTGTGCCTGGCCATATCCTATCCACCGCATGACGGCTACCATGGGGCGCGTTCCGTTTTCCAGGAGCTCGACCTACATGATGTCGTGCACGTGCAGGCAAAGCAGAGCCTCGCGCAAAATGCGTTGATCACGCAGGCGGGCACGCACGTCGTACTTGACTGCGTCGTTGAGGGTCTCGATCCGCGTGACAATCTTGTCTTTCGTGCGATAGACGCCGCAGAGCAGGTTTGCGAGTGTCCCGTCGCCGCATCGGGCATGGCGCTCGTCATCGAAATAGAAAAGCGCATTCCAGCTGGTGGCGGTCTTGGCGGCGGCTCAAGCGACGCAGCAGCTATGCTCAAGGCTTATGCGCAGCTCACTGGCATCGACGTTCTCGATGAACGAATCGTTGCCGTGGCACGCATGCTTGGCGCCGATGTCGCTTTCTTTCTCCACGGGAAGACTGCGCTGATGGGCGGTCGTGGCGATATCTTTGAGCGCGCATTGCCGCCCTTGGCAGCCCCCATCGTTCTCATGGGGAGCGGCGATGGCTTGTCCACGGCCACGGTGTATCACACGTTTGACGAGAATCCCATGCCGGTTCCCGATGCCGATGAACTAGCTCGTGCGCTGCACGAGACCCCCGATGATCTCACGTGCCTCGCATCCCTGTGCGCAAATAACCTCGGCCCTGCTGCTTGCGCGACCGACCCGCGCATCCAGCATCGCATCGACAGGGCGCTTGCGCATCCCGATGTACTCGGCGCACTTGTCTCGGGGAGCGGCTCGACGAGCTTCGCCATTTGCCCTGACGAGACAGCTGCACAACGCTTCGCACATGATATTGCGCCCGTGTGCGACTGGGTTCACGTATGCGGCATTCCCCGCATCATCGCTTGAGAATCACGGCATAGTTCACTAGAATCAGGCAGGCAGGCTACTGGGGCATCGTTCAACGGTAGGACAGCGGTTTTTGGTACCGCGAATGAGGGTTCGATTCCTTCTGCCCCAGCCATCCAATTCTTCAATGGGAGCGCATGTGAAAGCTAAAGCTTTGATTCTTGCAGCAGGCGCTGGCACCCGTATGAAATCCAACAAGCCAAAGGTCGCACACGAGATGCTGGGCAAGCCGCTCGTGCGCTGGGTTGTGGACGCGGCACGCCAGGCAGGCTGCGATGATGTCCACGTGGTCATCGGCCACGGTCGCGAGCAGGTCGAGCCCCTGCTCAACGATTGTGTCATCTCATATCAGCTCGAGATGCTTGGCACTGGCCACACGATCATGTGCGCAGCTGACAAGTTCGAGGGTTATGATGGCGACATCGTCGTGCTATGCGGAGACTCGCCGCTTATTACGGCAAACACCATCGAGCACCTTATCGCCGCGCATGAGGCAACGGGCGCTGCGGCAACGGTGCTTACAATGCAGCCCGAAAACCCCTTCGGGTACGGTCGTATCGTGCGTGACGAGAGCGGCAATGTGTGCGGCATCGTTGAGGAGAAGGACTGCACGGAAGAACAGCGTACCATCGGCGAATGCAACTCCGGTGTTTTCTGCTTCTCGGCACCTGCTCTTTTAAGTCATCTCGACAAACTCGATCGCAATAACGCCCAGGGCGAGTATTACCTTACGGATATGCTCGCGCTGCTTGCCGCCGACGGCCTGACGGTCTCGAGCATGGTCGTCGCAAACAATGACGAATGCCTCGGAGTCAACTCGCGCTCGCAACTTGCCGCCGCGAGCAAGATTGCGCAGCGCCGCATCAACGACGGGCTCATGGCCGCAGGTGTTACCATGCTCGATCCCGACCTCGTGTGGGTCGGCCCCGATTGCGTCGTCGAGAACGATGTGGAGCTACTGCCGATGACCATGCTCTGGGGTACGACGCGCGTCTCCAGCGGCTGCACCATCGGCCCCAACACGCGCCTCACCGATTGCGCCATCGGCCCCGACAATGCGCTCGAGGAGGTCGTGGCCATCGAGACGACCACCGAGTCCGGCGTCACGGCAGGTCCGCGCGCCTATCTGCGTCCCGGCACCTATTTGTGCGAGGGCGCCCACGTGGGTACGCATGTCGAGATCAAGAAGTCCACGGTGGGGCCGGATAGCAAGGTGCCACATCTTTCCTACATCGGCGATGCAACGATTGGCACCGATGTCAACATTGGCGCCGGCTCGATCACTTGTAACTACGATGGCGTGAACAAGCATCAGACGGTCATCGGCGACTTTACCTTTGTCGGGTCGAACACGATGCTCGTCGCCCCGGTCAAGTTGGGTTCCAATGTCGTGACCGGTGCTGCAAGCTGCATCACCAAGGACGTGCCCGATGGCGCACTTGCCGTCGAACGCAATGAGCAGAGGATTGTCGAAGACTGGACCGCACGTCATTTTGCGAGCAAGCGCAAGGCGTAACGAAAGGATTGGTACACGATGGGTAAAAGGCGGAGCAGGGCTGCAGAGCGCAAGCTGCACATCTTCTCGGGCTCGGTACATCCCGAGCTTGCCGAGGAAATCGCGCGCTACCTTGACGTCGAAATGGGCGATATCAGGCTCGAGAAGTTCTCGAACGGTGAGATATACGCCCGTTACATGGATTCCGTGCGTGGCGAGGACGTCTTTCTCGTTCAATCAGTTTCGGGCGATGTTAACGATGCGCTCATGGAGCTGCTCATCATGACCGATGCGGCACGCCGCGCGAGCGCTGGCAGGATTCATGCCGTCATCACGCACTACGGCTACGCGCGCCAGGATCGTAAGGCCGCAGCGCGCGAGCCGATTACCGCCAAGCTCGTCGCACGCATGCTCGAGACGGCAGGCGTTGACACCATCACGACGATTGACCTGCACTCGGGTCAGATTCAGGGTTTCTTCGAGAGACCGGTCAATCACCTGACGGCCCTCAATCTCTTCGCGGACTACTTTGCAGCGCAGGAGATGGATAACCTGTGCGTCGTGAGTCCGGACGTTGGCCGTGCGAAGGTCGCCAAGAAGATGAGCGATCTGCTCAATGCCGATCTCGCGATCATGCACAAGGGTCGTCCCAAGCACAACGTGGCAGAGATCACGAGCATTATCGGTGACGTCGAGGGCAAGAACTGCATTCTCAACGATGACATGATCGATACGGCCGGCACCATCTGCGCGGGCATGAAGGTACTGAAGGATCGCGGTGCCAAGTCGGTGCACGTGAGTGCCACGCACCCCGTGTTCTCGGGCCCGGCAATCGAGCGTCTCGAGAATTCCGTTGCCGACGAAATTGTGGTCGCGAACACCATTCCGCTTCCCGAGGAGTACCTGCAGGGCAAGATCAAGCAGATCAGCGTCGCGCCGCTCTTCGCCGAGGCTATCAACAACGTGTTCAACAACGGTTCCATTTCCTCGTTGTTCGATCCGGATTTCGCGCTGTAACGATGGACTACAAGCTCATAGCAGGTTTGGGCAATCCCGGGCCCGAGTACGAGGGGACACGGCATAATGCCGGCTTTCTCGCACTCGATCTGCTTGCCGATGAGCTTGGAGCGCGGTATTGGAAGAACGAATGTGGTGCACTTGTCGCGCATGTGCAGCACAATGGCGAGGAGCTTATGCTTGTCAAGCCGCAGGCGTACATGAATACGAGTGGCGGCCCTATCAGCAAGCTTGCGACTGCATATAAGATCGCTCCTGACGAGGTTCTCGTCATTCATGATGACATGGATTTGGAGCCTGGGACGATTCGCGTGAAAGTAGGCGGCGGCCATGGTGGTCACAATGGCCTCAAGTCGATTCACGCGAAGTTTGGAAGCGATACGTATACGCGTGTTCGTGTCGGGCTAGGCCATCCGCCAGGACGCAAGTCCGTGACGGATTTTGTACTTCAGGCACCCAAGGGTGCCGAGGCAGAAGGCTTTGAGCATGCGGTTGCCCTGGCAGCCGACGCCGCGCTTTGCGTTATCGATGAAGGCTCAACGAGGGCCATGAACAGGTTCAACTAGGGGCCTGCCATGAATCAGCGTGACACGCGTTCATATGGAGATTCCCATTCGAGCCGCAAGCCCGATTACGATACGGGTGTGCAGGGACGCTTTGGTCGCCAGGAGGACTGGCGTGAGGTCGAACGCGAACAAGCTGCGCATAAGCTGACACTGCGCGAGCAGGTTGAGCTTGAGGCTGCCGAGCAGAAACGCGCGAGCCGTGAAGCGGCACAACGTCGAGCTGCCGAGCAGCAGCGTCGCCGCCAGATGGCCCAGCAACAGGCGGCAGAGGAGCGCTTGCGCCGCCAACAGCAGCTAGAAGAGCGCCGTCAACGTAGCAAACCCTCCGAGCCCGAGCCGACCATCCAGGGCAGATTCGGACGCCAGGAAGTACGCCTGAGTCCCGAGCGCGAGGCGCGCCAATACGACCGGCAGCGATATGCCACGCACGAGCGCCAACAGCAGACGCGACAGCCGCAGCCGCCGCGTGCGGCCGAGCAGACGCGTGCGCAACGCCCGGTGCGTCAAACGCCTACGCAAGTCGAAGTGCAGCGCCAGGCGCAGCAACGTGCCCAGCGACAGGCCGCCCAAGAGCAAGCGCGGCAACGGGCCGATCGGCAGGTCACACAGCAGCGGCAGGCCCAACATGCTCGCGATGAGCAGCGGCCGCGTCAGGAGCAGCACAAGCGACCTATGCAGGAGATGCCTGAAGATCAAGTCGTGCGATCTGCGCATGGCGGGCGTCATATGCCCGTAGTGCAGCGGGATCATCAGGTGGCTTCCCGTCCGCAGGTGCAGCATGAGCAGGAAGATTCCTGGCAGATTGACCAGGGTGCTTTACAGCAAGAACCATCGGCAGACACGGATGCTACTCAGGTGCCGCAGGATACGGGTCAGCAAACCCAGCCGTGGGCCCAGCAGCAGGGACGTACGTCGACCTATCGCCCGAGCTTCGGCGATGCTGATGCGACGAGCCGCTATGCACGCGAGAGCTATGGCTCGAACCGCAAACAGGGGTCGTATACCGTCAATTCGGTGGGGCAATCCGCGAGGTCCAAGTTCGATCGCCGGCCCAATATCGAGCGTGCGTCGAGTGAGCGAAATCGTTCCAGCAAGAAGCTACCGAACATATCTCCCAAGCTCATAATCGCCCTCGTCATCGTGTTTGTTATCGTGGTGGTGATTGGCGTGCTCAATCCCTTCGCGCAGACGGGTGATACGGGAGCGGGGCAAACCGGAGGTACGGTGACAGCCGCCAAGGCAGAGCCCTCCTTGCCGACGCCGATCATGTCGGAGAGTTCCGGCATCACGATGCATTCGGCTGTCGCGATGGAGGACCTGACCGAAATCCTCATCCATAACGCATCCTACGCGTATGCCAACGAGATCACGACTCAGCTCACGGAGGCGACCAATACCGAGATCATCGCTGCGCATGGCACGGGCCGCGTGGCCTCCGAGCAGCCCACGGGTGACAACTGGATGACCGGTGAGTTCATCCGTTGCTTCAGGGAGGGCAATGCCGGCCCGGTCATGAGCGCGATTGACTGCGGTGGTCCCGTTGGCGCGACGGTGTACGCGCCGGTTACGGGTGAGGTCGTGCTCGTCAAGCAATACAAGCTCTACAACGAAATCGATGACTATCGCATTCATATCCAGCCAGAGGGACGGCCTGATCTCGACGTGGTGCTCATTCACCTGACAGATGTCACGGTGAAACCGGGGGATCATGTGGTTGCCGGCGTGACGCCCATGGCAAAGATTCGCGATATCTTTCAGTATCTGGATGAGTCGCTTCAGCTCAAGAACTACACGGCCGAAAACGACAACGGTAACCATACGCACATTCAGGTTAACAATGCCAACCATCCCGAATACCATGGTCTCGATGACCTCAAGCCGCAGGCGGCAACGCCGAATGATGGAGCCGCTCCCACGACCGACGCATAACCGTCCGTCCTTGGCGTGGCGCTGGCCTCTCGGCTCGCGCCCGCAAGTTTTTTCGACTTCCTTCTTTACGAACGGGACAAGTTTCTGTAGTATTGCTTTCGCTGTTGACGCGGGGTTGTAGCTCAGCTGGTTAGAGCGCTGGCCTGTCACGCCAGAGGTCGCGGGTTCGAGCCCCGTCAATCCCGCCAACATCAGATTTCGAGAAGTCGCTTTCGAGCGGCTTTTTTGTTTGCGCTGCTCATTGTTCCCGGGACCAGGCTCCCTGCAGCCACCACACCACAATCCGAGACTCCTGCGGAGCTTTCCGGCAAGCAATGTGCGCTGGTGGTTTCGCTGGTGACCGCCACATCACAATTCGGGACGCTTCTGCCAAGTGATGCGGTATCCAGATGACGGGAGTGATACCTCTGAACTGTATCGCAAGCATGAGTTACTATGAGCATGCGGATATCGACAAGGCCGATAAGCTTAACTACGGCATCTTCTGCCAGGCAAACGTACGGGTTGTGATGCACGGTCCCATTGAGGTACGGACTCTTTTTGGGACGAAGAGATTCATCGCAATCGGACAGAGCCTATAGACGATCCGAAAGAGTTCATCCAGGAGTTTTCCTAAACAGCAAACGGCTTTTACCAAGGAGAATCATGACAAGTCCCACCATAGCAAGTTTTACTGCGACAGACGGCACCGGCTTGTGGGAGGTGACAAGCGCAGGCGTACGCGTGAACGGCGAGCTATATCGCTTCACCGACCGCTCCTTTGTGGTCTGCGCCGTGACGCCAGGCCATACCGAGCGCAGCACGAACCTCATCGAGGAGGAGGACGACGGCTTTGGCGACCTTGCCGCGCTCGCCGTACTCCAGGAGACGGACAGCCTCACCGACGCCGCTTTGGCGCACTGGGCGCTTGGTGGCCCGAGTGTGCGAGTCGAGACTGACAGGCGAGAGATTGCGGGAACCGCCCAGCTCACTATCGGTGGTCTGCAGCGTCCGCGCAAGCGCGACTGCTCCTTGCGCTACCGCGAGGATGGTCGATGGATACAAGCTGATGAGATTCGGGCCTTTGGCGATGCAGCTCACAAGGCGGTCAAGGCATATCGTGAAATGTGGGAGTAACAAGGGGGTGGCCTGAATAAGGGGACTTCCGAGAGGGGCAATACACGTCTGCTGGGAACTTCTACGATTCTTGGTCGCCGCGATTCGCCACAGCCCGCGAAACTTCCCAGGTTTGCTATGTTTTGCGCTCCCTGGCAGATATGCACTGCCATAGCCCGCGAAACTTCCCGGCAGCAAAATGCTCCCTGCTCTTTGGAATCGGCATCGCAGCGCCATCGCCAACAGCTACAATACCTTTACGACACCACCTCTCGCGAAAGGCGCAGACCATGGCAAGCGTGCACGTCATCGAC
>CAYLYJ010000027.1:0-17047 GCA_964388185.1 uncultured Coriobacteriaceae bacterium
ATCTCGGCGCAGGCGTTCCCGCCCAGTACAGCTTCGAGAACCTGATGCCGTTCCGCTTCGCGAACACCTTTGGCGTCACCGTCCCGCTCGGCTCGATCGGCCTGGACAACGGCCCGTTCTACGCCGAGTTCTACAACGCCGGTAGCGAGTTTCCGCGCACGGTCATCGACCCGCGCATCATGGTCGGCACGGATCTCATTTACGTGTGGGGCTGCAATCCCATCGAGAACCAGATGCGTTGCGCCCAGAACCTCGTGCGCGCACGCGAGGCTGGTGCCCGCATCGTCGACCTCGGCCTCATCTTCGACGGCACCGCCGGCTTTGCCGACGAGTTCGTCGCGATGAAGCCCGCCTCCGACGGCTACCTGGCGATGGCGATGGTCAACTACATCCTGCAAAACGACTTGCAGGCAAGCGAGTATTTGCTCGCCCGTTCCATCGCCGCCTATCTCGTCGACGACGAGACCGGCCTGCTGGCCCGCAGCGAGGATGGCAGTCACTTCTACGTGTGGGACAACAACACCGGTAACTTCGCGCCCGTCGCTGCCAAGGCCGGTGCCTATCCCGAAGGTGCCGATATCCCGCTGTTCGGTCACTTCGAGATCAACGGCCGCAGCTACACGACCGCACTCCAGAAGCTCAAGGACGCGGCCGCGAAGTACACCTTCGAGCTGGCTGCCGAGAAGTGCGGTATTTCGGTCGAGGACGTGGAGCGCCTGACCAAGGATTGGGTCGAGGCCGAGAACGCCTTCATCCTGTCGGGCTATGGCCTGCGCTACCGCAACTCCAACGAGACCTATCGCCAGTTCCTCCTGCTCGGCGCGCTGACCGGGCGCCTGGGCAAGCCGGGCAGTGGCGTCTTCGAGGCGCTGCAGCTCCAGAGCTGGCCGCTCGTCTTCAACGACCTGCCCATCAGCTGCCCCGATGGCGTGCCCGGCGTCAAGTCCGTGCCGGTGCGCATGGGCGAGTGGTTCGCCAAGGCGGAGGCCCCCGATAGTCCCTACAAGGCGCTCATCGTCTGCTCGGGCAACCCCGTGCACCAACAGCCCGACCGCCAGCGCTGGCTCGACGTCGTCGATGGCATGGAGCTCGTCGTCGACTACGACGTGTGGCTCACCGATACCGGCGAAATCGCCGACTACGTGCTCCCCGACCTCATGTCCTTCGAGCGTGAGGACCTCATCACGGGCGCCTGCTACAACCACATCATCCTGCAGGAGCCGGCCATCGAGCCGCAGGTTGACGGCCACGAGCCCGTCTGGGTCTTCAGCGAGCTCGCCAAGCGCGTCGGTCTCGGCGACTACTTCACGATGAGCATCCCCGAGTACATCGACATCCGCCTGCAGACGCAGTACCCGCTGATTGCTGGTGTCCAGCCGCCCGTCACCTACGAGCGCCTCAAGGCAGAGAAGATGATCCGCGCCGCCGCGCCGCCCGAGCCCAAGTACACGCCATACCTCAACCCCGCCGAGGTCCTCGACAACGAGACCGGCCGCATGGAGATCATCTACTCCGAAAAGCTCGCCGAGCTCGGCATGGCAACGACCAAGGTGCTCGAGCCGAACAAGATCGGCAAGTCGAGCGAGTATCCATACCAGCTCTTCACCGGTCGCCAGCGTTTCTTCATGCAATCGAGCTTCACCGACGATCCCATCACCGTGAAGCTTTCCGGAGAGACGCCCGCCACGAGGCTCAATCCGGTGCAGGCCCAGCGCCTGGGACTGGCCGAAGGCGACATGGTCGAGGTCTTCAACGAGCGCGGGCATGTCATCACGCGTCTGGTGCTCGACGAGAGCGTTCCGGATGGCACCGTGCACGTGTGGTTTGGCTGGCGTCGTCGTCAGTTCGAGGAGGGCACCTACGCCGAGATCACGCACCAGTGCGCCGGCCAGGATTCGCAGGGCCCGCTCGAGGACAAGTGGTTCGCGGATTGGCTTGCCGCAGGACACCATCCCAACCCCTACGTCGAGGCAATGAGTTCGCTCACGGGCTCGACCGATTGCTACTGGGACTCGTGGTGCGATATCCGCAAGTTCGAAGGCGAGATAACGCCCAATCCGCAGGAATCCATCGTGAAGGAGGCTTAAGTCATGGCACACAAGATGTTGGTCGATATCGACCGCTGCATAGGCTGCTGGACCTGCGCGATGGGCTGCAAGGTCGGCAACCACCTGGAAGATGACGAGTATCGCGTCGAGGTCGAGACCCACGGCTCGGGACAGGGAATCGACCGCCCCGAGGGCGTCTACCCCGACCTGCACATGTGGTGGCAACCGGTTTACCTGCCGAGCTGCACCTTCTGCGCCGAGCGCATGAAGGAGGGGGAGCCGCAGTTCTGCGTGATGGATTGCCCGACGCAGGCGCTGGCCTTCGGCGATGTCGACGACCCGGACTCCGGCTACTCGCAGGCTCGGGCGCGACTCGAGGCTCGTGGTGCGCGTTTCTGGGAGCTCGACGACGCCGGCATGACGACGCGCTCCCACATCGAGTACGCCAGCACCCGCCAATAGTGGGACAGATTGAGACAGATTGGTCAGACCAAATTGTCTCATTAGCAACAGGCTCCCGCCAATAATGAGACAAAGTGGTCAGACCAAATCGTCTCATCGAGCGACCCCCGGAGTTTCCGGGGGTCGCTTTCGTTTAGTGAGACAGATGTACCTGTCCAATCCGTCTCCGGCCGCGCCACGCTCGCGTTCTGCTGCTAAAATGGAATCATCGTTACCGACTATAAAAGGAGGTTCCCATGAGCTACGAAATCGTCGATGCGGATTACGTGCTCGAGCACCTTGGCAAGATGCCCATCCTGGACGTGCGTCCCAAGGACATGTACCTGGAAAGTCGTATTCCCGGCGCGCTCTCGGCCCCGCTTCTGGAAGCCAAGGAAGCCCCGGAGGACACGACCGAGTTCTTCCTGCGCGAGGTTCTCGATGCCGGAATCGACCCCACCAAGGACTTCATCGTCTACTGCTACAACGGCGGACTTGCTCGCGAGGCCTGCGACCTGCTCGAGAATGCTGGCAACACCTGCCAGAAATGCTACGAGGGTAGCTGGATCGACTGGATTTCCGACTCCTCACGTCCCGTCGAGAAATAAGACAGGCTTCTGCAAAGCGCCAGACAATTGTCGCCGGGGCACTTTTGTCTGGTCATGCGGTCCTCGGAGAAATCCGGGGGCCGCTTTCTACTTCTCCATGAGCTTTTCGAGGGCGACCATGCGAGCGCAGACGGTGAATATGCGTGCCGCCTGCTCAAGCTCCTCGATGCTCGGAAAGCTCGGGGCGATGCGGATGTTGGAGTCGTGCGGATCGTTCCCGTAGGGCCAAGTCGCTCCAGCGCCCGTCAGCGCGACACCCGCCTCCCTGGCCTTGGCCACCGTTGCCTTGGCCGTACCATCCAGGCCGGTGAAGCTGATGAAGTAGCCACCACGCGGATGCGTCCACGTGCCGACGCCCGTGCCACCCAGGTCCTCGTCGAAGATCTCGAGCACGCGCTCGAACCGCGGACGCAGGAGCTCCGCGTGCTTGCTCATGTGCGCGGCCACGCCCTCGGCATCCTTCAAAAAGCGCACGTGGCGCAGCTGGTTGAGCTTGTCGAATCCGATGGTCTGCGCTCCCATGCCCGCGAGCATCTCGTCCACGTTGGCAACGCTCGACACGAAGGCGGATATGCCCGCTCCGGGAAAGGTCACCTTGGAAGTCGAGCAGAACTCGAAGACCATATCGGGATGGCCCGCCTGCGCGCACGCGTCGATGATGTTGAGGACGTGGTCCTGATTCTCCGGGTCATCGTAGAGGTGGTGCACGGCGTAGGCGTTGTCCCAGAAGATCCTGAAGTCGCTGGCAGCTGGCTCGAGTGCGGCCAGTCCACGAACGACCTCGTCCGAGTAGGTGTAGCCGCAGGGATTCGAGTACTGCGGCACGCACCAGATACCCTTGACCATCGGGTCTGCCACGAGGCGCGCGATTTCGGCGACGTCCGGGCCGTTCTCGCCTAGCTCGATGGGGAGCATCTCGATGCCGAAGTGCTCGCAGATGGCGAAGTGGCGGTCATAGCCGGGAACAGGGCAGATGAACTTGACGCCCTCCAGCTGGCCCCATGGCGTCTGGCCACCTAACCCGAAGGTCCAGGCCCGGGCAATGGTGTCGAACATGACGTTGAGGCTCGATGCGCCGCATACCACGACCTGATCGGGTGCGACGTCGAACATGTCGGCGATGAGTGCGCGGGCTTCGGACAGGCCGGCCAGCACGCCGTAGTTGCGGCAGTCCGTGCCGTCGTCTGCATGGCAGTCGCTTGTCGAGTTTATGCAGTCGAGCAGCGGCATACTTAGATCGAGCTGGGCAGGGCTTGGCTTGCCACGCGCCATGTTGAGCTCGAGACCCAGCGCGCGATACTGCTCGTACTGTCGCGCCAGTTCGTCGTAGAGCTCGCGCATCTCGTCTGTGCTCAGGTCCTTGTACTCAGCCATGCCCGCTTCTCTCCTCGTGATGAAAAATGTCGCGCCCATTATAGACGCAATGGCTATAATGCTCGCTGTATCTGTTCAAGGCGGGGTGTAATTCCCCACCGGCGGTAAGCAGCCGTAGTCGCTGCGCAGCCCGCTAACCCTCCTTCGGGAGGGCCGATCCAGTGAGAATCTGGAGCCGACGGTCACAGTCCGGATGAGAGAGCAGAAAGGAGCGGATTACTATGTCCGAAATCTCTCACGCAGGCGGGAGCGTCACCCCGCAGCAGTCACGCAAGGCCGCATGGAGCACGCGCAAGCTCGTCTTGCTCGCGTTGTTCACGGCGCTTTCGCTCATCCTGTCGTTCATCGAGGCGCCCATCTTCCCGGCGGCGCCGTTTTTGAAGTACGACCCGTCGGCCGTCATCGCGGGCTTTGCCGCATGCGGCATCGGGGTGGGCGCTGGCCTGCTCGTGGGCATCGTATCGGCCGCCATCCACGGCCTCATCATGGGCGATCCCTGGGGCTCGCTCATGACCATCATCGCCGTTGCATGCTGGATCGTGCCGATGGCGCTCATCTACCGCACGAAAAGGACGCGCACGACGCTGCTCATCGGCATCATCGTCGGCTCCATCCTCTCGCTTGCGGGTGCGATTGTGGGCAACTTGCTCATCACGCCCATCTACACGGGTACGGACGTGGCGACCGTCGCGGCCATGATCATCCCCGTCCTGCTACCGTTCAATGCGCTCAAGATCGTCATCAACGACGTACTCGCCTTCGTGCTCTACAAACCGGTCGAGAAGCTCATGACGAAGGAGTAGCCGCAGGTGAGCAGCAGCGTCGACAGCCCGGGCGGCATCTCGTTCGAGCACGTCTCGTTCTCCTACAAGGAGGGCGGCCCGCACGTGCTCGACGACATCTGCCTGGATATTGAGCCCGGCGAGTTCGTCGCCGTGCTCGGTGCCAACGGCTCGGGCAAGTCGACGCTCGCCAAGCACATCAACGCCCTGCTCGTGCCCGCGGGCGGGCGTGTCGTGGTGGGCGGTCATGACACGCATGACGAGGCGAGCACCTTTGCCATCCGCGAGAGCGCGGGCATGGTGTTCCAGAACCCGGACAACCAGGCCGTCGCCTCCGTCGTGCGCGATGATGTGGCGTTTGGTCCGGAGAATCTGGGCCTGGCGCCCGACGAGATTCGCACGCGCGTCGATGAGGCGCTTGCGACCGTTGCCATGGCAGACCATGCTCTCGACGAGATTGATAGCCTGTCCGGCGGCCAGAAGCAGCGCATCGCCATCGCAGGCGTGCTTGCCATGCGCCCGCGCATCCTCATCCTCGACGAGCCGGGCGCGATGCTTGATGCGCGCGGCAGGCGCGGCATCACGCGCGTGGCCCACGAGCTCAACGCCAGTGGCATGACCGTCGTGCTCATCACTCACTTCATGGAAGATGCGCTCGGTGCCGATCGCGTCATCGTGCTCGAGGGCGGTCGTATCGCGCTTGCGGGCACGCCGGAAGAAGTGTTCACCGATGCGGCAGCCTTGCGTGCGCTGCGCCTCGAGCTGCCGTTTTCGATCCAGCTCGCCGAGGACCTACGCGCGCAAGGCTTCGAGGTGGGAATGGGGCTTTCCGAAGACAAGCTGGAGGAGGAGCTATGCCAATTGCTTTCGAGCAGGTGAGCTTCTCCTACGATGACGAGCACGATGCCCTCAAGGGCGTCGACCTCGTCATCGAGGACGGGGAGTTCCTGGGCGTCATCGGGCATACGGGCTCGGGCAAGTCGACGCTCGTCCAGCTCATGAACGCGCTGCTCGTCCCCACTGCCGGACGCGTGCTCGTCGATGGCATGGACACGGCCGAGCGTTCGCTGCGCCGTGACGTGCGCACGAAGGTGGGACTCGCCTTCCAGTATCCCGAGACACAGCTCTTCGCTAACACGATTGCCGAAGACGTCGCCTTCGGCCCACGCAATCTGGGGCTTTCCGATGACGAGGTGGACAGGCGCGTGCACGCGGCGCTCGAGCGCGTGGGCATGGACTACGTGAGCATCGTCAACCGCAGCCCTTTCGACTTATCGGGTGGCCAGCAGCGACGTGTCGCGCTTGCCGGCATACTTGCGATGGAGCCGAGCGTGCTCGTGCTCGACGAGCCAGCCGCCGGCATGGACCCGGCGACGGTCGCCGAGATTCGCGCCTACCTACGCGAGCTCAACGACCAGGGGCTCACCATCGTGCTCGTCTCGCATTCGATGGATGACGTCGCCGAGCTCTGCTCGCGCATCATCGTGCTTGATCACGGCGTGCTGCACATGCAAGGAGCTCCTGCCGAGCTCTTCACGGCGCAAAACGCCGCCGAATTGCGTCGCATCAACCTCGGCGTTCCCCGTGCCACCAAGTTTGCCCTAGAATTGGCAGAGCGCGGGCTCGATTTGCCCGGCCCGATTCTCGGCGAGGCGCAGCTCGTCGAGGCGCTGATTGCACGGCGTGAGGAGATGGAGCGACATGGCACAGATATCGGCTGAGCTCGACCAGCTTTCGATTGCACTCATACAGACGGCGATCGATATGCTCGATGCCCATGACGAGGTGTCGGTCATGCTGGCCGTGGATTGCGATGACGAGCTCCTGACCTTTGAGGACGACACGCCCGATGGCTGCTATCGCGCCGCACGCGAGCAGGTGCGCTCGTTTGGCAAGGATTGCACGCGCTATGCGCTGCTCACCCAGGGCTTCGTGCAGGAAGACGAGACCGATGCCGGGCAGCCGGCGCTGCTCTTCGAGTTTGGCGAGCGCGGCATGGACTGCGCCTGGAGCGGCTTCATGCTCTACCAGCGCGGCGAGGATGGTCTCATCGAGGTGAGCGACCCCATGCCCGCCGGCGAGGAAGAGCTCCTCTTCGGGTAGCGCACCGCGGAGGCCAGGATGTGACAGGGGCCAGGCCCCTGTCACACGAGAGCAAGTCTCCTATCGCCCGTCGTCCCCTCTCTCCATTCCCGCAACGAAATGTGACAGGGGCCTGGCCCCTGTCACATCCTGGCCTCCGCCACATTCTCATAAAATGCTGCGCAAGCGCATGAAGCATGGTATCCTGCAAGGCTGTACAAAACACAGCTGACAACGGGATAACGCACATGCTTCAGGAACACATCCGCAATATCGCCATCATCGCACATGTTGACCACGGCAAGACCACCCTCGTCGATCGCCTCCTGCAGACCGCCGGCATCTTCCGCGAAAACCAGCAGGTCGAGGAGCGCGTCCTGGACTCCAATGATCAGGAGCGTGAGCGCGGCATCACTATCCTCTCCAAGAACGTCTCCATCCGCTACAAGGATGTGAAGATCAACGTCATCGACACGCCAGGCCACGCCGACTTCGGTGGCGAGGTCGAGCGCGTGCTCAAGATGGCCGACGGCGTGCTCCTGCTCGTCGACGCTTTCGAGGGCCCCATGCCGCAGACGCGCTTCGTTCTCAAGCACGCCCTCAACCTCGACTTGGTGCCCATCGTCGTCATCAACAAGATCGACCGCCCGGGCGCGCGCCCCGACGAGGTGCTCGACGAGGTCTTCGAGCTCATGCTCGAGCTGGGCGCAAGCGACGAGCAGCTTGACTTCACGACGGTCTACGCAAGTGCGATGAACGGCTACGCACGCCTCGATCCGGACGACGGCAACATGGACATGTTGCCGCTGCTCGATGCCATCCTCGACCACATTCCCGCGCCCGACGTCGACCCGGATGGTCCGCTCGCCATGCAGATCTGCACGGTCGATCACTCCGAGTACGTGGGTCGCATCGGCACGGGCCGCCTGTTCTCCGGTTCCATTAACGCCGGCCAGCAGGCGCTCGTCATCAAGAACAACGGCAACACCCGCTACGAGACCACCATCAAGCACCTCTACACCTTCGAGGCGCTCGGCCGCGAGGAGGCCGACAGCGCTGAGGCCGGCGACATCATCGCCATCGTCGGCGTGGACGATGCTGACGTGGGCGATGTCGTGACCGACATCGAGAATCCCGTCGAGATGGAGCCCATCGAGGTCGAGGAGCCCACGCTCTCGGTCGTCTTCGAGGCGTCCACGAGCCCGCTCGTGGGCAAGGAGGGCGACATCGTCGGTGGCCGCCAGCTCAAGGAGCGCCTCATGCGCGAGGGCGAGGCCAACATCTCGATGCGCATCGAGGAGCTCGAGGACAAGAGCGGCATCGAGGTCGCCGGTCGTGGCATCCTGCACCTTTCCGTGCTCATGGAGACGATGCGTCGCGAGGGCTACGAATTCCAGGTCGGCCGTCCGCGCGTACTCTACAAAACCGTCGATGGCGTGAAGATGGAGCCCATCGAGGACGCCTCGGTCGAGACACCGGAGGAGTACGCCGGCAAGATCATCGAACTCTTCGGGACGGCCGGGGGCGAGATGACCAACATGGCGACACACCAGGACCAGACGGTACTGTCCTTCAAGATTCCCACGCGCGGCATCATGGGCCTACGTACCAAGATCCTCAACGCGAGTCACGGCGAGGCCATCTTCAGCCATCGTTTCTCCGAATACGGGCCCATGCGCGGCGAGCTGGGCGGTCGCAAGAACGGCGCCATGGTCGCCATGCATTCCGACAAGGCCGTCGCCTACGCGCTCGACACGCTGCAACAGCGCGGCACGCTCTACGTCGAGCCTGGTGACGAGTGCTACGAGGGCATGATCGTGGGCGAGAACGCCAAGGAAGGCGACATGGACGTGAACGTGTCGAAGACCAAGCAGCTCGGCAATCAACGCGCATCGAGTGCCGACAAGGCGATTATGCTCACCCCGCCGGTCAAGTTCACGCTCGAGGAGGCGCTTGAGTACATTGCCGATGACGAGCTCGTCGAAATCACCCCCAAGTCCATACGCTTACGCAAGCGTACGCTCGATAAAATTGGAAGAAAGAAGGAACGCGCCCGTGCGCTGGGCAAGTAACTAAGGAGCCACCATGACTCAGGAACTGCTTCGTCTTCATGACGCAAAGGTAAAGATGGACGGTCGCGTGATTCTCGACGTCGACGACTTCGTCATCAACCAAGGCGAGCACATCGTCGTGCTCGGTCCCAACGGATCGGGCAAGTCGACGCTCGTCAAGTTGCTCACCAAGGAGATCGAGCCGGTGTGGCGCGAGACGCCGCCGGTGCTCTTCATGGGTCAGCCCGACCCGTCCGAGGAAACCCTCATCGAGACCGTGGGTCTCGTCTCCACCGACGTGCAGGAGCGCATGATGGTGCACCGCACGGTGTTCGACATCGTGCTCGGAGGCTTCTTCGGCAGCGTCGGCGTGCCCTTCCACATCGGCGCATCCGACGAGCAGGTCGAGCAGGCCCGCAAGGCCATTCGCGAGATCGGCATCCCGTCGTTGTCCGAGCGCGACATGCTCACGCTCTCCACGGGTCAGGCGCGCCGCGCGCTCATCGCCCGTGCCCTCATCAACGGCCCCGCGCTGCTGATCTTCGACGAGCCGACGCTGGGCCTCGACCCCGAGGGCGCCTGGAACATGCGCCAGTCGCTGTCGGCGCTTGCCAAGGCGGGCCACACCATCCTCGTCATCACGCACAACGTGAGCGACATCATGCCCGAGTTCGAGCGCGTGGTCATGTTGCAGGACGCGCACATCGTCGCCGATGGCCCCAAGGAAGAGGTCCTCACGACGCAGAAGCTTCGCCACCTGTTCGGCGTGCCCATTACGCTCGTCGAGACAGATGGACGCTATCACCTGCAGTAGTCTTCCGAAGTTATAGACGGTTACGATAAAATAGACCAATTAACGCAGATGCAGTAACTGGAGGAGAGCCACATGGCTGATCTCATGGAATATGTGAACGTACTTGCCGACCAGATCGGTCCGCGACCGGTTAGCACGGAGGAGGAACACCAGGCTTCGCTCTACATCGCCCAAGAGCTGTCCGATGACGGCCTTGACGTGAGCGTCGACGAGTTCGCGACGCCGTCGGGCGTGCGCTGGCCCTTCGCCCTCGCGTATGCGGCGGCTGCCCTGGGCACGGTCATCTCCGGCATCGGCATCTTCGTGCCGGGCATCTCGCTTTCCATGTTCATCATCGGCCTGATTCTCGTGGTCGCCGGTTTCTTCATCTACTTCACCGAGCACAACAACAATCCCATCCTCTCCAAGATGCGCGCGAATGGCGTCTCGCAAAACGTCGTGGCGAAGTACGTCCCGGAGAACGTCGCGCGTGATTCGCGCCGTCGCAAGAAGATCATCATCGCCGCGCACGTCGATACCGTTCGTGCCCAGCCCGAGGCATCGCCCAAGCTCATCGGCCATGCGCCGCTGCTGCACAAGATCATCTTCTACTGCATGATCGGCCTGGTCGCCGTGCTCTTCATCAGGCTGCTGCCGCTTCCCTGGCCCGAGGTCATCGACACGATCCTGTGGGTCATCTCGCTCATCGCCAGCGTTTTCGTGCTCGCCGCGGCCGCCTGCATCATCGCGAGTCGCTTCACGCCCTACATCTCGGGCGGCAACGACAACGCCTCTTCCATCGCCGTGCTCCTGTCCGTCGCGCGCCTGCTGGTCAACCCCAGCGAGCGCGAGCGCTTCACCAAGGAGCGCTCGTCCATGCTGATGGGCGACTTTGCGGGAGCCGAAGAAGACGAGGAGCCGATAGACCCGTTCGCTCCGTCTGTCGACGACGTTGACGAGCCCATCATGCACAGCGCCGAGGAGGCATACGCCGAGGGCCTCGTGCCCGAGGGCGTCGAGGTTACCTACGATGCCGATGGCGTGCGCGATGACGCGACGGTCGCCTTCCCAGCGCTTTCGCCCGAGGAGCAGCTCGATGTCCTGGCCGACACGGCCGCCGAGGAGCTTCACTTCGACACGATGTCGACGGGCGCCTTCTCGCTCGACGATGTCGAGTTCGAGCAGGTGGATGCCGAAGGCGAGGCGCTCAACCCGGCCAAACCAGGTGCCATTTCCGAGATGCAGGTTCCCGATCTCGACTTCACGCTCGACGAGGAGATCGACGAGGCGCACAAGAAGCCCGTCGAGCGCCTTGACGACGCGGTGATCTTCGCCGAGTACATGGGCGATGACGAGCATCACGACGAAGCCGAGATCGAGCATGAGGATGCGCTCGAGCCTGAGTCGGCGCAAGATGGCGAGGAGCCCATCGAAGTCGAGGCCCAGACCGAGGATCCCGCGCAGACCGAGGAAGTTGTCGAGGAGGAGCTCGTGGTTGACGAGGAGCCCCCCGCTCCCGCCCCCATCTACATGCCCATCGAGACCCCGACGCGCTCGCATGACGAGCGCCCGCAGGTCGCACGTCCCGTTCCCTCGTGGTACGCCGCTGCCAAGGAGAAGGCGGCGAAGGACCTCGAGAAGAGGGCGGCAGCCGAGCCGCAGGACGAGGATGCGCCCGTCCTCTCGTATCGTTCCCGCTTTGCCGACGCGCCTGCCGCCACGGGCGCTACGCGTGCGCAGCAAGCCGAGGAGGAGCCCGAGGTCGAGCAGCCCGTCGAGGCCGAGCTCGAGTCGCAGGCCGTGATCGAGGCCGAAACCGAGGAGACGGTCGAGGTCGTGGCAGATGCGGAGACCGTCGAGGCGGCGCAGCCCGAAGTGACGTCGCCCGAGGAGCACGCCGAAGAGGCCGCCGAGATCGTGGATGCGGTCGTCAACTCCATCAACCTCGACATTCCCGATGACCAGCTCGATGAGCTCAGCCCCGATTCAAGTGGCTTGTTCCCGCGCGTTCAGGTCCAGGAAGAGGCCACGACCGAGGCGAAGCCGGAAGGCGCACCGCGCGTGCAGCTGACCTCGCGCATTCCCAACATCGGCTCGTCGGATGACAAGGAGCGCGAGGAGCGCAAATCGGCTCACGAAACCCATGCAGCTCGCGGCGCACGCCCCGAGTTGCGGAGCATTCCCGTCGTCGATTCCCTCGACGACATCGACGTGGAGCAGTCCGATGCCAACGGTGTCGAGATTGTCGAGGAAGAGGAAGTTATCGAGACCGCACCTGCCGTCGAGCCCGTGGTTCCGGCGACGGCCAGGACGCAGCGCAAGAAGCCGACGGCCCGCCACGTCACGCAGCAGTTCGTGCCGACGCGCGCCGCGCACAACCGCGACATCCAGCTGGGCGAGAACCGCCAGGAGGCCCCAGTGAGCTCGACCTTCGAGGACACGCCGCAGGCCACTCCCAGCCCCGATCCCTTCGCGCCCAAAGACGATGGCCGCGCAAGCGAGCGCAACGCGCGTCCCAAGCCGCGTCAGCGCACCGAGGCATCGGCGAGCATGTACACGCAGACGAGCGAAACGGTCGTTGCGGCTGCGAATACTTCCTCGTTCCCGTCGTTGACGGGGTCTTTCCCCGCAATCTCCGATGCCGTCCCGATGGCCGACGCCGGCGACTTTTCCGACTTCACCGAGGTGTCCGACAGCGTGATCGCAGACGATGCGGCACTCGACAGCTTCATGGCTGCCGGCCAGACGACCGAGATCAACATCCCCGAGTCGCGCTTCCGCAATGCCGTCGACAAGGTGGGCAGCCTGTTCAATCGCAAGGGCAAGAACGCGAACGAGGATTACGATGCCGGCGGCGCAGATGCCTGGAGCGACGAGGACGATTACGGTTGGAAGGGCGGTGGCTACTTCGAGGAGGAGGCCGAGAGCGCCTTTGACGCCGTGCGTCAGCGCGCTGCCCAGATCCGCGAGTCCGTCGTGTCCATGACCGAAAGCGACCTGCTCGACAAGGAAGTGTGGTTCGTTGCGCTCGGTGCCTCCGGCGCTGGCGCGCAGGGCATGAAGAACTTCCTCGACCTGCATTCCTCCGAGCTGCGCGGTTCGCTCATCATCAACCTCGAGGCCGTGGGTGCCGGATCGATCTCCTACATCGACGTCGAGGGCACGGGCAAGCCCCGTCGCGCCGACCGTCGTCTGATGAGCCTCGTCAAGAAGGCTTCCAAGGAGGTCAGGGGCACCGAGATGAAGGCCAAGAGCCTCGAGTGGCGCAACACCGACGCGACGCCCGCGATGATTGCCGGCATGCGTGCGCTGACGATCATGGGCATTGCCGATAACGGCGTCGCTCCCGTCGATTGGCATACGGCCGAGGATAGCGCCAACATCGTCGAAGAGGACAAGCTCGAGTACATGACCAGGCTGCTGCTCAAGGTCATCGAGAACTCCTAGCATATAAGGTTCGAGCGGAAAGGGGCTTTCATGCCAGATCCCAAAATCAAGCGCGCCATCATCTCCCTCACCGACAAGACGGGCATCGAGGACTTCGCCCGCACGCTCGTGGACGAGTTCGGCGTCGAGATCGTGAGCACGGGTGGCACTGCCAAGGTGCTCGAGGCAGCGGGTATTCCCGTCGTCGCCATCGACGAGCTCACAGGCTTCCCCGAGATGATGGACGGTCGTGTGAAGACCCTGCATCCCAAGGTGCATGGCGGCCTGCTTGCACGACGTGACCTGGCAACTCACATGGCCGATGCCGAGAACAACGACATCGTCATGATCGACATGGTTGTTGTGAACCTCTACGCGTTCGAGGCGACCATCGCCAAACCCGACGTGGACTATCAGGACGCTGTTGAGCACATCGATATCGGCGGTCCCTCCATGCTGCGAAGCGCGGCCAAGAATCACGCTTCGGTCACGGTGGTGACCGACCCTGCCATGTATGGCGCTATCCTCGACGAGATGCGTGCCAATGATGGCGCGACCACGCTCGAAACTCGCAAGAAGCTCGCGCTCGAGGTCTTCCGTCTCACGAGCGCCTACGACAACGCCATCTACTCCTGGCTTCATAATGAGCTCGTCGACGACGGCCCCTTCTGGACCGACGAGCGTGTCATGCTCGACAAGGTTGCCGACCTGCGCTATGGCGAGAACCCCCACCAGCAAGCCGCGTTCTACAAGCGCAAGCGCGTGGGTGTTCCTGGGCCGGTTCCCGAGTCCGAGAAGCACACTCTTGCTGCAGCCGAGCAGTTGCAGGGCAAGGAGCTGAGCTACAACAACTATCTCGACACCGACGCCGCGTGGGCTTCGGTGCGTGAGTTCGATAACGCGACTCCCACGTGTGTCATCATCAAGCATCTCACGCCATGTGGCATTGCCGAAGGAGCCACGCTGCTCGATGCCTACCGTGATGCATGGGCTTGCGATACTGTAAGCGCTTTTGGCGGCGTCATGGCATTCAATCAGACGGTGACCGAGGACGTTGCCCGCGAGATCGTCGAGGTCAACAAGCAGTTCATCGAGGTTGTCATCGCGCCGGATTATGACGAGGGAGCGCTCAAGGTCTTCTCTGCCAAGGAAAACGCGCGCATCCTGCGCACCGGTGGAATTAATCCGGCGGGTGGCGCTCCGGACATCCGTGCGGTTGAGGGCGGCGTCGTCATGCAGACAATCGATACGGTGGCTGAGGATCCTGAGACCTTTACCGTCCCCACGAAGACTGCCCCCACCGACGAGCAGCTCAAGGCATTGCTCTTTGCGTGGCGTTGCTGCAAGTGCGTGAAGTCCAACGCGGTCATTCTCACTAAGGGCACACGTACCGTCGGCATCGGTGGCGGCCAGCCCAATCGCGTCAATTCCGCGCGCATCGCCGTCGATCAAGCGGGCGAGGAGGCCAAGGGCGCCGTTGCTGCAAGCGATGCGTTCCTGCCCTTCCCCGACACGCTGGAGGTTCTGCG
Organism: uncultured Coriobacteriaceae bacterium; assembly: GCA_964388185.1. GTDB lineage: Bacteria > Actinomycetota > Coriobacteriia > Coriobacteriales > QAMH01 > QAMH01. The sequence goes on from CAYLYJ010000027.1 coordinate 15,135, forward strand.
TGATGCGGGTGTCACGGCGCTCATCCAGCCCGGTGGCTCGATTCGCGACGATCTCTCCATCGAGTGCGCCGACGAGGCCGGCATGCCGATGGTCTTTACGGGACACCGCCACTTCAGGCACTAGATTGGGATAGAGCTGGCAGGGCCAAGCGTTTGCGCAGGGAGCGCTTTCTCTTTTGGGCTTTTTCGGTTCGTGATGCAAGGAATACGCGTTTTCCTAGGGTCAAGATTGACGAATTGTCGAGAATTTGCGTTTTCCTAGGGCTGATTGACACGTGACGCAGATTATTTGCGTTTTCCTAGGGTTAAGAGCGCAACATTCCTAGGAAAACGAAATAACGTGCATTCTGTCTGTCCTGTTCCTAGGAAAACGCAAAAAACATGCAAGGCAGTTTGATTGGCTTCACATAAGCGCAAAAAACGTGCACGGAGACTCAAGATGGATACGATTCCGTACAACAAGGTCGGCAACAAGAAGCCTGAAAGCATGGCAGACATCGCCGAGAACGAGGGCATCAGCGAGGAGGAATGGCGTGCGCAAAACCTGCCCGCCTCCAAGCTCGAGTTTCGCTGGCGCTATACCAACAAGACCATTCATCTCTATGAGCGTCGCCTACGCTCGCTCGGTGCGTTCAACGTAGGGCCTGCCGTGCAGGCATGGGTGCGCTCGCGCCTGGAGTGGGTGCGCGATAACAAGCTCTATGAAATGCCCGATGGCGTTATCGTTCTTACCATCGATCCCGAGGGTATGGTTGATACGCAGCTCGAGGAGCTGCATCCAGCTCCACAATTCACTCGTGCGATGCTCGACGCAGACGAAGTACCCGGCACGCTATGGGTTGCCAAGGATGGTCAGCTTCTCGTCGGGCAGGCGCCGCGTCATGCTACCGATACGCTTGTGCGCGACCTGGCCACGACGCTCGGTTACGAGGTCGTGCAGGCCGAAGCTCCGTCTGACGATGGTGCTGAAGTCTTTGCCGTAAGCGATGAATTCGGCATCATCCCTGTGGAGGGAACGACCGGCCCTGTCATCAGCAAGCTCTCCGAATGCTTCGATAAGCTCTGGAGCCTAGATAAATAGAGGCATTGAGATACAATCATAAGCTCGTGATTGTTCGTGTCTCAAAGTAGTTAATAGGCAAAAGGAGCGCCCGTGGCTATAGAACCGAAGCAGGTTGTCGAAGCACTTTCGATGGTGACGCAGCAGCATCTCGATATCCGCACCATTACGCTGGGACTTTCTTTGCGCGGATGCGTCCACGAGGACATCGACGTCATGGCGCAGCGCGTCTATGACCGCCTTACGACGGCAGCAAAGGACCTCGTACCCTGTGCCGAGCAGCTCGAGCGCGAGTTTGGCATCCCCATCATCCACAAGCGCATCGCGGTTACGCCCATCGCCGAGATCTGCGGAGCGACGACAGCCGAGGACCTCACGCCCATCGCCATGGCGCTCGACCGCGCCGGTAAGGAGGTTGGCGTCAACTTCATCGGCGGTTTTACCGCCCTCGTGCAAAAGGGCATGAGCGATAGCGACCGTCGTCTCATCAACAGCATTCCGCATGCGCTTTCCAGTACCGATATCGTCTGCTCGAGCGTCAACATCGGCTCGACCCGTGCCGGTATCAATATGGATGCGGTGCTGCGCATGGCACAAGTCGTGCGCGAGTGCGCCGAAGTCACGGCGGATCGCGATTCAATTGCCTGTGCCAAGCTCGTTGTTTTCTGCAATATGGTCGAGGATAACCCCTTTATGGCCGGTGCCATGCATGGCAGCGGCGAAGCTGGCGAGGTCATCAACGTCGGAGTCAGCGGGCCGGGCGTCGTCAACGCCGTGCTCGAGGATCTGCCCAAGGACGCTTCGATGACCGAGGTTGCCGAGGCCATCAAGGCCACGACCTTCAAGATCACGC
>CAYLYJ010000028.1:0-15914 GCA_964388185.1 uncultured Coriobacteriaceae bacterium
GGGCCGGCCTGGGTGCCTCGTTTGGTCCGCTCACGCTCTTCAGCCTGTACTGGAAGCGCACGACCAAGTCAGGTGCCATCGCAGGCATGCTGACGGGCGCTGTCTCCGTCATCGTATGGCACAACCTCATCAAGCCGCTTGGTGGCGTGTTCGGCATTTACGAGCTGCTGCCAGCCTTCATCCTGAGCTGCCTGGCAATTCTGATCGTCTCACTGCTGAGCAAGGAGCCCTCCGAGGCCATCCAGTACGAGTTCGATCACTACATGGACGAGGAGCTCGTCGACCGTCACCTGGACGCCGTACTCGAGGGCGGCATTCCGCTCAAGGGCGTCAACATGCCCGTCGATACGCCCATCCGTCCCAATGAGGCCGAGACAGTCGGCGAGAAGGAGCCTATCCGCTTCGAGGAAAAGGTCACCGTCACTTCCGACGGCGAGAAAATCACCGAAGTCGCCGAGACGGAACATGAGAAGGCCGAGGCGACGCTCACGGAAGAAGAAGACGACGAATAGGCAACCGTCGGCATGCCAACCGTTCGTTTCGAAATGCGCCAGGGGCCAAGTTTCCTGGCGTATTTCTTTTTGCTGCTACCTTTCGGCCTGTCTGGCGGATTCGGACGGCCAGGTAGGCTGATTCTTCCCGCGGCTGCTACCTTTCGCGCTGCCTACCCCCGTGACACATGCATGCTTGTACCCATCATCTGACACGCCGCAATAAAAACGGCGCAAGGCAGTTCGTCGCCTTGCGCCGTCAACTGTGGAGGGGCAAAAATCGCTTACACGACGCCGGGGCAGCCCTCGTCCTGGCGATGCTTGGCCCACACGCGCGTGGACAGACCGAAGAGGTCGATGAAACCCTCGGCGCTGTCACGGTTGAAGGTGTCAGCAGAATCATACGTGGCTAGACCGTAGTCATAGAGCGAGTACTTGCTGCGGCGGCCAACCGTCACGCAGCTACCCTTGAGGAAGCGCAGGCGCACGTCACCGGTCACGAGCTGTTGCGTAGTCGCGCAGAAACCGTCGAGTGCCTCCTTGAGCGGCGAGAACCACAGGCCGTCATATACGAGCTCGGCCCACTTCTGCTCGACGATGGGCTTGAAGTGCAGCAGCTCGCGCTCCAGGCACAAATCCTCGAGCGCCTTATGCGCCTGAATGATGGAGAGTGCGCCGGGCACTTCGTAGCACTCGCGGCTCTTCACGCCCACGAGACGGTTCTCAATCATGTCGACGCGGCCAAAGCCGTTTCGACCGGCAATCTCGTTCATCTTGAGGATGATGTCGTGGAAGCTCATCTTCTCGCCGTCCAGTGCACAGGGCACACCGGCCTCGAAGCTGATGACAACGTACTCACCTTCAGCAGGCGCCTCGTAGCTCGATGTGGTCATCGTGTAGATGTCCTCGAGAGGCTCGCTCCACGGATCCTCGAGCTCGCCGCACTCAATGGCGCGACCCCAGAGATTGTCGTCAATGGAATACGGAGAGGCCTTTGTCGTCGGAACTGGAATACCGTGATTCTTCGCATATTCCATTTCGTCATTACGCGTGTGCAGATCCCACTCGCGCACGGGGGCGAGCACCTTGATCTCGGGGTCGAGGCTCTGGATAGCGACCTCGAAGCGAACCTGGTCGTTCCCCTTGCCCGTGCAGCCATGGGCGATGTACTTCGCACCGTACTTATGGGCGATCTCGACAAGGTTCTTGGAAATGACGGGACGCGACAGCGCGCTCACCATCGGATACTTGTTCTCGTACATGCAGTTGGCAGCCAGCGCCTTGGTCAGAAAGTCGTTGACATACTCCTCGCGCATGTCGATGGCCAACGCCTCGATGGCGCCCACCTGCAGGGCCTTGTTCTTGACGAACTCGAGGTCCTGGCGTTCTTGGCCGACATCACCCGTCACGGCAATGACATCGAGGCCCTTCTCCTCCATGAGCCATTTGATGCATACGGAGGTGTCCAAACCGCCCGAGTACGCAAGTACGACCTTGTCCTTTTCCATTTCCATTTTTCCTTCCTCTCGAGTTTGCCGAGTTTACTTCTTCTCGAGCAACTTGTTCACGTCGTTTTGGAATCTTTCGCCTTGCGTGTCATCGGCGCAGATGACGAGTATCGTGTCATCGCCCGCAATGCTGCCGAGCACGCCCTGCGTCTGTGATGCGTCAAGTGCTGCGGCCACGCTCGATGCTGTGCCTGGATCGCACAGGAGCAGCACCTGGTTTTGCGCGCGACGTGTCTCACGCACGGAACTCGCGGCAATCGAGCGCAGGCGATACTCTTCCGGCAACACATAAGTGCCCTTGGCGTCCTTCTCAAGGCCAAGGTCGGCGATATCACGCGAGATGGTCGCCTGCGTGACCTCGAAACCGTGCTCCCTCAGATACGATACGAGCTCGGATTGAGTACGAATGCGCTTGCCGCGCACGAGCACGCGAATCGCATCTTGACGTTCCTTGCGTACGTTTGCCATGCCCTATGCCTCCATGACAAGTGAGAGCAATGCCTTTTGGGCATGCAGACGATTCTCTGCCTCGTCGAAAATCACCGAATACGGAGCGTCCATGACCTCATCGGTGACTTCCTCGCCACGATGGGCGGGCAAGCAATGCATGAAGAGCGCGTCATCTGCCGCCAGATCCATGAGCTCGGCATTGACCTGGAAGCCCTCGAACTCAGCGAGGCGTTGGTCGTGTTCGTCTTCATCGCCCATCGATGTCCACGTATCAGTGATAACAACATCAGCACCGGCAACAGCCTCACGTGGATCATTGAAGAGCTCGATCGTGGCGCCGGTCATCGGCGCGACCTTCTCGCACTCGGCAATGACGACGGGATCGGGCGTGTGGATGGCCGGAAAGCCGAGCCTCACGTTCATGCCCGCCAGCACGCCCATCTCGAGATAGGTGTGCGCCATGTTATTACCGTCGCCCACATAGGCAATCGTAAGACCCGCGAGCTTGCCCTTGTGCTCGCGAATCGTTAGGGCATCAGCCAAGCCCTGGCATGGATGAAACTCGTCGGAAAGCGCATTGATGACGGGAACGCTTGCCCACCGGGCAACCTCAGCAACCTTACTTTGCGCGTAGGTACGCAAGACAATGGCATCCACAAAGCGCTCGAGCACGAGCGTCGTATCCTGCACGGTCTCGCCGCGGCTGAACGCCGAGTGGTCATCACTCATGACAAGCGGATGCGCCCCCAGACGGTAAGTGCCGATCTCGAAGCTCGAACGGGTACGCAGGCTCGGCTTCTCCATAATGATGGCGACGGATTTGCCGGTACATGGGGCATCGTGCACGCCCTCTTTCCAGTCCGCCTTCTGCTCGGCAGCCGTGTCGAGCACGAGCGTGAACTCCTCGGGCGTCAAATCGAGCAAGCGCAGACAGTCACGTCCGGCAAGGGTGTTCTTGCTCATTGTGCAACCTCCTCGTAGATAGTCGGCAGTGCATCGACGAGTGCATCGATATCTTCCTTCTCGATGATGAGCGGCGGCAGAAAGCGAATGATATCGACTGCCGGCGCGTTGAGCACGAAGCCGTGTCGCAGCGCATTGAGCACGACCTGATTGGCGACGGGCTTTTTCAAGCTGATGCCGCACATGAGACCGCGGCCTCGCACATCAGTCACGAAGGGCAGCTCGGCAAGGCGATTGCGCAGGTAAGTGCCCATCTCATTCACATGATCAAGAAAGCCCTCCTCGCACATTATCTTTGTCGTCGCATCGGCTGCCGCACAAGCAAGAGGGCCCCCGCCAAAGGTCGTGCCGTGCATACCCGGCTGCATGAGCGAGGCGAGCTCGGTCTTGGCCGCGAAAGCTCCCATCGGCACACCATCGGCGATGCCCTTGGCCATCGTCACGATATCGGGCTCGACGCCATAGGACTGGAAGGCGAAATACGAACCCGTACGACAGAAGCCCGTCTGGACCTCGTCAACGATGAGGAGCATGTTACGTTCGCTCGTCATCTCACGTGCGGCCTTGAGATACTCGAGCGTGCATGGCCAGACGCCTGACTCGCCCTGGACGCATTCGAGCATGAGCGCACAAGGCTTCGTACCATCGATCTCGCCGTCAAGCGCTTCCGCGAGCGCATCGACATCGTTGAGCGGCGTACGACCGAACCCCGCCGGAAGCGGCGCGAAGGGATCCTGCTTGTTGTCCTGCGCCGTTGCCGCAAGCGTGGCAAGCGTCCTTCCATGGAAGGACTTCTCGGCCGATATGATGCCATAGGCACCATCGAGATGCTTGGCACCCCACAGACGTGCGAGCTTGATTGCGCCCTCGTTTGCCTCGGCGCCCGAATTGGCAAAGAAGGTCTGCCAGATTTCACTCGTGCCATGGGCGAGCATGTCCGAGATGCGCTCGGCGAGCTCGCCGCGATGCTCGATGTAGAAGTAGTTGCTCACGTGAAGCAGCTTGTTTGCCTGCTCGGTGACGGCCTCGGTAACGCGCGAGTTGCAGTGTCCCACGCTCACGACACCGATACCCGAGAGAAAGTCAAGGTACTCGTTACCCTCATCGTCGATGAGCCATTGGCCAGCCCCCGAGACAAACTCGACCGGTTTGCGCGCGAAGGTGTGCATGACGTAGGTATCGTCAAGTTGCCGTGCCTTGTCGAACTGCTTTCCCATGTCGTTCACTCACTCCTTCCGATGGTCTGGATGGACTGGTCAAGCTTGCTCGCGAAATTGCTCACAGGCGCCTCGACGAAGTCCGGGTCAATCGAATCATCCTGATGGCGCATGATGAGCGTGCCAACACCCGAATCGGTGAAAATCTCGAGCACGAGCGAATGCGCCACCGTACCGTTGATGATATGCGCCTTGCGCACGCCCGCCGAAAGTGCGGTCACGCAGGCGTTGATCTTGGGAATCATGCCACTCGACATCGTACCCTCATCGGCAAGGGCGGCTGCCTCGGAAAGCGCCATGCGCGAGATGAGCGTCGTCTTGTCATCGAAGTCCTTGTATATGCCATCGACATCGGTGATGAAGACGATCTTCTGCGCACCGACGGCGGCGGCGACCTCTCCGGCAACGGTGTCGGCGTTGATGTTGTAATCGCCATCCGCGCCGTAGCCAACTGTCGCAATGACGGGAATGTAATCGGCGGCGAGAAGATCTTCGATGAGGCGCGTATTGATGGACTTGACCTTGCCCACACGCCCGAGCTTGGCATCAAGCGGCTCGGCCTGGATGATCTTCGCATCGGCGCCGTTGAGGCCGACAGCGACAGATCCATGCCGGTTGATGGCGCTCACCAGGTCCTGATTGACCTGGCCAACAAGTGTCATCTTAACGATTTCCATCGTCTCGTCATCGGTCACGCGCTGACCGCCCTCGAAGTGCGTGGGGATGTCGAGGCGCTTGAGCATAGCGTTGATGTTGGGGCCGCCGCCATGAACGATGATGGGATTGGCGCCCATGAGCTTGAGCATAATGATGTCATCGACGACTGCATCACGCAGCTCGCCTGCGACCATCGCCGCACCACCGTACTTGATGACGACCGTCTTACCCGTGATGTCCTCGATCCAAGGCAGCGCATCGAGCAGAACCTGGGAGCGAAGCTGATTGGGCAGCGCATCGATGTTTGCTACGGCCACCTCGTCGTGCTTCTTGCGAAATTGCATAACTTGCTTATCTCCTTGCCTAGTTAGCTCCGATAATCGGCGTTGATGTGAATGTACTCGTGCGTAAGGTCACAGGTCCAAACACGCGTATCCGCTCCACCGTCAGTTCCGAGCGAAACGTCTATGACGATCTCGTCATCCTCGAAGCGGCGCAGCGCCTCATCTTCGTCAAAACCGCAGGGCAATCCCGCGCGTAGTACGGGCATACCCATGATGTCGATATCTACAGCGTATTGATCGAAGCGTGCTCCGCTGCGGCCGAGCGCCGCGGCGATGCGACCCCAATTGCAATCACGCCCGGCGATGGCCGTCTTCACGAGCGGAGAGTTGGCGATGGTGCGGGCCGCGCAGTCAGCATCCACCTCGTCATGCGCATCACGCACGTAGACGGTCACGAGCTTGGTCGCACCCTCGCCATCGGCGGCAATCTGACGCGCAAGATTTTCGCATACGAGACGCAGCGCCTCTGCTAGCACGCTAGCGGCCTCGTTCGTATCGACAACGGAGGCGCCTAGGCAACTCGAGAAGAAGAAGACACTGTCATTCGTCGAAGTGTCGGAATCAACCGTGACCTTGTTGAAGGAGACGTCGACTGCCTGCTTGAGGGCACTGTGCGCTACATCGGTCGAAACTGGCATATCGGTCGTCACGACGGCGAGCATCGTCGCCATGTTGGGCTGGATCATACCGGAGCCCTTGACCATGCCGCCAACCGAGTATTCGTTGCCATCGTACGTAAAGCGCACGGCGCATTCCTTGGGGCACGTATCCGTAGTCATGATGGCGCATGCCGCATCGTGTCCGCCATCTTTCGACAGCTTCTCAACGAGCAAGGGGATACCTTTCTCGAAAGGCTCCCAAGGCAACTCGACTCCGATGACGCCCGTTGAGGCGACGAGCACCTCGCCGTTGGCAAGGCCCAGGGCGCTGGCGGCTGCCTGCGCAGACTCGCGCGCGATGGCTAGACCCGGTTCACCCGTGGCCGCATTGGCATTGCCCGAGTTGAGCAAGACGGCGCGCGGCATATGCTGTGCGAGGAGCTCGCGATCGACCTGCACGGGAGCAGCGCAAAAGACGTTCTTCGTGAACATGCCACACGCTACCGTACCGGGACCATCTGAGACCACGAGCGCAGCATCGAGACGCCTCGGGTCCTTGCGAAACCCGGCATGTACGCCTGCGGCTCTGATGCCCGCAGGGGTCGTCACACCACCTTCGACGTATACAAATTCGATATCGACCATCTTCTACACCACCGGACAGCTATAGGTAAGGCCAGCCGTCTCGTCAAAGCCACAGACGAGGTTCGCAGCCTGAATGGCCTGACCAGCAGCGCCTTTGACAAGATTATCGATGGCGCAGCTCGCAATGAGCATCGTTCCATCTGATGCAAGGTGCAAGCCCACCTGCGCGCGATTCGAGCCCTCGACCCAAGAGGTCTGGGGCATGACACCCTGTGGGCACACACTCACGAAAGGCTCCGCGGCGTAGCGACCCGCATAAAGCGCATGAATCTCATCGAGCGTATAGACGCCCTTGAGCGGGATGTAGACAGTCGAGAGCAAGCCGCGCACCATCGGCACGAGATGCGGGGTGAAGATGACCTCGACATCAAAACCAGCTGCACGCGAAAGCGTCTGGGTAATCTCGGGCGTATGGCGATGCGGCAAGCCGTAGAGGCAAACCGACTCGTCGGCATTGCAGAAATGCGTCTTGGGCGTTGCCTTACGACCGGCGCCGGACACGCCGGAAAGTGCCGCGATGGTGACCGGACCCTCCCCTTTCATACCTGCTTCAATGACAGGAAGAGCTGCCAGGGCGGAAGCCGTGGGATAGCATCCCGGGCAGGCAACGACGGGCGTGCCGGCCGCAAGCTCGTCGCGCGCGACCTCAGGCAGGCCATAGACCGCCTGCGCCAGCAAATCGACACTCGTATGCTCGGCGTCGTACCATGCCTCATAGACCTTTGCGTCTGCCAGACGATAGTCTGCCGACAGATCAATGACTTGCACACCCGCCGCGACGAGTTGCGGCGTCATCGCAAGCGATGCCGTATGGGGCACGGCGAGAAAGGCGATTTCGGCCTTCTCGGCGATGCGAGTTGCGTCATGCGGCTCGAAGCTCAAGTCGCATATGCCCGAAAGCGCCGGATATAAATCTGCGATGCGCTCGCCTTCGTTACCCGACGAAGTGATACAGGTCAACTCGAACTCGGGGTGCTCGAGCAGGATGCGCACCGCCTCGACGCCGGCATATCCCGCTGCACCTACGACTGCTGCCCTCTTCATGTTCTTCCCATCTCGATTCCGTGAAAACATAACTAGGCGGTATTGTGAACCGCCTCGATGCAAAATGCAAATATTTATGGCATTTTATGCATAAATAGTGAATGAATATATAACTTTATGCACTTTTACGCAGTATTTACGCTTCTCCTACTTGGCGGCCGCGGCCTCGTTGGCGATGCGCACGGCATCACGCGCAATCATGAGCTCCTCGTTGGTGGGAATGACGAGAAGCTTGACCGGAGAGCGGTCGTCGCTGATTATGCGCTCTTCGCCCATGACCTTATTGGCCTCGTAATCGAGGATGATGCCGAGCGGCTCCATGCCACCGAGAATCATACGGCGCATGCGCTCGGAGTTCTCACCCACACCGCCCGAGAAAACGATGGCGTCAACGCCACCCATCTCGGCCATGTACGAGCCGATCATCTTCTTGGCCGAATTCGCGAACATATCGTAGGCGAGGGCCGCACGCTTGAGACCGGACTTGGTCGCCGCGTCGATGTCACGCATGTCGGCAGAGATACCGCTGATGCCGTAGAGGCCTGACTGCCGGTTGAGAATCGTGATGATCTCATTGGGGGTATAGCCCTCTTGCTCCATCAGGTAGGTGACGATGGAGGGATCGATGTCGCCACTACGCGTGCCCATGACAATGCCGCCAAGCGGTGTAAAGCCCATGGAGGTATCGACGGACATGCCGTGATCAACGGCCGTGACCGAACAGCCGCCACCAAGGTGGCAGGTGATGAGCTTAAGGTTTTCGGGCTTCTCGCCGAGCATCTCGGCGGCGCGTTGCACGAGATAGCGATGCGAGGTGCCATGTGCGCCGTACTTCCTGATGCCGAACTGCTCGTAGAACTCGTATGGGATGGCGTACATGTACGCACGCGGGGGCATGGTCTGGTGAAACGCCGTATCGAACACGCACACATGCGGAATATCGGGAAGAACTTCACGACAGGCACGGATGCACTGGACAGCGGGCGGATTGTGCAAGGGCGCGAGCTCGGAGCAGAGCTCGATATCTGCCACAACCTGATCATCTGTCAGGACCGATTCGCTGAACTTCTCGCCGCCGTGCACGATACGATGGCCAACCGCCCCGATCTGGTCGAGGCTCTCGATGCCCGAATCAGGATCTTGGGTGAGCACCTCAAGGACCATCTTGATTGCGGCAAGATGGTCTTCCATCGGCTCTTCGAAGACGCGCTTATCGTTCTTGTTCCAGTGCTGCACGAAAGCATCGGAATAGCCGACCTTCTCGCACAGGCCGCGCGTCACGAGCTCTTCTGTCTCGGAATCGATGATTTGGTACTTGAGAGACGAGCTCCCCGCGTTAATCACCAGAACGTACATCGGTATCCTCTTTACACCATCGCCATAAAAATACGTATCTTATATTTTCGCATATCACGATGGTGCCGTATACGCATGATGCCGCAAGCGGCCACAGAAGTGTCAAGCTATCGAGAAGATCAGCTGAGGGTGGTGTCGATGCTGTCGTCGCTTTCGGGCTCGAGCTCGCCCATCAGGACCGTGACCTTTTGTTGGGCCTCGTTAAGGCGCTTTTGCAACGATGCGAGCAAGGCAACGCCGCGCTCGTAGCTCTCGATGCTCTGCTCGAGCTCGACCTGATTGCTCTCGAGCGAGCGCACTATGGCGGCAAGCTCGTCAAGTCCCTCCTTGAAGCTCAGCTCGTCAACTTGTGCCGACGTTGTGGTTTGCTCAGACATGGGCTTCCCTTTCTACTGTATCGACGGTGCAGGCAAGCCGCCCGTCCTGAACTTGAATTTGAATGGCATCGCCGCTGACGACATGCTCGACGCTGTCTATGACGGTGTGCCCGTCCGCGGCGTAGGTGATGGAGTAGCCGCGACTGAGCGTCTTGAGCGGCGAGAGCGCGTCGAGCTTTGCCGCAGAGAGCGCGAGATTACGACCGAATCCCTCGCAAAGCCGCGGCCCGAGATTAACGAGGCGCCCCTTGAGCAAATCGAGCATGTGGGCATCTGCGGACAAGGCGTCAGGAATGGCGCGCAGCAGACGCTCTTCCATGGTATCGAGTGTCTGGAGGTAAGGCCCGGTAAGATAGTGCGCGTCATGCCAAAGCGGACGATCGAGCAGACGCTCGAGCTGAGCCTGCCGTACCTGCATGTAGTTTTCGACCGAGCGACGTAGGGCACCTTGCGCATTGGATAGCTTGCTCGAGAGCTCCTCCGTAGACAGGGCGATTGCCTCTGCAGCTGCCGTGGGTGTGGAACAACGGCGATCGGAGACCATGTCGCATATCGAGTTGTCCGGCTCATGCCCGATGCCCGTGACCACGGGAATAGGCGATGCCGCGACTGCGCGCGCCAGAGACTCGTCGTTGAAGGGCATGAGGTCCTCGTAGGAGCCGCCACCACGCACAAGCAAGATGACATCTGGGGCGGGTTGTGCCTCACATGCCACCTTCAGCCCCTGGATGATGCGCGCAGGAGCATCTGCCCCCTCCACCGGGACGCCGCAAATGTAGAGCTCGCCGAGCGGATAGCGACGGCGCAAGGTACGGATGACGTCATGCACGGCCTTGCCGCGCGGCGAGGTGACCACAGCAATGCGCCGTGGCAGGGCGGGGACGCGGCGCTTGCGGCTTGCATCCATCAGCCCCTCTGCCTCGAGTTTGCGAGCGAGCTGAGCGACCTGCATGCGTAGCTTGCCCTCACCTGCCAGTTGCATGGACGCCACCGAGAACTGAAGACGCCCCTTTGCGGGGTAGCATGAGAAATTACCCGTGAGCTCGACGAGCATACCCGCCTGCAAAACGACACCACTTGCGTTGTAGCGATCGCGCCACATGATGCACGGCATGGAACAGCCATCATCATGCACGGTGAAATAGGCGGCCTTGTAACCGGGTTTGTCATTGAATTCCGAAACCTCACCGATGACGGTAAGGCGAATTTTCTCGAGGCCACGCTTTGCCGCGTTCATGGCCTGCGTTACGGTGTATGCCGAGCTTTGCTCCGAGTCTTCCATTGCGCCTACCTTCGTGCCTTTTGTGCGGACATAATCACGATACATGACCGGTATGACACGAAAACCGGTTTAGTCTCCGCGGACCATGCCGAGAAAGTAGAGAAGCTGCAGTACGCTCGTGAGGGCTGCTGCGACATAGGTAAGCGCCGCGGCCCTGAGAACCGTACGCGCGCCATCAGCCGTGGCATCGCCCGGTATGGCAAGCGCTTGCGTGGATGCCGTAACGGCACCCGAGCTCGACCCCGTGATGTAGGAAAGAGCACGATGCGAGGCATTGAACTCGACGGGCAAGGTGACAATCTGGAAGAGGACGGCAAACGCATAGAAGATAATGCCGAGCCAGAAAAGCTGCATCATGTTGAGGAAGATGCCGATGAGTAGCAAGATGAGCCACACGCTCGAACCGAAGTTGGCTATGGGGACGAGTGCGGAGCGCACCTTCATGGCAGCGTAGCCGCGGGCATGTTGCACGGCGTGGCCACATTCGTGACAAGCGATGGCCATGGCCGAAACAGATGCCTGGTCATAGACGCCTTCGGATAGGCTCACGACCCTCGTACGCGGATCGTAGTGATCGCTCAAGGAGCCCGCAACAAGACGTACCTGCACGTCTTGCAAGCCGTTGTCATCGAGCATGCGACGCGCGATCTGCGCACCGGTCAGCCCGGACTCGTTAGGAACAGAGGCATATTTGCGATACGAGGAATTGATGTATGCTTGCGTGCCAAAGCCAAGCACCATCGTGACGATAATCAAGAGAAACCAGGAAGACATGCGCACCTCCGCAATCGTTTTGACAGCACCATCATATCAGTGCCAGGACCATGCGGGGTAACCGTTTCATTTCGATATGGAGCGTCTAGCGCAACGCCACCTCGATCGAACCGCCATCCAGGTAGAGCGCGAGGCGACCTTCGAGCAGATCAATGAGCTCACGACCCACGATTTCGTAGCGCCATCCCTCCATGAGCGCGAGGCCTTCGCGATGCCCACGCACGAGCTTGGATAGCTCGGAATGCGTTGCGATTAGAGGTGCAGCCACGCCATTTTGCTTTGCGCGCACCTCGAGCAAGGAGGAGAGCAGCTCGACAGCACCATCTGCCTCGACATCGCCCTTGGGGCTGCGCTCGAGCTTGGGCCATTGGGCCTGCGGCATTTCCTTGCCCCGGCTCACCGCCTCGAGAATGTGGTTGACGTCGCGACCGCTGAGCTTGTTGGCAAGCCCACGGACTTCAAAGAGCGCTTCGCGCGTCTTGGGTGCCTTGCGCGCAATCTCCACGACCGCCTCGTCGGGAAGCACCCACTTGCGGGGCAGATTGCGTCGCTGTGCCTCGGACTCACGCCAGGCCGCCACTTCGCGCGCAACTGCCAGCTGCCCGCGCGAAAGCGATGAGATGCGCTTGACACGACGCCAAGTCTCGCGCGGGTCGACATCGTAGCTCGCCGGATCGGCGAGAGTCATGAAATCATGTTCGCACCAGGTAAGGCGGCCCTTCTCGGCGAGTTCGTCGCGCAGTCGCTCGTACACGCGGGGAAGGTAAACGACATCATCGAGCGCATACTTGACCTGACTGTTGGTGAGCGGACGTTTGGACCAGTCGGTATAGCTGTCGGCCTTCGCGAGCTTGACATCGCAGACCGAGCGCACAAGCGGCCCGTAGCCAACTTGGAGCGGATGCCCCAAAAGCGAGGCGGCGACTTGCGTATCAAAGACCGGGGAGGGCGTGATACCGGTCTCGTGATATAGAATCGCGATGTCCTGCGTACCCGCGTGGAAAATCTTCACGCAGTTCTCATCAGTAAGGATGGGAACGAGTGGCGAGAGATCGGATACCGCGAGCGGGTCGACGAGTGCAGATATCGTGCCATTGTTCAGCTGTAGCAAGCAGAGCTTCGCGTAGTAAGTCTTCTCGCGCATGAACTCGGTGTCTATGGCAAGCACTCTTGATCCCTCAAGCTCGACTGCTAGCTCCTCGAGCTGCGCTTGCGTCGTGACAAATTTACTCAATCGAAGGCTCCCTGTCCTTTGTCTCGTCGGCCATGGCCCTCTCTCGCACATGGCGCTGCTTCATCGTAAGAAGCGAGACGATGAAAGCGAAAATCATCATGCCGTATAGCAACGTACTCAAGGGGGAGCCGGCGATGTACTCGATATGGAACGATTCGAGCACGAGCTCACAGCCCACAAGCACGATGAAGGCGAGCGCGACAATCTTTATCTCGAAGTTACGGTTAATGAACTCGCTGATGGGGTCGGCAAAGATGATCATGATGAGCACGGCACCAATGACGGCGATGATCATGACGACGATCTGACCGGACAGACCCGCCGCCGTTATAACCGAATCGAGCGAGAAGACGATGTCCATGACCATGATGGTGAACACCGCCTGGGCAAGTCCAATTGTCTTGCGTGGCTGCGGCGCCGTATGCTCGTGCGTCGGAGCATGCTTGGCAGCATGGAAAGACTCACGCAACTCGCTGATACCCTTGAAGATGAGATATGCGCCACCGAGAAGGAAGACGAGACTGTGCACGGTGAAATCGGTGTGGCCACCTTCGATGCCAAAGGGCAATGTGAAGACAACGACGTTGATGGACATGATCCAGACCACGGCGCACAGCAGGATGCAACGCATGACCATGGCCGCAGCCAGACCAAGTCTACGTCCGATGTGCTGCTTGTTTTCTGGGAGACGATCTGAGGTAATCGCAATGAAAACGAGATTGTCAACGCCAAGCGCCAGCTCTAGGAACATGAGGACGATGACCTCGCTCCATCCGTCGACGGTGGCGAGGGGCGCAAAGAAAGATGCGAGAAACTCCATGTTGGCTCCAAGGGCAAGACGAGTGCCCATATGTCGTGCTCTGCGTATGACAAACGGGTGCCATTATACGGCAATCGCATACGGTAACGGGTTCAATTTGCGATTATTGGACAACCTCGTCGAGGGCATCGAAGTGTAGGGCGGCGTCAAACGATGCGGCATTGCCATAGACGATGCCGTAGTTTACGCCCTTGGCTTCGACACAGCGTCCATTGCCGATGTAGATGCCCACATGACCGGGCTTCCACAGAATGTCGCCGGGAAGGGCTTCTGAAACGCTGCGAACGCTACTCGCCTGCATGTACTGCGATTCGGAGTAGTGAGCCAGGTCGATTCCAACGAGCGAATAGCACCACTTGGTCAGGCCGGAACAATCGAAGGTCTTGGTCGACGGAGACTCAGTGGCCCATACGTACGTGCCGCCGAGCATCGCTTCGGCACTCGCAATGACCATGCCCGCCTTCTTGTCCATGACGCCCATCGCGCGTGACTTGTCGAGCGCGAGCACGGCTGGATACATGCGTTGCGCATGTGCCACGCGACGATCAAGATGCGCGACGCTTGCAGCCGGCCCCTCATAGCCTGCCATGAACGCGAATGTCAGCTCCTCGACATGCTGCCTCGCCTCGTCATCCGACATGACGGCGCGCGTCTCCATGGGAAGGATACGCGACACGCCAGCGGTCTTGCTGCGCAGAATCGTCCCGTCTTCGACGCGCATGGTTACCGGATCATCGGCATTGGGAATGCCATCGCCATCGATGTCCTCGTCCCATGCATCCACGATGCCGTCGCCGTCAAAATCACCGCCGGTGGTCTCGTCGAAGGAGGCAAGTGAGACATCAAGAGCCGCGTAATCCGGATATGCGGCATCATAGTAGGTCTGCCGCTCGGCCCAGCTCTCACGCCAGGTCTGAAGGAAGTAGTCAGTTTGCACGCCGACATCGGTCCAGTCAACGCCGCGCTGCATGGCGTACTGCATAAGGCCCGTAAGGCCTGCCGAGGAAAGGTCGGTAGCAGATGTGCCGGCATCGGTCCACTGGAACAGGCCGCCGGCAACTTCATAGCCATAGTGAAACATACCGCTCACGTCACAGAAGGAGGCGGCGTTCGAGCCAGATTCGGCATACATGTTGCCAATTGCAGCAGCCGCCATCTCGGGCGTCCAACCGGCATCGAGCAGACGCGCGGCGACTTGCAGCTCGGTCATGGTCGTCTCGAGCGTCGAACCATCATCAACCATGCCCGCAACGGCCGCATCTGCCGGCGCGAGCTGATCGATGGGAACCGAATCCTGGGGGCCTTGATCAGGTGCAGCAGGCTGATTGGGTTGCACAGCGCCGGCTGAACCCTGATCCGGAGTTGCAGGAGCACTCTGACCGGGGCTGACGATGTCTTCCTCCAGAGCAGGAGAATCATCGGCAGGAGGTTCTGCCTCGCTCGGCGGCTGCGACGTGGCAGGATCATCAGCAGGCATGCCGGTATTGGGAAGATCAGAAGCGTCAAGGGATTCGAGAATGTCTCGAAGGTCATCTGAATCCAGCTCCGAGATCTCCATATCCTCGATAATCTGTCCAAGCAGCGGATAGAGCTCCTTGAACTCACCTTGCGGCTCGACGAGGTTCTTCGTGACGGGATCGTAGGCCTTGCCCGTCAGGACATCGACGAGAAGACCCGTGCGCTCGTCAAAGACGAGCAGCGTGTTGTCGGAGGCAATCTCCATCGTCTGCGTAACGGGAGCATGGGAAGGCTCGTCTGCGATTGCGCGGATGGGAACGCTTAAGGCTCCCGCGCCCAAACTCGTCGAGAGCAACAGGGCCACAGCGGGCATGGAGCGCCTTGAAGCCTCGCGCTTGATGTACCAGGAACAAGGGTGTGCGATGCCGTGCGCACCCAGGGGGAAGCGTTCGACGACGTGCTTGCCCCGGGGATAACGCGGTATCGCGTGCTGTCCCTGCGCGTATTTCGACATCTGGTACCTACACCTTTGCCACAGTTGTGTGGGAGCATTCTACTCTTTTTACATGCGTCTGTGGATGGCCAGGCAGCTTGTCGGCACGAGTTATTACGTGAAAGATGCTGTTTGGGCGCAAGCGAACTAGAGCTCGTTGTTCTTGAGGGCCCTCATGTCATCTTTGCTGATGTTGTATCGC
>CAYLYJ010000029.1:0-15693 GCA_964388185.1 uncultured Coriobacteriaceae bacterium
ACTACAAGGGCGGCGCCGTACCCATCCACATCTGCGTGAGCGCCTACGATCGCGCTGCGCCGCGCGGTACCGGCAACATCAAGGCGGGCCTCAACTATGCGATGAGCCTGCAGGCAAACGTCGAGGCCCATGCCAATGGTTTTGCCGAGAACCTCTATCTCGATTCGCAAAGCCGCACCTACGTCGAGGAGGCTGGCGGCGCTAACATCATCTTCGTGAACAAGGAGGGCACGCTCGTCGTTCCGCAGAGCCACACGGATTCCATCTTGCCTTCCATCACGCGTCGCTCGCTTGTAGTTGTTGCACGCGACATGCTTGGCATGAAGGTCGACGAGCGCCCTGTCAAGATGAGCGAGGTCGAAGCCGGTGACTTCGTCGAGGCCGGCCTGTGCGGCACGGCTGCCGTCATCAGCCCCGTCGGCAAAATCACCTACGGCGACAAGGCCATCGAAATCAGCGGAATGGAGAAGCCCGGCCCCGTCATGACCAAGCTGCGCGAGACGCTCACCGGCATCCAGAGCGGCGAGATCGAAGGTCCCGAAGGCTGGGTCGTCAAGATCGACTAGCGAACTCGTCGTCACGTTTGAGGGGCTTCTTCGAGCGCGCCTCGTACTCCTCCTGCGTGAGCGGCGAGACGAGGAAGTCGTCGTTGAGCATGCGCAGAAAGTCGTTCACCTCGCGATTGGTGGTGAGCATGATCTTGCCGTCCTCGTTGAACTTGAGCTTGCGGCTGTAATACGCGATGCGATTGGCGCGCATCTCGAGCTCCTCGGGCGAGAGCTCGGCAACGGGTGAGCCTTCGCGCTGCATCTTGAGCAGCTTGTTCGCCACGCCCCTGCTCGCGTCGATGCGCTCGTCGAGCTTCTCGAAATCGGCCACGATGGGATCGAGCGTGTCAGCATAATCCTTGGCGCGCTGGCTCACGAGACGATTGAACTTGAACAGTATCTCGAGCGCGCGCAAGTTGCGGAAGAACACGTTGTCGCCAAAGAGCACGAAATCGAAAGTCGTGCCCACGCGGAGCGAACGGCTCGAGAAGGCTTCCGGTCTGGCCTGTGCGCCGTCGAAGAGCAGGTAACTCGACTTCTGCTGAATCCACATGCGCTGCGTACGCTGGAAGGCGATGACGCACTGCGCATCGCCACTAGCCCCCGTCACGTACTTGAAGAGAAGACCGCATACCTGCGCGACATCCTCGGCGACGAGCGTGCGAGCTGGCGCACCATCGATTACGCGGCCATCGACGGCCCTGAGGAAGTGGAGAAAGCGCATCGCATCGTCGGTCTCCTCCACCTCATCTTCGTCGGCCCCGCGTGCCATGCGCACGCGCGACAAATCATCATCGAACATCGATCGCGGAGCTACGCCAATGCACGGCTTGTCGCCAAACAGCTCCTCGATGGGCGCATAGACGACCCCTTCGAGGTTATCTTCGCTGCGTACCTCCTTGTACCCGAAATCGAGGAAGGCATGATCGAAAAGGCGCTCGTTGAGCAGGCGCGCCGCGTCGCTTTCCTCTCCGCGCTCGTGCACGAGGCAGATCTCAAAGGGAGCGGTAGGGTCTTCGGTCTCGACGACGGCGTAGGTGGCGACGTTGGCGTGCAAATTGGCATCAGCCTGCTCGAGTGCGCTCAGAAGCGCGACCTTGTCGTTCTTGTACTCTGCGATCATCGAAAACCCCTTCGCTTCAATTGTCGTTGTGGGCGGGTATTGTAGCTCATGCGTGTGACATTGTCGGGTATCATGCGTACAGGCAATCAGACAATGACGAGGAACATCCCATGAACACAGATGCACTGGCCCAACTACTCGCCAAGGCAATTGACGAGGAACGCCTGCACGCAAACGAACCGATGAGCGCCCACACGACCTTCAAGGTGGGCGGTCCGGTCGACTTCTTCGCGTCCGTGGCGTCGCTCGACGAGCTCGTCGCCGTGCTCGAGGCATGTCGCAAGGCCAATGCTCCGTGGTACGTCATCGGCTGCGGCAGCGACCTGCTCATCGCCGATGAGGGCCTGGACGGCGTGTGCATATGCCTGGGCGAGCATTTCGCGGACATCCGCATCGAGGGCACGCACGTCATCGCGCAAGCTGGCGCGACCAACGAACAGGTGGCCGAGGCAGCCTACGAAGCCGGGCTTTCCGGTTACGAATTCGCCAGCGGCATTCCCGGAACCATTGGTGGTGCGGCCATCATGAACGCGGGCGCCTACGATGGCGAGTTCGCGCACGTCTGCGTCGAGGTGACATGCCTGACGCCGGCCGGAGAAGTCGTCACCGTGCCCGCAAGCGAGGCGGATTGGCGCTATCGCCATTCCATGATGTCGGATGAGGGCTACATCATCCTCGATGCAACGCTCCAGCTCGTCCCCTGGGATAGCGAACAGATTCGTGCTCGCATGGATGACCTTGCCGAACGACGAGCCGCCAAGCAGCCTCTCGAGCTGGGCAGCGCCGGCTCCACCTTCAAGCGTCCCCTCGGCCACTACGCCGGCAAGCTCATCGACGACGCGGGCATGCGCGGCCACACCTGCGGTGGCGCACAGGTCTCCACCAAGCATTGCGGATTCGTCGTCAATATGGGAACGGCGAGCGCCCATGATGTGCGTCAGGTCATCACCGACGTACAGGATGCCGTCTTCGCCGACTCGGGGGTCATGCTCGAACCGGAAGTCCGCATGTGGGGCTTTGACGACTAGAGCTCCCGCGTCTGGTAGAGCATGCCATCCACGAAACCGAGCTTGCGATAGTAGTCGCGCGTCCCGACCGAGCTGATGACGTTGATGCGCGTGAAGCCAGCCTCACGCGCGAGCTCGCAGGCACGCTCTACCAGCTTTCTGCCGAGTCCGAGATGTTGCGCACTCCCATCGCTTCGATGTAGGTTCGCGACCTGCCCATAGACGTGCACCTCGCGAATCATCGCACATCCGAGCTCGTCGGGGAGTTTTTTCGCATGCGCACGCAGATAGTCCTCATGTGGCAATGACAGGCGCAGGAAACCGGCGATCTTCCCCTCGGGCGTGATCCACTGCAAGAAGCACTCACTTGTATTCGTGGTCTCGTAAGAAACCGCATCGAGCACAAGAGATGAGACGTCGACCTCCTCACCCGCAATCTCGCGAAAGCGAATCTCACGCACGTCACCGGTCTTCAGCGCATCGCTTGCCTCGACGAGCTGGCGCAGGTTCGTTTTCTTGCTGCCGGCCATGATATCGACGGCAGAGATGTCACGAATCATGCGCGAGACGCGCGTGAACGGCGGCGTCGCGAGCACATCGCGCGCCAGCAGCTCGACGAGCTCTTCTTCCACATAGGGACGCCACTCCCCCGTCTCATATCGTTTGACAAGTCCCGTGCCCTCGACGAGAACGCACGGATAGAGCTTGACCTCATCGGGTTGAAAGGCAGCCTCGCTCACAAACCGCGCGTAGTCGGCCTCGTCGCTGGCAATGTCGGATCCGTAGAGATTTGCCATGAAATGCGTGTGTATCTTGAAACCGAAGACGCGCAGAAGCTCGAAGGCCCGACGCAGATCGTCTTCGTTCGCATGTCGCCCGTTGAGCTCGAGCACGTCAGAACGCAGGCTCTGCACGCCAATCTGGACCTTCGTGCAACCGAGTGCTCGCAGATGCGCAAGCATCGGCGCATCGAGCGTCTCGGGGCGCGTCTCAACGACCAACCCGACGACACGATGCGCGGCCTTCTCGTTGATGCGTTGCTGCTCAACAAGCTCGAGCATGCCCGCCACCTGCCACGAGGCGACATTCTCCCAGGCGCTTCCCAAACCGTAGAGCCGTCGTACGGCGCTATTGAAGTCGAGTGCGCCGTCATTGACCGCAGCCTGGATATCGCGCGTTTGCCCGGCGAGCACATCGTCGCGTCCATCGATGCCCACCTCACGGTAGAGGGCCTTTCGTTCCTTGAGGACGTCGGCTCCGACAGGTGCCTCGTTGAGAGCGCGAAACAGCTCGCTCACGAACCATATTTGGTAGCCAACCGGGTAGTCACTCCATGAGCCGCCGAGGATAATGAGCTCGACCTTGTCACAGACATGTCCCATTTGCTTGAGGGCCCGCAAACGCGAGGCGACCTGCAGATAGGGATCGAAGTAGTTGCGCTCGGCTCGCTGGCAGGCAGGCTCGCGATGCAGGTAGCTTTTGGGCATGCGTACATCATTGGGGCAGTACAGGCAGTTGCCCGAGCAGGGCGCCGGCTTGGTAATGACCGTGATGGTAGCCACGCCGCTTGCCGTGCGACGCGGCTTCATGCGGAGCGTGGCGAAGAGCTGACGCTCAAGCTCGTCATCGATGTCGAGCGCCTGCCAGGCAACCGGATCCTCCTCCTTGAGCTTAAAGTAGTACGGGAGCACGCGTTTCTTGGAATAGGCACGCTCCCGCGTCGCCGCACGCTTGTTGTGGCGGTTAAGGACCTGGCCGAGCCCAAGGGCGTCAAGCTCCCCTTGGGCTCGTATGGCGTCGAGTATGTCCACGAGCACTTCGTACATGATGCACGATTCTATCGGTTCACGCGCTGGTATGTGAACCAATATGCTAGAACGGACAGGCAATATGTCTCGCCTCGACGGTCGCTCCCCGACAGCCTGCTTCGCGGTCCTTACGGCTCGCCCCCTTAAACCTCGGCTCGACATGTCGCCTGTCCGCAAGTCTTCGGCAAGATAAATGCCGTACAATGCAGCGCATGGATATCAAAACCGCAAGCACGCTCAACGCTCTCACCGGCGAATTCTATACGCGTTGCGCCGCCTCCTTCGCACAGACGAGGACACGCCCGTGGCATGGCTGGGAGAGATGCCTGGCCACAATTGGCAACGAAGCGCTACCGAGCTCTGAACTCAGCGTGCTCGACCTTGGCTGTGGAACACTCCGTTTCGAGGACTTCCTCGCCGACAACATGCATGCACGGCTGCGCGTATATGCGATTGATTCCTGCGAAGCGCTTTTAGAAAATAAGCATAATGTCCATTTTATTAATTTAGATATCATATCTACTTTATGGAACAACACATTTCTCAATCAATTGAATGACGTACCGCTTTGCAATCTGACCTGTGCTTTTGGACTCATGCATCATATTCCCAGCATGCATGCGAGAATAGCATTTTTAGACACTATGCTTAATAAAACTATTCCTGGAGGATACATCCTCATTTCGTTCTGGCAATTCGAACGCGACGAACGACTTTCCCGCAAAGCGTGCACGGCAACCGCCGCCGCACTCGAACGTCATCCAAACCTACAGCTCGACGAGGGCGACTGGCTACTCGACTGGCAGAGCGAGCCTGAAATCTGGCGCTACTGTCACAACTTCACCGACACCGAAATCGACGCGTTCGCAAGTCGCGTGGCCGACAGGGCACAACTCATCGACCGCTTCAACGCCGACGGCCCCAACGACGACTTGAACTGCTATCTCGTGCTTCGACGCTTATAGGCAATATGTAGCGTAAGCAGCGCATCGAGCCGAGGTCCAAGGGAGCGACGTCGAGACGAGATGCGCTGCCAGCTCTTTCAACACAAGCGCGGATAGCGCATCGAGCCGAGGTCCAAGGGAGCGACGTCGAGGCGAGATGCGCTGTTTGCGCTCCCCGTCGAGGCGAGGCGCATTGTCCGTGCGCCCCTTAGGCAACGAAGAAGACCCCATCAGGCTGATCGACGACGCCCCGTCGCTCGTCACGCTTCGTTCCCAACCAGGAGAAGACGAGCATGAGCAGCAGCGACACGCTCGCGCCGAGCACGATCTGGTGCAGGTCGAAGGGCTTGAAGCCGACGGCCATTGTCAGGCAATAGACCAGGACGCCGCCGGTCATCGAGGCGAGCGCACCCCAGGCATGAGCTCGCTTCCAGAACAACCCCATGACGAACACCCAGCAAAACGCCGTCTCAAGCCCGCCAAAAGCAAACATGTTGATCTTCCAGATGACATCCGGCGGAGCGATGGCGATAACGAGTACGATAACGCCGACTACATACGTGAAAATGCGAGAGAGGTTCGAGATGCGCGCATCCTTGACCGGTCTGCCCTTCTTCTCGCTGTAATGCATGTACATGTCCTTGATGATGGACGAAGACGAACTGATGAGCAGCGAGGAGACCGTGGAAATCGACGCGGCAATCGGTCCCACGATTGCGATGCCGGCGAGCCAGGCGGGAAGGGTGCTCATGATCGCCGCTGGAATGATGTTATCCACCGAACCGCCATACTCATCGAGTGAACCGAGAAGCACACCCTTGGAAAGCACGCCGAGCGAGGTAACGCAGATCATCATTAGGCCGATAATCACCGTGCCGACAACCATCGCGTTTTTAAGAGCTTTCTCGTCCCTGAACCCCATGCAACGCACGACAGATTGTGGCAGGCAGAACGTGAGTACGCCCACGAGCAACCACTGCGTCACATACAGGCCGATGGGCATCTGTCCATCAGAGAACGGATCCATCATCGCGGGATTCTCCGCCATGATCGTGTTCATGATGTTTTCGTAGCCGCCGCCGGCAATGAGAATACCCGCCGCGAGAATGACGATGCCAACGATCATCATGACACCGCAGATGGCATCCGTTATCGCCACGCCGCGAAAGCCGCCGACCGTCGTGTACGAGATGACGACGATGCCGAAGATTAGCAGACCAATAACGTAGCTATAACCCGTAACCGACTCGAAAATCTTGGCGCCACCGACGAACTGGGCGACCATCATTGCCATGAAGAACAGGAGGATGATGACAGCGGATATGTTCGCAATCGCATCCGATTTGTAGCGAGCGCGTAACACGTCGATGATGGTGACGGCGCCGATCTTGCGGCTGATGAGGGCGAGCTTCTTGCCCAGGATGCCGAAGAGCAGGAAGAGCGCGGTTACCTGGACGGCAGACATGTACACCCAGCCCCAACCCACGGACCAGGCCTGACCCGGACCACCGACGAACGAGCTAACAGACCCGTATGTTGCGATGGTGGTCATGGCGAGGACGAAACCGCCAAGGCTTCGGTTTCCGATGAAGTACTCAAAGACGAAGCTTCCGCCTTGCAATGCCCTGAACCTGCCAACGCTCATGACGACCGCGAACGTGACGAGCAGGAAGATGAGAACCGGAATGAGAGTGAGCGGATTACCTTCCATTGTCGACCCCCTCCTCGTCATCGTCGAGGCCGACGTCATGCATGACGAATTTCGCCATCACGATAGACAAGACGACGGCAAACGCGAAGGTGCCGAAGCAGCCGGTGATAACCCAAAGCGGCGTGGAGAAGACGATGATGCCCGTCTGCGCAACGCCGAATCCGAGCAACGCCCACACGACAATGGTCGCGACAAGGCCGATGACGGCCGCGAGCGCCTCCCTATTGGCTTGTTGGAGCTTTTCCTTGTACGTCATATGCGAGTCCCGTTTCTCTTCGAATACAAGCTCTGTACGTAGGCAGCGTGATGCCCTATGGCACATGGGGCACGGTATATGCGTGTGCGGCCCCGAGGCGTACGGGTGTCGCCACCACCATGCTCGCATGCTTGGCGCATGATAGCGCAGATGCGAGGGCATGCAAAGGGGCACGCGACCCGAGCGGCCACGTGCCCCAATGAAAGGCATTTGATAACGTCGTGACTCCTATTCGCGCCAGGAACCTTCGAAGGTGGCACGACCCATCTTGGCGCCTCCGATGACGTGTACGTGCATATGCGGCACGGTCTGAGCAGAATCCGGGCCAACGTTGATAATGCAGCGGAAACCCGACTCGTCAACGCCCTTGATCTTGGCGACCTTGGGAATTGCCGCCATGATATGACCGAGAGCTTCTGCGGGCACTTCGTCGTTAAGCTCATGGTAGTGCGTCTTGGGGACGACGAGCACGTGGACGGGAGCTTCGGGCTCGATATCGTCGAACGCGTACACGTATTCGTCTTCGTACACCTTGGTGGACGGAATCTCTCCTGCGACAAGTTTGCAGAAAATGCAATCGCTGCTCATTACTACTCCTCACGCGTATGTCAAAACGTGGCAATTATACTCTCGCTGCTTACCCGTCACGTCAAGAACCGCGAGTGATGACGATGCAATCGTAGCGCACCGCCTTGCCACATAACTCATAACTAGGCTTCACGCCGGCCAAATATGGCCCCTTGATTGGACGTTTAATGACAATTTTGCGCGGACGAGCGCCGAGTGCAGCATCAAGCAGCGCCTTTTCGTCTTGACACGGCATCTCAAGTCGATGCAGAAGTTGGAACTTCTTCTTCACCGCCGCGCTCTTCGTGCGCCCGGGAAACATCGGATCGAGATAGACGACGTCGACGGATTCGTCAAACGCGCGCAAAGCGGCGACGCTATCGCCCTCCACGACGTGCATGCGACTGGCAGCCTCAGCGAGCTCGGGATCCAAGCGGGCGCGCTCGACGGTATCAGCGAGCAGAAGCGCGATGACGGGATTGCACTCGAAGAGGGTGACGGTAAATCCGGCGGCAGCGAGCAAGAGAGAGTCCTGACCGAGCCCGGCGGTCGCATCGACGAGCCTCGGTGCCGCAACGCCCTTGATCTTGCAAGCGCGGACGAGAAGCTCACGATTGATCTTGCCGGGAAGCAAGCGACGCTTCATATCATCGAAACTTGCGCGCAAGATCATACCGTCGCCTTCGAGCACAAGCCCGTTTTCGTCATGACGCAGCTCCAGACCGGCACGCATCAGCTCGTCTGCGATCTTCTGGTCCATGTGACGTTCCCTCTACTCGAACGAACAACAGCAAAGCATCCTCTGCCCTGTCAGCGTTAAACACAAAGTAACACCCCCGAAACTGCATTGAAACAATGCTGACCGAAAAATGAAGGTGTCAGGAGGAGAGAAAAGGAGGATTCTCATGTTTGATACGGGAACAACTGCATTCATGATCGTATGCACCATGTTGGTGCTCCTCATGACGCCGGGACTAGCCTTCTTCTATGGTGGCCTTTCCAGGCGCAAAAACGTCGTTAACACGATGATGATGGTCTTTGGCGTCATCGGCGTCGTCGGCGTCATCTGGGTTTTGTTCGGATGGTCCTTTGCCTATGGCGGGGACGGTGCTCTACCGTTCTTCGGCGGCATCGATCAAATCGGTTGCTTCAGTGCCGTGACGGACATGTTCGCCGAGGAAAGCGTCAACGGCGAAGGGCTCGATTACCCCTCCATCGTGAACATCGGTTTCCAGCTCGCCTTCGCCATGATCACGACGGCCATCATCACAGGTGCCGTCGCCGGCCGTATGAAGTTCGGCGCCCTCATCCTGTTCGTGGTCCTTTGGGTACCACTCGTCTACGCGCCGTTGGCCCACATGGTCTGGGGCGGCGATGGAAGCCTCATCGGCGACATGATCGGTGCCCTCGACTTCGCGGGTGGCGACGTCGTGCACATCAGCTCAGGTCTCACCGGCCTCATGCTCTGCCTCATCATCGGACGTCGCAAGGGCTTCGGCCTCATGAGCTATCGTCCGCATAACGTACCCTTCGTCGTTTTGGGTGCCGGCCTACTGTGGTTCGGCTGGTTTGGCTTCAACGCCGGCTCGGAGTTCGCGGCAGACGGAGTGGCGGCCCTGGCCCTACTCAACACCGTCGCCGCCTCTGCTGCCGGATTACTTTCCTGGATGCTCGTCGAGCGCATCAAGGTGGGCAAGCCGACACTCGTTGGCGCATGCACGGGTCTCGTCGCGGGCCTCGTTGCCATCACGCCGGCAGCCGGCTTCGTCGAGCCCTGGGCGGCCATCGTCATGGGTGCGTTCGTCTCGCCCTGCTGCTTCTTCGCCATCTCGTTCCTCAAGAAGAAGATCGGCTACGATGACGCACTCGACGCCTTTGGTTGTCACACCGTCGGCGGTATCGTCGGCGGTATCCTCACCGGCCTGTTCTGCGTGCCCGAGCTTTCCTGGACCGACTTTGGCGGCCTGTTCTACACGGGCGATCCCTCGCTGCTCGTAAGCCAGATGCTGGGCATACTCATC
Organism: uncultured Coriobacteriaceae bacterium; assembly: GCA_964388185.1. Classification (GTDB taxonomy): domain Bacteria; phylum Actinomycetota; class Coriobacteriia; order Coriobacteriales; family QAMH01; genus QAMH01. Next base: position 9,986 of record CAYLYJ010000029.1, read on the forward strand.
ACCATAGCCTTCGTCATCGTCGGCGGCCTTATCCTCGGGTTCATCGTCAAAGCCATCTACAAGGGCAAGGCACGCGTCAGCGAGGAAGACGAGGCCGCCGGTCTCGACGTCGCCCTCCACGGCGAGAGTGCATACCCTGCATATCTGGGACTCGACTAGGATGTGGCGTGCATGCGCCCAATAGATGAAAGGACACGATAATGAAGAGAATCATCGCAATCGTGAGAACCGAGAAGCTCGAGCCGCTCAAGGAGGCCCTCTTCAACGCGAACGTCTCGGGCATGACGATTACGCAAGTCATGGGTTGCGGTAACCAGCACGGCTGGAGCGAGTACTACCGTGGCACTGAGGTCCTGCTCAACATGGTTCCCAAAGTGCGTTTCGAGCTCGTAGTGAACGATGAGCGCACGCAAGAGATCGTCGATCTCATCTGCGAGACGGCGCGTACCGGAGAGGTCGGCGACGGCAAGGTCTTCGTGAGCGCCGTCGAGGAGGTCGTACGCATTCGCACCGGCGAGCAGGGCGTCGACGCCGTCTAGCGCCCGCCTCATACGAAATGGCTGGCTGCATGCGAAAACTCCGGCGACCGTATGCAGCCAAGCACGCCGTCACGAAGCACATCCACGTCCCATCGTTTCCCATGCGCGAAATCGTCTCCACGCTCACGATGCCATTCGCCTACAATCGTCCCGTATCGCAAATGACGAAGATGGGAGCACCATGAAGGTCCTTCTCGTAAACGGGAGCCCGCGGCCAAACGGCAACACAGCCCGAGCTTTGGCTGAAATGACGGCAGTGTTCGAAACCGAGGGGATCGAGACCGAGACTCTGCGCATTGGCTCGCTCGACATACGCGGATGCATCGCATGCGGGTCGTGCATGCAAACGGCGCATTGCGTCTTTGACGATGCCGTAAACGAAGCCGCGCCGCTCTTCGAGGCAGCCGATGGACTCGTAGTGGGAAGCCCCGTTTACTACGCATCTGCCAACGCCACGCTCGTCGCCTTCCTCACGCGCCTGTTCTACAGCACGCACTTCGACAAGACCATGAAGGTGGGAGCGGCCGTAGCCGTCTCGCGTCGTGGTGGATTGACGGCGACTTACGACGAGCTCAACAAGTTTTTCGGCATCTCGGGCATGCCCATTGCGTCTGGCCAGTATTGGAATGGCGCACACGGCAGACTGCCGGGCGAAGCCTCACAGGACGCCGAGGGCATGCAGCAGATGCGCACCCTGGCACGCAATATGACCTTCCTCATGAAATCGATAGCCCTCGGCAAGGACGCATACGGCCTGCCCGAGCGCGAGCAGCCAACGTTCACGAACTTCATCCGCTGATGAAAAAAGACCCCGTCTACACTCAAATAGACGGGGTCTTTCGCAATGGTATGCAAAGCGGACGCTATGACGCTTTGTCTGCCTTCGCGAAAATCATTGTCGTCTCGCCATCGTTGCTCGTGAGCTTACCCTCGGCAAGCGTGAAGATGGCATCGCCCTCACCCGCGAGCGTGAGCGTCATCTGCGTTGCGCTGTTTGCCTCCCAGGTCGCGTCGATGCTCTGGCCGAACATGACGAAGTCAGCCGAGCCATCCTCGTTGAGCGTCATGTTGACAGGCATGTTCATCTGCTTGAGGATAGCCGTATCGACCGTTCCCAGATCGGCATCCTCGATCGTCTCGAGCTCCCATGCACCGACGAAATTCGCCTTGGGGTCGCCGCCTCCGCAGCCAACAAGCGCGAGGCACAACGTGCAGGCGCAGGCCAGCGTCACAAAACGGCTATCAGTTTCTTGCCCATGCTGATCTCCTCTCCAAAATGTGATGTGCCCATCGATTATATCGCAGCATAGATAGAGATGCCAAAGGTCACGATACGCTCGGAAATGAGATGCGAGGAGACGTGACCATGTGCTATGCGGAAAGCAGTATCTCCTCCAGTGCAGCGAGCAGATTGTCAATTTCGATTGGCTTGGCGATATGCCCGTCCATACCGCAATCGAGCGCCCTCTGGCGGTCTTCCTCGAACGCGTCCGCGGTGACGGCGAGGATGGGAATGTGCGAAATGACAGGGTCTTCCATGGAACGCACAATGGTAGCAGCCTCGTATCCGTTCATGACCGGCATCTGAATATCCATGAGGACGAGCTGGTAGTACCCGGGCGCCGCATCGGAAAGATGATCGATCGCGTCCCTGCCATCGACCGCCTGCTCGACCACGAATCCCGCATCCTCCAGTAGCGTGGTGGCAATCTCGCGGTTGAGGAGATTGTCGTCCACGAGCAGAATGCGCAGGCCATGCAATTGCTCGGAAAGCTCTTGACGGTTGCAGTCCCCTTGGACCGGAACGGCGCTTTCCTCCAGTGTCTCGAGGGAAAGCGTCACGCTAAAGGTACTGCCCTCGCCCTTCACGCTGCTCACGTCGATATTCCCGCCCATCATATCCACGAGACGTTTGGCGATTGACATGCCCAGGCCAGTGCCCTGCGTGCCGGACAGTGTCGAGGTCCGCTCGCGCTCGAACGGATCGAAGATGTGCTTGATGAACGCCTCGTCCATGCCGATGCCGCTGTCGGCAATCGTCATCGTGTAATTCGCCTTACCGTCGGCATCCGCATCCGCCTCGGTTATCGAGAACGAGACCGAACCGCCGGAGGGCGTGAACTTGACCGCATTGCCCAGTATGTTGAGCAGCACCTGCTTGAGCTTGAGCTCGTCGCACATGACGATCGGATGGTGCAACCCGGAGAGATCGACCTCGTAGCGCAGGCCCTTCTCGCCGACCTCGGACTGGACGATGGAGCCGAGATGCTCCGCTGCCTCCACGAGGTCGCACGGCTTCTCCTCGACCGATGCCTTTCCGGACTCGATGCGACTCATGTCCAGGATGTCATTGATGAGGTCGAGCAAATGCGTGCTGGAGGCCTGGATCTTGCCCAGGTAGTCCTCGACGCGCTCGACGTTGTCGATATGGTTGGTCGCCAGCGTCGTGAAGCCGATGATGGCGTTCATGGGCGTGCGGATGTCATGGCTCATGTTGGAGAGGAAGAGGCTCTTCGCCTCGTTAGCGCGATTAGCACGCTGCAGCGCCTCCTCGAGCTGCTCCTTTCGCTCGATTTCCTCGCGCGTCTCGCGATCGACGTTGCGCAGGCCCATGACCACCAGACGGTCATCACCGGAATCCTCGGCCCACGACCCGGCACGCACGAGCGTCACCTGGCGGTACCCCATCACGCCATCGACGAGCGAGCGGTACATGACGTTGATGCGTTTGCGCTCCTCGAGCTCCTCCCGGACGCGGTCGCGCGCGAGCATATCACGTAGCATGGAGCGGTCATCGGGCAGCGTCCGAATGTTCACGTAATCATAGAGAGACTTCTCGTACGTCAAGGACCCCCCGAAGATGCCTCGAAGTTCCTCGTCCGCCTCGTCGGAGATGCGCAGGAGCTCTCCCCTGCCAGTATTCAAGTCGAACGAACACACGACCAGGTAGTTTACGCCCAGTGCACGTATAAAGGACTGCTGGCGCCGTTCGCGACGCTCCTCCTCGTGCTTCTGATCTGAATAGTCCAGCAGAAAACGCTGGTACATGAGCTCGCCATCCTGCTCTATCAGTTTGGCGCTTCCGAGTACGTGCAGAATCTTGCCGTCCTCGTGATGCACGCTATATTCGAAGCTCACGCTATCGCCCGCCTGCTTGAGCGTGGCAAACTTCTCGCGCAGCATCTCCTTGTCGGAATCAACGACCGAGTCGGCCACCATGTCGAATCCATGGGCGAGCAGGTCTTCTTCGGACTCGTACCCAAGGATGTCGAGCGCGGCCTGGTTCACACCGATGACACGCGTCCCATCGAGCGTGTGCGTGAGCACACCACAGTCCATGGCGGTGAACATGTTCTCGAGCGTCTGGTTCTTCTGAAGCAGATCGCGCTCGTAGGCACGCTCCTGCGTCACGTCAATTGCAACGCCCACGGTGCCCATGACGCTACCGTCGAGATCGTACAACGGTGACTTGTAGGTCGTCAAAAGCTTCGTGCCGCTACCACTTTGGACGACCTCCTCGGAAACGCAGGTCTTGCGCGTGGCCATGACCTGGGCCTCCGACTCGATGCAGGCGGGATCGTCAGACTCCACGTCCCAGATGTAGGCATGCCCACGACCCTGGACGTCATCTTTCTCCTTGCCAACCGTCTCGCAGAAGCTGTCGTTGACCTTCTCGTGAATGCCATCGGCGGTCTTGTACCAGACCAGACAGGGGATGGAGTTGATGGTCGCCTCGAGGAATTGGGCGGTCTCGAGGGCATCCGCACGCTCCTTACGGCGGCGTTGCCATCCCTCGAAACGCCAAACGAGCTCGCTTGGGGGCATGCCATCAGGCCAGATATCGGAGAGACGCGACAGTAGCCCAGCGGTCTCGGCCGAGCGACCGGTGGGAGCAAGCGCTATGACATCGCAGAGATCATCCTTGTCTTCGAGAAAATCCTGCAAGACCCAGGTATCGGCCTCGGCGTCAAGCGCGACGATTGTCAAGTCGGCATTGGCCGCGAGGTCCGGGTCGAACGAAGGAGTCGAGACGAAGCGATGCGTGAAGGGATCCAGCGCGGGGACATCTTGGAGCGCCTGCACGCTCGCGTCATCGAGGCCGGAAAGGTACATGGTGAGCTCACCGTGATACATCGACGCATCTCCCCTTTCGAATGTTCATGATGCACTGCGCCGAGCTTTCGGCGCCGCGCTATTCTGCCTATTGTATGATTTCCAACTCTAAGATGGAATGTGGCGCTACGGTAAATCGCTCTACGTCGATGCTACTCCCCCAGTCGGTTGCCCATTGCCCATCATGCGAAACGTGCAGCGACCAATGCGCTAGAATCACCCATGACGACATAATCACGACGCCTTCGAGGAGGAAGCGCATGGACCCCAACAAGCGACCCGACGACATGGAACGTATCACGACCCCCGAGCTCGCCCAGGCATTCATCGACGAGCAGGTGCAGGCCATACGCGAGCAAGTCGGCGACCGCAAGGTACTGCTGGCTCTTTCCGGTGGCGTTGACAGCTCGGTCGTGGCGGCGCTGCTCATCAAGGCCATCGGCAAGAACCTCATCTGCGTGCACGTGAACCACGGCCTCATGCGCAAGGGCGAGTCCGAGCAGGTCATCGACGTCTTCAAGAACCAGATGGACGCCAACCTCGTCTACGTCGACGCGACCGATCGCTTCCTCGGCCTGCTCGCCGGCGTCGACGAGCCCGAAGCCAAGCGCAAGATCATCGGCGGCGAATTCATCCGCGTCTTCGAGGAGGAGGCCCGCAAGGTCGGCGACGAGGTCGACTTCCTCGCGCAGGGCACCATCTACCCCGACATCCTCGAGTCCCAAGACGGCGTGAAGGCGCATCACAACGTGGGCGGCCTTCCCGAGGACCTGCAGTTCGACCTAGTCGAGCCCGTCAAGCTGCTCTTCAAGGACGAGGTGCGCGTCGTCGGCCGCGAGCTCGGCCTGCCCGAGAGCATGGTCGAGCGCCAGCCCTTCCCCGGCCCTGGCCTGGGCGTGCGCTGCCTCGGCGCCATCACGCGCGACCGCCTCGAGGCGCTGCGCGAGGCCGATGCCATCGTGCGCGAGGAGATCGAGAACGCCGGCCTCGACGTCTGGCAGTACTTCGCCGTGGTGCCCGACATGCGCGCCACCGGTGTGCGCGACGGCGTGCGCG
>CAYLYJ010000030.1:0-15320 GCA_964388185.1 uncultured Coriobacteriaceae bacterium
TGGCCGTCCTGCGCTCCGTGGAGAAACGAGAGCGCGCAAGCGCAGACGTCTTGCAGGATGACGCAGACGCTATTTGCCCTGAACCGGTTGGTATGGGAAAAGAAGAATTCGATGATCTTGGTGTTTAGCCAGCCCAGCGCGAAGCCCGCGACGAGCGAGAAGATCATGCCGTATATGACGAGCATCCACTCGCCGATGACAACGCCCGCAAGGCCGTTCATGGCGATGGCACCACCAGTGACACCGGCGATAAGTGAATGGGACTTGGATGCAGGAATGCCGCGATACCAGCAGAAGAAACCCCATCCGATGGAGCCAATCATCGCCGCTATGAGTGCCATGAGCGCCTGATGCGTGTTGCCCGAGAAATTGACCATGTTGAACATGGTGTGCGCGACCGCCGTCGAGATGTAGGTCATGCCCACGAGACCGACGAAGTTGAAGACGGCGGCTAGGGCAAGCGCCGTGCCCGGTTTGAGGCAGCGTGTCGAGACGGCCGTGGCGATGGCGTTGGGGGCGTCGGTCGCGCCCGATATGACGGTGACGCCGATGACGAGGACCAGAACGACGATGAGCGCGGGGTGAGCGCCCGCTTGCGCAATGAACACCGGAAGCGTCAGGTCCATCTATTCATCCATTCCATCTGGGAGGGGCACCGAAATGTGCCCAAGGTATTCTACCGTAGATTTGCATAGTCCGTTCCGTTTTCCAGCTGGAAATGCTCCTCATGATGCGAGAAAATATACAAATGCGCGTAAAACCCATGCGTTGCAGGTCATAAGGAGGTCCCATTGTCTGATTACGTCTTGAGCTGCGAGTCGACCGTCGATTTGACTCCCGAGAAGATACATGAGCTCGGCCTCGAGTGCATCTACTTCCACTTCTACATCGATGGTGTCGAATACCCGGATGACTTGGGACAGACGATCCCCTTCGACAAGTTTTATCAGGCGATGAAAGACGGCGCCGAGACCAAGACTGCCGCCATTGGCACGGGCGAGTATGAGAAGTTCTTCCGCTCGTTTCTCGAGCAGGGCAAGGACGTCTTGCACGTCTCGCTTTCCTCGGGCATCTCGGGAACGGTCGAGTCGGCTCGTATCGCCGCCAAGCTGCTCGAGGACGAATTTCCCGAGCGCAAGATTCACGTCATTGACTCGCTTGCCGCCTCGAGTGGCTTTGGTCTGCTCATGCAGGCGCTTTCAGAAAGGCGCGCACAGGGTATGGAAATCGACGAGCTTGCCGAGTGGACGGAGGCCCACAAGCTCAACGATTGGCACTGGTTCTTCTCCACTGATCTCACCTTTTACATCAAGGGTGGCCGTGTAAAACCACTGAGCGGTTTCGTGGGCTCCATGCTCGGTATTTGTCCCCTGCTCAATATGGATTCCCTCGGCCGTCTCATTCCGCGCGAGAAGATTCGCTCGAAGAAGAAGGTTATCAAGCGCATCGTCGAGAAGATGGAGCAAACTGCCGACAAGGGCCTCGACTACGACGGTCCGGTCTTCATCAGCGAGAGTGACTGCATGGAAGATGCGCGTGCGGTAGCCGATCTTGTCGAGCAGCGCTTCCCCAAGATGCGCGGGAAGGTCGAGATTTACAGCATCGGTACGACCATCGGCAGCCATACTGGTCCGGGCACTGTCGCGCTTTTCTTCTGGGGCTGCGAGCGGGGCCTCTAGGCGCATGGCGTATCTCCTCGGCTGCGAGAACATCCAACTCGAATATCCCACGGCCCGACTCTTCGACTCCCTCACGCTGGGTGTCAACTCGGGCGATCGTATTGGCATCGTCGGACGTAACGGGGATGGCAAGTCAACGCTTCTCAAGCTTCTGGCGGGTGTGGCCGAGCCGGATGACGGACGCGTCGTGCGCACGAGCAACGTCACGGTTGGCATGCTCTCGCAGCGAGATTCTCTCGATGACGGCGACACAGTCGGTCATGCGATCGTGGGCGATCGACCCGAATACGAATGGGCGGGCGATGCGCGCGTTCGTGCGATTCTTTCCGAGCTCGTGAGCGATCTCGAGTGGGACGCCAAGATCGGAACGCTTTCGGGCGGCCAGCGTCGTCGCGTCGACCTGGCCCGCGTGCTCATCGGTGACTACGATGTTCTCATGATGGACGAACCCACCAACCATCTGGACATAGAGGGTATTCACTGGCTTGCCGAGCACCTCAAGAGCCGATGGCGCGATAGCGAGGGCGCACTCCTGCTCGTCACACATGACCGCTGGTTTCTCGACGAGGTCTGCCTCGACATGTGGGAGGTGCATGATCGCATCGTCACACCCTTCGAGGGCGGCTATTCCGCGTACATCATGCAACGCGTGGAACGGCAGCGGCAGGCGCGTGTCGCCGAGGCCAAGCGCAAGAACATCCTGAGGCGCGAGCTCGCCTGGCTTGCCCGCGGTGCACCGGCGCGCTCGACCAAGCCGCGCTTTCGTGTCGAGGCAGCAGAAGCGCTTATCGCCGACGAGCCGCCGCTGCGCAAGAAGGTCGAACTGCGCCGCACGGCCATGTCGCGTCTGGGCAAGAAGGTCATCCACATACGCGACGCAAGTGTCGAGCTTGGCGGCAAGAAGATTATCAAGCCGCTCGAGTGGAACATCGGGGCGGGGGAGCGCATCGCGATCCTCGGTGCCAACGGTGCGGGTAAGACGACGCTGCTCAAGCTCATCGAGGGCAAGTTGCATCCCACTCACGGGCGCGTCGAGATTGGCCAGACGGTAAAGTTCGCTGTGCTCACCCAACAACTCAGCGAGCTCGAGGATCTGGGCGACGATCGCGTGCGCGAGGTGTGCAATCGCCACAAGATCTACGTCGAGATGGCCGACGGCAAGACCATGTCTCCCATGCAGCTACTCGAGGAGCTTGGTTTCGAGGCAGATCAGCTCAGCTGTCCTGTACGCGACCTTTCGGGTGGGCAGAAGCGCCGTCTGCAGCTCATGCTCATCTTGCTCGATCGTCCCAACGTGCTCATCCTCGATGAGCCGGGGAACGACCTCGATACCGATATGCTCGCTCAGCTCGAGACCTTGCTCGATTCGTGGCCCGGCACGCTACTCATTGTGAGCCACGACCGCTATCTGGTCGAACGCGTCACCGACGACCAGTATGCTCTTATCGATGGCGAGCTCATCCACATGCCCCGTGGGGTGGATGGTTATCTCGAGGAGGTCGAGCGCAGGAGGCGAGCGGAGCCGGGGCAGACGAGTATGCCGGGGACAAGTCAACGCACCGATGCGACTATTCCCCTACAACGCGAGCTACGCGAGCTCAAGAAGAAACGCGCGTCGGTCGAGCGCAAAATGGGCACGATACGCAGTAAGCTCGAGCGGGCGCGTGCCGAGCTGCTCGAAATGGACGGCACCGATTACGTCGCCCTCGGCGAGCAACAGGCCAAGATATCGCAGCTTCAAAATGAGCTTTCCGCGCTCGAGGATGCGTGGCTTGAATACTCCGAACAATTGGACGAATAGGCCTTCCATCTACTGCGCCTGTGTGCATTTTGCAGAGCATCCGGGCGAGAATTGCAATTGTGCTAGGATACGGAACCATACATGCCCGGCATGGTGCTTCGTATGCCCGGCTTGAACGTGTACCCGATCAAACGAGGGGTTATGGGAGAGGATCGCCGATCCAATCGAAACCGCGCCAACGGCAACAGGAATAGGCGCAGCTCGGGCGATAACTACCGTTCCGGTGCAAACAGAAGGCCCCAATCTGGCTCTCAGCGAAATGCACGGTACAGCGCGCAGAGCTCAAGTGCTCGCCACGATTCTCAAGAGGGCATGCGTGATATCCCCCGTTCTTCCTCCCGTTCTCGACAGCAACATCCCAATCAGCATTCTGATGCATGGCGCTATGCGCAATCGGGGCGTCGCGTTCGCTCGACTGACGAGCGTTCGGCCTCAAACGTGCGCAATCGCGCAGGCGACAGAGGACAGGGGGATGCCCATAGGAAAATGAGCTCCCGGGATCGTTCGCATGCGCAACAGCGTGCGAGTGCACCGCGCCGTGCTCGTTCGCAGGCGCCGACTGGCGCATCTGAATATGCGGCTTCCAACTACGTTGGTCGCAAGCGGGGCATGTCGCGCGGCAAGAAGATTGCCCTCGGCATTGCCATCGCGCTCGTAGTCGTGCTCGCATGCGGTGGCATCGCAGTGGCCGTCTGGTATAACAACATCTCCAACAACATCAGGGGCACCCAGGACATCACCAACCTCACCGCGCCTGCGGCAGACAAGCCATACTACGTGCTTCTCATGGGTAGCGATGCCCGTGAAGGTTGGGAGGCCGTTGACGACTACAACGCTGGCGAGCGCTCGGACTCGATCATGGTTGCTCGCGTCGATGAGAAGGCACAGCGCGTAAGCATCCTGTCCATTCCTCGTGATCTGCGCGTCAAAGTCGATGGTCACGGCTATTGCAAGATCAATTCCGTCATCGAGTATGGTGGGTACAACTTGCTCGTGAGCACGCTCAACGAGATACTCGATATCAAGATTAACTATTACGCGATCGTCTACTTCCAGGGCTTCCTCGATCTCGTCGACACACTCGGGGGCGTCACCGTTGAGGTTCCTGAGGGAACGGCCAGCTACAACGAGGACGAGAGCGAACCGGATATCATCCTTCCTGCAGGCGATGAGGTCCTTCTCAACGGCGAGCAAGCGCTCGTGCTTGCGCGTTGCCGTCATGGATGGCCCATCGACCAGGGCGCCTATGCCATGGGCGATTACCAGCGCACGCTCAATCAGCGAAACCTCATCAAGGCCATCGCCAAGGGAGTGCTCGCACAAGATGTCACCAAGCTGCCGGGTCTTATCGAAAGCCTTTCGAAGAGCGTCGAGACGAACATGAGCGTTGATAGGATTTTGTCACTCGCGATGAACATGAGGGGTATGGATGTCGAGTCGATGGAGTCGGCGCAGCTGCCCATTGGCGCATCCACCATCAACGGCGACTGGCAGGCAGTCTTGTACCTCGACGTTTTTGACTTGCTGGATAAAAACTTCAAGGAAGGCAAGCCCCTCTTCGAGGGTCTGGACAATTTCAACCCCGAGTTCAACGACGATGACATCAACGGCGATTACATCGACGGTCCCACCTACGCGTACACGACCTACACGGCGTTTCATGGCAGTCCCTATTCCGGGAATTACACCCCCTCGCCATCGGTGAGAAGCGCGATTCAGGAGACATCGTCCAAGAAACGATAAGCACTTGCCGTACGGTAACGGTTCATTGTCCATCTCGGCAAATGCGGAATAAATGGGGCAATATAGTCGCCATGTTTTCAATTGTCGGCTCACAAGCCGCACGATGAAGGGACCATTTCATGTCCGATACTACGACCGGCAACTCGAGTAGGCGCTGCAGCTTCTGCGGTAAGACCGAGGAGGAAGCCGGCGGCGCGCTTGTGACGCTGCCTCCCAACACACCCGTATGCCCCGCCTGTCTTGAGCGCGAGGTGAACAAGATGTCCCAGCTCTTTGGCTTTACCATGCCGGGACAGGGCAATACTGACAATAATCCTCCGCGCACGACCACCGACGAGAAGGGCAACCAGATCGAAGAAGTCGATGGCGAGCCTGTCGATGGCGATAACGCGAGCAATGGGAATAACGGCCCCTTTGGCGGCTGGAGTCCCATCGGCTTTTTCACAGGCAGTGGTAGCGGCAGTCCCTTTGGCATGGGTGCGCCCGTGCAGCAGCCCAAGCGCAAAGAGGGCGAGCCCGTCATGGCTCCCGTCCCCAAGCCTCATGAGCTCAAGGCGCAGATCGACGAGTACGTAGTTGGCCAGGAGCTTGCCAAGAAAATCGTGGCCGTCTCGACGTACAACCACTACAAGCGCTATGACGCCACGCAAAAGAGCGACGTGCAGATCGACAAGAGCAACATCCTCATGCTTGGTCCCACGGGCACGGGCAAGACCTACATCATCAAGACGCTCGCCAATCTGCTCGATGTGCCCCTGGCCATTGCGGACGCGACTACGCTTACCCAGGCTGGTTACGTTGGTGATGACATCGAGAGCATCATCACCAAACTTATCACCGCAGCCGAAGGCGACATTGAGCGTGCCGAGCATGGCATCGTCTACATCGACGAGATCGACAAGATCGCCAAGCGCAACGGCGGTCCCGAGGGTACGGGAGGTGGCCGCGACATTGGCGGCGAGTCCGTGCAGCAAGGCTTGCTCAAAGTGCTCGAGGGCACGACGATGGAGGCGCCGCTTTCGGGTGGCATGAAGACACCGTTTTCGCAAAACGCCACCATCGACACGAGCAACATCCTCTTCATCTGTGGTGGCGCATTCCCGGGTCTTGATGCCATCATTAAGAAGCGCCTCAACAAGAGTGCGGGCATTGGCTTTGGCTCTGCGGTACGCGAGAACTACGATGAAGATCGCGACATTCTCAAGAACGTCAAGGTCGAGGATCTCAAGGAATACGGCCTCATTCCCGAGTTCCTTGGTCGTCTGCCCATCCTGTGCACGATGGAGGCCCTTGACGAGCAGATGCTCTTCGACATCCTCGTCAAACCGCATGACGCGCTCATCAAACAGTACCAGGCGCTCATGGCCTTCGATGACGTCGAGCTGGAATTCGACGAGTCTGCGCTGCGCGAGATCGCGCGTCTTGCTCTCGAGCAAGATACGGGTGCCCGCGCTCTGCGTGCCATCATCGAGCGTTTCATGCTTGACATCATGTACGAGGTTCCCAAAGACGACACCATCGGGTCAGTGGTCATCACGGGCGATTACATCAAGGGCAACGGCGCCCCAATCATCCGTCCCCGTGGTCAGCAGGCGCTGCCCGACACGTCAGACAGCTTGCTTCCCGAGGCCGGGGCGGAAGAATCCGTAGCGTAAGTTTGTAAGCAAGCCTGATGCGCGCTTGCTATCCTTCGATAAGCCCCAGCTTTACGCAAGCGTTCCAGATGCCGTCTTCATCGACGCTCGTCGTCACGAGATCGGCGCGTGTCTTGAGCTCGGGTACGGCATTGCCCATGGCTACGCTGGTCCATTCGGGGCGAAACATGTCGACGTCGTTCGTGCCGTCTCCAAAGACGACAACGTCCTCGATGGGCGCATCGAGCAGCGCCATCATTTTGCGTATGCCACGCGCCTTGTCCGTCGGCTCCACGTACACGAGCTCGTTCGAGTAACGTGCCCATGTTACGCCGGTGAAGTCGATTGACCGTTCCTTGCCAGCCTTGCAGGGGACGAAGATCTTGTAGATGGGGTCGAGCGTATCGATATCAAGCGCAGGGTCAATGATGGGGGCGTAGTAGAGATTGCTCACGAGGCCTGCATAGCGTTCGTCACGTGTCAGGCAGGTGCGCGCGTTCTCGTGATTGACCGCCCAAGCCCATCCATCTGCGTCAAGTCGATGGACAAAGGCGCGTGAGGGCACCAGCGGCATGCCCTCGATGGAGATGAGCTTGCCGTCGATGGTGATGGAGTTGCCGCCATCGGCGACCATGGTATCGATGCCCTGGGGCGCTAGGACAGCAAGCGCGTCCGATTGCAAACGTCCCGTTGCGAGTGCGACGAAGTGACCGTTTTTACGGAGCTTGTCGAGCGCGGTGTGCGCGGAAGGCGGGATGGTATCGAGCGCGCGCGAGCGCAGTGTCCCGTCGTAGTCGAAAAAGCAATACTTACGTCGCATGACCCTCCAATATCGATGAGATATCCTATTGTCTGCAAGGTTTCACGCTCGTGTCAATCTGCTAGAATGTCATCCGCTGCGCTGTGGGCCGTTAGCTCAGTTGGCAGAGCAGGGGACTTTTAATCCCAAGGTCTAGGGTTCGAACCCCTAACGGCCCACCACCAAAGCGCAGGTCATCCTAAACACTACGTGATCGTCCGGCGGTTTCGCACGCGTCTTTCGTTTAGTGCTATCGTAGAGTGCGTATAAAAGGGGATGATTATTCACATGGGTCTTACCAGAAAGCAATGGATGATGCTGACCGTCATCGTGGTCGGCACGTTCGTCACCATTCTTAACCAGACGCTCGTCACGCCGGCGCTTCCCGCCATCATGGCCGAGATGTCCATCGATGCGGCGACGGGCCAATGGCTTACCACGGGCTTCACGCTCGTGAACGCCATCATGATTCCCATTACCGCCTATCTCCAGGATCGCTTCTCGGTACGTCGTCTCTTCCTGTTTTCCATGAGCGTCTTTGCCGTAGGCTCGCTGTTGTGCGGCTGGGGCCCGGATTTCGGCGTTCTCCTAGCCGGGCGCCTCGTCCAGGCGATAGGTGCGGGCATACTCATGCCCATGTCGATGACCGTTCTGCTTGTCATGTTCCCCGTCGACCGCAGGGGCTCGGCCATGGGCGTCTTCGGCCTCATCATCGCCTTTGCCCCGGCCATTGGTCCCACGATTTCGGGCATCATGGTCGATACGGTCAACTGGCATGTCATGTTTTACGTCATCGCGGGGCTTGTTGCCGTCGTTGTCGTGGCGGCCGCTTTTCTCATCGAGCAACGCAGCCCCAAGACCAAAGGCGACGCGGCGCTCGATCCGCTTTCCGTCGTGCTCTCCACGCTTGGCTTTGGCGGCTTGCTCTACGGATTCAGCGTCTTTGGCTCCAACGGCATCGACCTCGTGAGCGGTATCACCATTCTCGTTGGCTGCGCGTGCATCGTCTGGTTCTTCTTCAGGCAGCTGCATCTCGAGACGCCGATGCTGCGCGTGCGCATACTCTTCAACCGCAATTTCCTCATTGCGACCATTATCGGCATGCTCGTTCAGGCGTCCCTGCTCGTTGCCCCCGTGCTCATGCCCATCTATGTCCAGGACCTCATGGGCCTTTCGGCTACGGTGTCCGGTCTTGTCATCATGCCCGGTGCCATCATCATGGGCATCATGAACCCCATTGCGGGGCGCATTTTCGACAAGCATGGCGCACGTGCGATGGGCATCGTCGGTATGCTCCTGCTCGCGGCAACCACGTTGGGTTTTGTCTTTGTCGGTACGAACACGTCAATCGCCGTCATCACGATTCTGTTCGCCGTGCGCATGTTCTCGATGGCGCTCGTGAACATGCCCATCACCACCTGGGGCATGAACGCGCTTGACACCAAGTTCATGAATCACGGCACGTCCATCAACAATACGCTGCGGCAGGTCGCGGGCTCGCTCGGCACGGCGCTCGTCGTCTCGATCTACACGGCGGCCCAGGTGCAGATTGGCGGTCCCAACCCGCCAATCGAGGCATCCATGACGGCTTTCAACATCGCCTTTGTCATCTGCACGGCGCTCGTGCTCATCGGCGCGATCCTCACCATCATCTTCGTCAAGGGCAAGCCCGGTACGATCGAGGCGACGGGTGCCGAGGGCGAGACCGTACGCGAGCGTGGTGTCGCTGGCGAGAACAAGACCCTGCTCGAGCGCATCATGAAGCGCGATGTGTACGTGCTGCGTAGCGACGATACGGTGCAGGCAGCCATGCAGCTCTTCATCAACGAGGGCATCAGCGCCTGTCCCATTGTTGATCACGAGGATAGGCCCGTCGGTTTCATATCTGACGGCGATATCCTCAAGAACCTTGCGCGTAATTCCAAGTCCTTCATGGATCCGGTTGCGCTCATCGCCATGACGGCGCAGGACAAGCGCGGTTACGACGAGAAGCTCGAGGAGCTCATGGAAAAGCCGGTTGCCACCATTGGCACGCGCAACTTCCTGAGTGTCAATGTGCACGAGAGCATCGACGAGGTCTGCCGCGTGCTGGCTGATAATCATCTCAAGAAGGTGCCGGTCATGGAGGATGGCAAGATCTGCGGCATCATCAATCGTAGCGATATCACCCGCTATTCCATGGAGGCATATCTCGAGGGTCGTCCCGAGGATGCGGTCTATTGCGAAGGCGATGGCGACGGAACGAAGTGCGAATGCGAGTCCGAACACGTATCATAGGGTAGTACACGTACGTTGATCGCGAGGAAGATGGCTGAGACGGTCACGATAGAGACAAACGCAAGCGATGCGACGCTCGTCGTCGACTTCGACGTGTTCTCGTATATGCTCGACATCGGCGAGGCGATGCTCACGTCCGGTGCCGACGTTCACACCGTCGAGCACATGCTCGCGCGCATGGGAAGGGCCTACGGCGCCTACAAGATGAACGTGCTCGTCATCACGGCCGTCATCATCGTGACCATCACGCTTCCGGGCGATGTCGAGAAGACGATGTCCCGACGCATCGCCAATGAGGGTTCGACTGACTTCGATCGTCTGGAGGCTCTGAGCAAGCTCTGCGAGGAGTGCTGCCAGGCGCCTCTGCCGGCCCGCGAGTTGCGCAGAAGGCTTGACCGCATCAAGGGTAAGCCCTTTCCGAAGCTGTCGCTGTATCTGGGCGGTGCGCTATCGGCCGGCGGGTTTGCCATCTTCTTTGGCGGCACCATTCTCGATGGCATTTTGTCGGCTGTCATCGCGCTGTTCGTGTGTGCTGCGCTCAAGTACTTCCGGCCTATCACGCCCAATACGATTGTCTTCAATTTTGCGACCTCGCTCGTCACCGGCCTAATCATCTGCCTTGTCGCCAGGCTCGTTCCACACATGTCCATCGATATGGCAATCATCGGCGTGATCATGCTCTTGATTCCCGGCGTTGCCATCACGAACGCGACGCGCGACATGCTATCGGGCGACACCATATCCGGCGTCATGCGTTTCATCGAGAGCCTGCTGTGGGCCACGTCTCTTGCGCTCGGCTTCATGGCCGCGCTCTGGATCGCATCGCTGGTGTAGGGGGGGGGTGACGGATGGATTTTCCCTTTCCCATAATGCTTCTCGTCACGCTCGTCGCGTCGCTCGGCTTCGCACTGTTCTTCAACGTGAACAAGCGCCGTATCATCCCCGCGACTCTTGGTGGCGTGTTCACGTGGGCGATCTATTATGTACTCTCCCTGCACATCGAGGGCGTTTTTATTCCCGTCGTGATCGCGAGCATCTTTGCAGCCGTATTTGCCGAGACGATGTCGCGCATCACCCATACGCCTGTGACCGGCTTCTTCATTATCTCGGTCATCCCGCTTATTCCCGGACGTGCACTGTATTACACGATGTATAACGCGGTGAGCGGGAATCTATCCGCATGCGGGGAGTTTGGCATCATGACCATGTTATATGCGGGTGGTATAGCCGTTGGTATTTGTGTCGTTACCGCTGTGGTGCAGACTTGGGACGTATGGGCCGCCGATAAGGCAAAGCGCATTGCGAAGATGGTGAGGAAGCAGACGCACCACAAGGCCTGAGAGCCTATAATGGCCGTGTTGACTCTGCGCTTGCATACCCGCTTACATCCTTGCGTTGGGAGAGGCCATGCACATCACCAAGCCGCAACACCAGACGCCTTCCGTCATGAATTGTCCCATGTTGCAAATCGTCACGGGTTGCACGCATAACAAATGCCATTTCTGCAGCATCTTTCGCGATGTCAAGTTCCAAATGTCGCCTATCGAGGAGATCGAGCAGGATCTCGAAGAGCTTGCGAAGACCATACGCCCCAACCAGCATCGCATTAACCTCACGGGCGGAAATCCATATGCGCTTTCGGCGCAGCGCCTCATTCCCATTCTTGAACTCGTCAAGGAGAAGCTTCCGAGCATTACGAGCTTCGGTGGTTTTTGCCGCATCGCCGATATCCAGAACAAAAGTGACGAAGAGCTCAGGCTGCTTGCTTCGCATGGCGTCGACGACTTGAGCATCGGCGCCGAGAGCGGTTATGATCCGGCACTCGCGTTCATGGAGAAGGGGCATACGGCAGCCGACATCGCCGAGCAGGGTAAGCGCCTGCATGATGCCGGTATCGATTTCACGTATTTCTACCTCACGGGCATGGCCGGTGCGGGCAAGGGGCAGGAAAACGCCATTGCGAGCGCCAAGGCCTTTAGCGAGGCAGCTCCGGGTCATATCCTCATCGTGACTATCACGCCCACTCCGGATTGGCCGCTCGCCGCGGACATCGCGGCGGGGCGCTGGGAGGCTCCGGGCGAAATCGAGATGATCGAGGAAATTCGCACCTTCATCGAGAATCTCGACTGCAAGACGTACGTCAACTGCTCGCACGACACCGACATCGTTCGTTTCGAGGGCTTGGCGCCCAAGGACCAGGAGAACATGCTCAAGCTCATCGACGATCGTCTTCCCAAGGTCAATCCGGCTGCGGCACGTAAGATGCGGGAGTTCATCCACAAGGCGACGTTCTAGGGGGCAGCATATGGAGATACCGATAGGGTACGTGGCAGACGAAGCGCTCGCGAGCATCCCGCCCATCGACGGATGCTCGTTCGCGTTGCTACGTTCTGCGCAGGCCATGGACGATTCGCATGCCGATGCCTATCTCGTGCGCATCGATGCCGCGGGCGAGATGATCCCCATCGCCTTCATCGACGGCTCGACCGGCGCCGCCTATCGCTGCGCCTGCATGCCGCCCGACGGACAGCCCAATCCACGGGACGCGGGGGAGGAGCCGCTCGTGAAGCTCGTGGGCGATGTCGACGGCGAGACGGGTCAGCTTGTCATCAAGCAGCCCGAGGGCCATTGGCGCCGGTACAGTCGCTGGGATCGTCTGCCCAAGGCACCCGCGACGCAGCCGCGTGCCGTGGTACGTACCTTGCCCCAGTGCGGATGCGGCGGATATCTGGGCGCCCCGATGATGTTCGACTCGTTCAACGAGATGCTCGCGTACTTCTTCGTCGTCTTCTCCGACGCGCAAGCCGTGAACGCAAAGCACGCCTCCATCCTTAACGGAGATGCCTGCGCCATCTAGCGCCGCATGCGGGAATTTGGTGGTACCATCGCCTGCAGTAGGCGGCTTTTGGAAGGAGAGAGGCGGCCATGAGCGAACTCGTGCGCTTTTCGGTGGCGATGCCCGAGGACCTGATGGATGAGCTCGACAGGTACACGGCACGACGCGGTATCGCGAAGAATCGTTCCGAGGCCATTCGCGATCTCGTGCGCGGCGCTCTTATCGAGGAGGAGGTCGAGGATCCCGATTCGAGTATCTTCGGCACGCTTACCATGGTCTTCAACCATCACTCCAATGATCTGCGCGATAAGCTCGATGCCATTCAGCACGAGCATGTCGACGAGATCGTATCGACCGTGCATGTGCACCTTGACGAGGAGAATTGCCTCGAGGTCGTTTTGATGCGAGGGCAAAGCAGGGTGATCCGTTCGATTGCCGATGCACTACTTGGCACGAAGGGCGTGCTGCATGGCAAGCTCGTCGTCACGACGACGGATGCCGCCCATACTTGTGGGCACGATCATCCCCATAGCCACGAGCATGGTCATGGCCATGTGCATTAGGCGTTTGGTTTCTCGTCCTTCTCGGTTGTCTGGGTAGAATCGGAGGTCTTGTCTGCTGTTTTGGCAGGCTCGTCTTCCTCGTCGTCCTCGAACATCTTGTCGACGCGGTCTTGGAAACTCTCGACCTTGTCGAGCACGGCGTTCTTGTCAACATGATCAAGATCGACATCCGCCCCGGCGGCCTTCGCGCCGTTTTCGATACCCTTCTTGGCGGCTTTGCCCGTCTCCTTCACCTGCTTGTTGAGCTTCTTGAATAAGGCAGGGCCAAAGAGTATACAGATGATGGCGAGGATGATGAGTAGCTCGGGAAGACCAAGGCCGAATATTCTCATAATGCGTGTCCACTCTCCTGGCGTTATCGAAGTGGGACACATGATACCCCATGACATGCATGCTGCACTTCGATAACGCAGAAAGCTCATGTGCAATCGAGCCATTGCGATAAGATGGATGCTGACATCGTCAGCGAACTGGTTATCAGGCGTCGAAAGGTCGAGATATGTCCGGACTGCCATTTGGAGCTGCCCAATCGTATGATGTCCCGCGCGATCTGCGCGCATACGAACACGTGCGTGGAATCGAGTTCATCGAGGTCGATCCCGATTTGCCCTATCCGCGCTCGGCGGCCTATCGTCAGGTGTCATCTGGTGCACAGATGCTCATTCGTCGCGCCGCTCCCGATATCGAAGAGGTCGAGCTTGATAAGGACGAGGCACGTGGGCTCATCGCCGCGCTGGACGAGGCGGGGCTGTTCGACTGGCGGCGCGTCTACAAGCCCTCGCAAGGAAATTTTGTCGTCACTGCGACCGAATGGCGCATCGAGGTCGATTTCGATACGAAGATCGCGAAGCGTACGACTACCTTTAGGTCCGAGGGCGAAGACGAATTTCCCGACAGCTTCGAGCACGTCGTCAAGTTGCTCGTAGGCGAAGCACCGGAGTCCGAGAGTGTCTAAGAAGAAGGAGAACAAGACAAACGCCATGCGCATTCTCGATGCCGCGCATGTCGAGCATGTCATCCACGCCGTCGACGCGACGGGTGGCGATACGGGCGTCGATATCGCCCAGCGTGCAGGCGAAGATCCCGATCATGTCTTCAAGACGCTCGTCACGCAGGGCAAAAGCGGCGAGTATCTCGTCTTCATGATTCCGGTCGCCACGGAGCTTGACCTCAAGAAGGCGGCGCGCGCCGCCGGCGAGAAATCGGTGGCGATGGTGCGCTCTCGCGATCTCTTCGACCTCACCGGTTACGTGCATGGGGGATGTAGCCCACTGGGAATGAAGAAGTTCTTTCGCACGTTCATCGACGAGACCTGCATCCTCTTTGACACCATCTTGTTTTCAGGCGGACGCATCGGCACGCAAATCGAGATGAGCTACGATGATCTTGCGAAGGTCATCGAAATCGAGGCGATCGATCTCGTCGTCTGACGCCCTTTTATTCTTTCGAGAGGTGTATACTATTCGCATGTGGTTCACCACTGTTCATTTAGAGAGAGGAGCAGCCATGGGAGAAGTCAAATTCTATCGCTGCGAGAAGTGCGGCAACATTATCACGAAGATCATCGACGGGGGTCCGATTCCCTTTTGCTGCGGCGAGAAGATGATCGAGCTGATTCCCGACACATCCGACGGTGCGGTCGAGAAGCACGTTCCCGTCATCGAGATCGATGGCGAGATCGTCACGGTCAAGGTCGGCGAGGCACCGCATCCCATGATCGAGGAGCACTACATCCAGTGGATTTGCCTGCACACCGAGAAGGGCCTGCAGTTCGTGAATCTCAACCCGGGCGATGCTCCCGAGGCGGTTTTCGCGCTTGCGCCGGATGACGCGGTCATCGAGGCATTCGATTACTGCAACATCCACGGCCTGTGGGTTTCCAAGCTGTAGTATCCGGCCTATCGTCGCAGTACGTCATCAAACGGGCGGTCGCCATGTGCGCGGTCGCCCGTTTTGCGTGTCTGGATGTCTTGTCATTCTTTTGTGAA
>CAYLYJ010000031.1:0-14270 GCA_964388185.1 uncultured Coriobacteriaceae bacterium
GCCTGCCCGTCGACTTCGTGCCGATGAAGGACTTCGTCGTGCTCGAGTACGAGGACAAGCCCGGCCAGATCGGCAAGATCGGCACAGTGTTCGGCGATGCGGGCATCAACGTCGAGTCCATGCAGATCGCCAAGGATTCCGAGCATCCCCTGGTCGAGGTGCTCATTAACCTCAACCAGCCTGTTCCCGCCAACGTGCGCCGCGATTTGGAGGCGACGCTCGACATCGAGCGCATCTGGTACATCGACCTGTAGGGGTTTGATAACGGGCCAAGCGCAGGGGGAGTTGCATCGTGGATCCCCCTGTTTGTTTCTGGTAGCTGTTGATAATGAGACACTTTGGTCAGACCAAACTGTCTCATTGAACGAAGGATGACCCTCATGACCAAGGCGATGAACATACTGTACGAGATCGGTGACACACTCTACGTGAACCTCACCAATCGCTGCCCGTGCAGCTGTACCTTTTGCATTCGCAACGAATCCGACACCGTCAACGGCCATGATGTCCTCTGGCTCGAGCGCGAACCCACGGCCGAGGAGGTCGTCGATCAGCTGCGCCAGCTCGACCTTTCGCGCTACTCTGAGCTTGTCTTCTGCGGATATGGAGAGCCCATGGAAGCATTTGACGTGCTCAAGGAGGTCGCTCGTTGGGTGAAGGAGAACACGGCGCTGCCAGTGCGCATCAACACCAACGGGCAGGGATCGCTCATCAACGGACGCGATGTCACGCCCGAGCTCCGGGGAATCGTCGACGCCGTCTCGGTCAGTCTCAACAGCCCCGATGCGGACGAGTATCTCGCGCTCACGCACAGCAAGTTTGGTGAGCGGGCCCATCCGGCGATGCTCGAGTTCGCGCGCCGCGCGGCAAGCTATGTCTCGACGGTGGTGCTCACCACGGTGGGAGGCACCATAACCCACGAGCAGGAGCGCGCTTGCCAGGAGCTATGCGACGAGCTCGGCGTGAGCTATCGCATCCGCCCGCGGGTTTAGCCGGCGTCCTTGCTATCGGTAGCATTCGCAAGGGGAGAGGAAGTGCTCCCATTTATTTCGGGTGTTTTTGTAGTAGCCATAGATAAAGCCGTTTTCGGGAAGTTCGACTGCCGCATCTTTGAAAAACGCTCGATCGTAACCACCCTCAAGAATGGCGATGCGAAGTGGAGCGACATAATGGCGCTGGGCTTTCCCATAGCGATTTACCAGAAGGTCAAAACGGGAATCATTCGCCAAATCGCAGTAATACCCTTGCGACTCGAGGTCGGTAATGCACGCATTGAGGAAGGGTTCGGGCACGGGAAGCCTCGCGGTCCCATCCGGATGAATCGGAGTCCGGCTGCCGTCGAAGCCGTCGTCGCCTTCTGTTCGCTTGGCTGATGATGGCCGGTACGCGGAGATGCCCAGTAGGTGAAGATCGAAATCACCGCTTTCGTCAACTGTGGCCATGCAAAGGCGTGTTGCGGGATGAAGGGCGTATGCGACATTCTTGATTTGCGAATAGCCTATACTCGCGTCAGTTATGAAGATGTGGACGGGCCGCGTCTTCCCTCCAGTTAGTAGCCGGTTCTTTACGAAGAACGCTATTCCGTCGACCGTCTTGTCAATAATCGTATAGCCCATGGATGCGTAAGCCTCTATGGCTTTTTGGCGGATGGATTCATGCAATTGCGCGTCGAGCATGCGAATGCCCTACCTTTCTTTGGAAGATATGCTATCTTCTGTCGATGCGGAGCTACAGAAGACTGCATTATCGGAATCTGTATACATGAGCGCAAACGGGCGAACGAACAACAGGCGCAACGCCGCGTACGCCGCTGCTATTTCTCTGCTGTCAGGAGTGGCGTCGATGGTGATGTCATCGTCTAGTGTAAAAGTAAAGCTCTCGCTGCAACCTTTGCATATGCGAGCAAGTTTGCAAACAAACGGCAAGAAGCAAAAGTAATCCCCTTTGAAAGGCGCGATTGTCCTTTCGAGTAGTCCTTCCTCGTCAAGAACCCGATCAACTGCCGCAACGTATTCCTGAGCGGTGAAAGAAAACGAACGCAAGAGACGGTACTCAGGACATCTGTTCTTGCGCGAAACGAGGTGATTCCCAAAGTAGTCGCTGACAATCATGTTCTCTCGTGTCATTTTCGGCAGACGATGAGGAAGGCCAGACTGTTCGCATCGGATCTTTATCCACTGGGATTGCGGAATGGGAGGCTCTAAACCCTCGCTGTACAAGGAGAGGTGCATGAGCGGCTCAACGAAGGCGGCAAGTGCTTTGCGACCATCGTTGGCGCAGCCCTGCACCCCCTCATTCTCGCAGAGGTGGTCCACAAGGGCGGCGACTTCACCAAAGCCCATGTGCGTTAATTCTGACACGCACAGGTCGAGTTCGCGAGAAAGCTCCTCGAAGGCATCGGGCATACCATAGAAGAAGCCGGTGATGCGGCTGTTGGTCATGGCAAGCAACCTGTTGAAGACGCTGACGTCATCGAAAAGGAGCTCTTGGAAATCTCGGGCGTAGACCAAGGGAATCGGGTTGATAGGTAGCGGATTCATGACGTGTCCTTTCGTTGAGAATGGGATGGTTCGGGTTTACGCGCAATAGCGTTCGAGCACCTCGAATAACTCGTTGCCCTCGAGTTCCTCTTTGGTAATGACGACGGTGGGCGGATTAAGGTTGTTCAGGATGACCTGGTGGACCCTGTCATTTGCCAGGTCGTACTTGGTCGCGCGCTCGGGCTTGCTTGCCCGTCTGAGAAGAAACAGCTCGTCCAGACCCAGATCAAATACGGAATCGACCGTCTTGTTGAGTTTCTTCGAGAGCATTTCGGCGGTGTTGACGTCCTGCCCTCCCAGGTAAATCCAGGTATCGCAGTTGTTGGCGATGACGGTGCCCATGTGCTCGCCGTAGAGTGCACGCAGCTGCGTCAGATCCTGAATGACCAGGCTGACGGCAATGTTGCGCGAGCGTATGGTCGAAATAGTCTTGCCGAAATCGGGTATGACCGTGCCGGCTGCGAAGTCATCTAGGATGAAGCGCACGGGAACCGGAAGCGCATCTTGTGGCTGCTTGTCGGCCTCGTGGACAAGCTCTTGGAAGCCCTGCGTGTAAAAGACATTGACCAGGCGATCCAGTGACCCATCGTTGTCACTCACGTTGACGAAAAGAGCCGCTTTGTGATGCCCCAGGCTCGCGAAGTCAACCTGACGGCCCGCGTTGTACAGATGGTTGGCCCCGTCAAAGGACAGGGGATTGAGCGCATTGGCGAGGATGCCCCTGACCGAGGCAATCGTCTTGTCCGCCTCTCTGCTAAGTGTCGCCAGGCGGTACTCGCGGACGGCAAAGCTGTCGTAGTCGCTCACGGCAAGGTCTTCGAACAGCTCGTCTAGCCAATCGCTTCCCAAGCGCGTTGCCAGGTAGCAGACCGTCTCCATGCTGTGGCTGTCTTCGGTGAACCGTTCGAGTGCGAGCGCGATTAGGCTCGCCAGCGTCATCTGCGCTGACTGCTCCCAGTACGGGTCGTCATTCTTACGGGTCACGGGGCAGATGGCAGCGCTGATGCGCAGGATATCCTGCTCGCTGTAACGTCCGGTCTGTTCGTTTTTGCCGACAAAGCGAATGGGATCATAACCGCTTTCGCTACGAAGGCAATCGACAAAGTCGATACACGACACCTCGTATCCTTGCGATTCAAGGTAGCTGCCATACGTTTTGCAGAGCGTGCCCTTGGTGTCGACAACGACAAAGCTTTCGCCCGAGTTGTGGATTAGGTTGGGAATTACGTACCCGCGCGTCTTGCCCGATCCTGTGGGACCAATGATCAAGTCGTTGTTGTTGAGACCCGTGAGGTGCGTGTCATTGCACTGGTAGATGTCTTTTGCGAGAAGGCGTGAATTGATGGTGCTCATATTCGTTTCCTTTCTGTGAGCAGGGTTACATGGTTTCAACAATCTTGTCCGCCAGACCGAATTCGATTGCCCGTTCTGGCGTGAAGTACGTGTCCTTGGAAGTCACCTCGAAGATCTCCTCGATGCTCTTTCCGGTGTGCTTGGCGTATATTTCGGCCATCGCCTGGCGCGTGCGCATGAGGTCCTCGGCCACTGCGCTGAGTTCCAAGGCGCTTCCGCCGGCATTAGGTATGAGTGGGTCGTGAAGCATCAGGCGACTATGCCGTAGCATTTCGCGGGTGTCGCCTGCCGTGAACAGCACCGATGCCATGCTGGCCGCGATGCCGGTGCAAATCGTGCGAATGGGGCAGGAAATGCCCTGCATGACGTCATAGAGGGCAAGCCCGCTCGTGACCTCGCCACCCGGGCTGTTCACGTAGAGGGTGATTTCGGCTACGGGGTCCTCCCTTTTCAGGTGGAGGAGCTGGGCGATGAGCGAGTTCACGGACTCGGCGTCAATCTGGCCGACGACCATCATCTCCCGGTTGGCGAGCATGTCGTCCTGGAGGGGGATGCTGTCGAGACCCCGAGAGCTTTCGCGGATGATCTGCGGGGCAAAGTAAATGGTCTTCTCCATGGTCAAGTCCTTTCTATATCAATGGAAAAGTTTGGTGGGTCTAGCTTCCCTAAGAAATGCGCGCGCATGGGATATGGCGGCACCTCCGAAAAGTTTGGGGGGTATATATTCCCTATAGGGAGGAGGCTGCAGTTTGGGATGTAAAATCTCTTCAAGGCTCACTGAGTAGAAGTGGAGGCAGGCGCCGTGAGAAAGCCGGGCTCGCTGGACATAGTCACCCTAAACGCCAAAGCTGTTCTCGACCGTATCGTTCGCGAGCGATATTCTGCCGTGGTACTGGGCACGTCCCAGGATGGAGCTTTCACGAGCTCGGGTGTTGTCCTGCATACGGACAGACACTCTTGGTGCGCGCTATTCGACCAGATCGACTTCTGCTTGACCGCCCACGGGGTGACTGACGGCCTATCCAATTGCCAACCCGGCCGCTGGCTCATCTATATGGACTTCTCGTCGCTTGACGGCAAGTTTTCGCGTGCGGATGACTTCCTTGGCACTCCATATGGGCGGGCGATGCAATACCTCGTTGACGAGGGCTTCTTCGTCGAGGACTCAGATGGCCTGCTATGGCACTACACGATCTTCGACAAGAGTTCTAGCAACGCCCGCAAGTCCGTCGTCTCGTTTCTTGCGGACACAGGGTATGACGCAAATGGCAACAAGGTCCAGATATACGACGATTTAAATCGACGGCTCTGCCTCGACATCGATTTTGAGGAGCTGCAGATAAAGGCTCCCCAAAGCATTTTGTGGAACAAGTACTATGCCTACCGGGCCCTATACCTCACGACAGCCGTGCGCGTCCCTCTGTCCGAGGACTTCAAGCTCACGAAGGAAAGCGTCCTCGTCATCGACACGCACGACGCGTTCATTCCATGCGACGTGCGCTGTGCCAAGGCACTTTCCCTGAACGCGGACGGCGAAGCCAAGGTCGACTTTTTTACGACAAGCAAAGATGACGGCGGTGGAATTACCCTCAGGCTCTTCGACGGCGAGGGGCTCATTGATCCCGGGTACGCGTCATATATCAGAAGCACCGTTTACGATGTGGCCGAGGGCGGTTCCCAGCCTTCGTCATTTCAGGTCCGTATGCCGTTTGCCAAGGGCGTCGTGCACGAGGTTGACTTCCACGGGTTTCTTGCCGAGGTCCTGGGCCTAGACGAGACCCAGTATGCCGACGTGATGATCGAAGACGCCTTTGGCATAAAACGTCGCATGACCGATGTGAGGATCATTCTCACGACAGATATGCTGAAGTGCCATAAATGGCTGCGGGCTTGGATTGGCCTTTCGAGTGGTCGGACTCAGGCGTATGTTACCGATGGTGTTGCAGACCCTATGGACTACTACTTTGCGAAAGTGCGGGAGTACGATCACGCCCTCTACGTGCTCGCAAAACGACGTAGGCTGGGAGAAACCCACGTAGTTTCCACAAACGCCCAGTTCCTGAGCACGTTGCGTATGGCTCCGGAGGAGTTCGACCGGTTTGCCGGCAGCAAGTTTGCGGCAATGGGTGACGTCCTCTTCGACATTGACAAGGCTAGAGAGCTGGCGATGCGTTCGGGAGACGATGACGAGAGCGCCATCGTCTATGCACTGGCCAAGGACAAGAGATTCGTTCACGACCCCCACATTCACCGGCAGTTCGTCAAGGCGGTTAACGCGACGCTCGTTGACTATGCATCGGGCAAGTTACCGGTGAGGGGAACGCTGCGAATCTTCTCGCAGGATCTCCTGGCGCTGTTGTGCCTAGTGGCGAAGCGTATGCTTGCCCTCGAGCAAAATGCCGGCACCATGGAAGAGGAGCCTGCCCGGCAACGTCTCGGGGCGATGGAGCGGCAATGCCTGGATGCGGACAGCCTATATCTCCCGAATTACGACGAGAGGATTAACGAGACAAGCTGGCTCGCGGTCTTTCGCAACCCGCATCTGTCTCGTAGCGAACAGTGCGTGCTGCGCCCCGCAGAGTGCGACGCGATCTCCCCGTACGTCACCTACTTTGGTCACCTCGACGACATCGTGATGGTCTCGTGCGACTCCGTCGTTCCCATGGTGCTTGGTGGTGCCGATTTCGATGGGGACATTGTGCACATATATGACGAAGCGGCCATTGTCCACGCCGTACTCGAGGGCGCCTACGTATCGGCGCAGGACGAGTCCGGAGAGATGAGGCGGCGCTACCCCGTCGCCGACCTTTCGGGGATGGTGACACCGACAGGTGATGGTGGCAAGATTGCGATAGCTACGCCCGCGCCCGACGACATGATTGGCAGGCACATCACCTGCAAGCAGCTGCTCAAGAGCTTCCAAAGCAACGCGGGAATACTGAGTGATTCGGCGCTCAGGCTGAGCTCGGTCCTCTACGAGGGAGCCGGTCATCCGGTAGAAGATGCTTGTGCCAACTATACAATTGCTGTTGGCATCGACATCGATTCGGTCAAGACCGGAGTTCGCCTCGACATCGATGACTTCCGAATCGCGGGGAAGAGAAAGAGAATCTCGTCGTTCGACGTGGCTGGCAACATTCCTCCGCTTGAGCTAAGCCATATCCAGTTTCGGAAGAAGGCCGCGCCCGCCCTCAGAGCAGCCAGCGTTCCCATCTGGGAATACACCGAATTGCGCGACTCCACTGGGGGCCAGATCGAGGTGTATCTCAAGGCCAGCTCTGCTCCCGACATGCGGGCGCTTAATCTTGACGGCGGCTTCGAAGAAAGCGATGACCTCAAGAACGTCGCAGTTTCCAATCTGCACAGGCTTCCTTGGCTGCTGGTGAAGGAGGCACGAAGGATTCGCGATGACAGCTCATCGGATGTCTTTGTCGGCGCAACGCGCGATGCGGCACCATCGCCTTTCGATGACCTCTATCCATTCTTCGCGACGACGGTGAATCGCGAAAGGCTCGATGTCATCAAGGCGCTGGTGAGCGCGCATCATGCCGCCATGGGGTGTCTGAGGGAGTGGACGCGCGCGGCCAATGCCGCAAGGGGATCCAGGGCATTTGGGAAGGCGCGGCGTCGTGCGCAGGAGTACCCCACCCGGTTCTCGGAACAGGAGATTGATTCGATACTGGCGAATGCGACCCAAGACCTGAAGGAGCACTTTGCGGCTTCAGAGGGCTACACGCCATGTGATGCCGCCGCTGCCTTCGAGGAAAGGGGCTTTCGCGATTGGGCGATTTGCCCGGCTCCAAGACGCGTCGAGGCGCTTTGGGGATTTCTCCCTGGTATCGAGTTTGAGGATGACTTTTATGCCCTGCTGGAAGATGACGCCCTGATCAACGGGTTCATGATTCCCTTCTACCTCATCGGCGCAGCACAAGATGCCCTGCGAGCGGAGAAGGGCATCGATGCGGGGGAATCATGCCGCGATGACGAAGTCCCGGCAGAAACAGATGCAGGCTACGTTCCAAAGGACAGGCAGATGTTCACCGAACTCGTGAACATAATCAACCGGGGGCTTCAAGCGGGAAGCTCGCAAGGCGCCATCATGGACGAGATGCTCGCGGCTCTGAAAACGCGCATTTCGACCGCTCTCCCGGAGGAGGAGAGATTGCTCAATTACCTTTGCGTCCTCAAAGCGGAGGGGCTGTGCTTTTCGGACCGGTACTACAACTCCAGGACGCTTTTTTGGGATCTCCTCGATGTGAGCGATCTTCAGGAGGTGCTTGGGTGATGGGCGCGCTGACAAGAAGGGAAGTCTATGCTTGACGAGACAAAAGAGCTCAATCTGTATACCTTTAACGTCGGAGATGCCAAGGCGTTTCCCGTCGAAGGTACGATGCTCAGGCTAGTCAAGGGCAAGGATAGCTTCGATTGCATCCCCCGTGCCCTCGAGATTATTTCCCGGTATGCTCTCTTTTGCGACGGCGCTACACCCGAGACAGCTGTGATGCGAGTCGATGATGTTCTGGATCTGCTACGAGACTGGTGCGGGTTCTCCGGCGAGAACGATGGTCGTCAGACGATTCCGGGTATGGAGAAGTGCCACGAATGGATGAAAGGGTACATCAAGGCATACTGCGATGTCTTTTTCACAGGTGATGAACGAACTCTAACGCGTGCATGGAACAAGCGCAAAAAGGCCCTGGAAGCTGGCATGTTCGCCCCGCAAGGTCTGTCTGTCTCGGATGCAAACGCCATTACTTTCGAGGCGAGCGTTGCCCGTGCGCTTCGCAAGGGGCCCCTCAAGCGCTGGTGCATGGTAGGGAGGCTCGCGCCGGGTGATGCGTGTACGACCTCCGAGAGAAAGAAGGATGGCTCGTTCAAGAAGGTGTCCGCGCGCAATGCTCCGACGATTCTCGTGCTTACGGCCATGTGCCTCATGGAGTTGGATAAGGGCGCGGGAGTACCCGAATCGGGGTTTGTACCGATAAACCTGAGAGAGCTTTCCCTGTGGCTCGGAAGGGGCAAAGAGTTTGACCGCGACATCATCGAGAGCTGGCGTTATGACGGAGAGCAGTTGTTCGTGCAATCCAGGGAACAGTCGGGCGTCAAGCCATGGAAAATCAGTCAGGCATGGCTTGACGACGGACAATGGCAGCTCATCGACGTGACCGAGGGCAAGACGGCGCTCGCGCGCTTTTGCGAGGAGCATGAGGGCGAGGGCTTTCGCTGCTACATGGATGCCGACTACGATGCCCCGGGCTTCGAGACGGGCAATCTCAAGAAGCTGGTCTCGTTTAGCTGCGACGAGTACGAAAGCTGCTGTGGTTAGCGTGATTCCGACGAGGCGGTATTGAACGGCTGGAGCTCGACCGCATCGCTCACACGGAGGGATTTCGGGGGAGCTGATGACTTCAGAAGCTCTTCCCTCTTGCGGAAGAACTCGTTGATCGTCACGACGCCATGGGGCGCATATCGTTTTTTGTAGGCTTTGCGCTCCTGAGGCCAGTAACTTTCGAATTCGAACATCGTGCTACCATCGCTCGGAATCCTGAAGTAGAGGAAGGACCCCGGACTACTCAATTGGCTTGGGTATTGCAAAAACACCGGCTGGGTGGTCTGGTCAGCCGACTTTTTATCCTCGTCGGAAGCCCCTTCCTGCTTGTACAGAAAGCAGGGGAGTTTTCGTGTGAATTGCAGCACGCAGGGTTGTGCCTGGCAGTAAAACGCGGCGACTTTGTCTTTGGTATGGTCAGCTCCATACGTGCTGTAGTCGTAGCCCTTGTTACTGCGCTTGAATCGGTGATAGGCTCCGTCGATTTCGAAGGTCATCACTATTTCCCTGTCTTCGTTTACGACGACAAAATCGAAATGCGCGTTTTCCGCGACCTTGTATTTATGTTTGCATCGTTGTGCAAGTGTCTGTCCGTCGCTGAACTCGATTTCCGAGAATGTGACTGCCCGCGCCCATCGAAGGCCTTTCTCGCCCCATTCGACCTGTTTCACGAGCTCCTTTTCGAAGCACTTCTCGGGGGCGGAGACATCGTCTGAGTTGCCAGCGGGGTCTTGCTGCTCGGTCACGGAATCGAATATGGACCGCAGGAAGGACCTCTCGATACCGAGCTGCTTGTCTTGTGCAAGCACCTTTTTCCTTGTGGCAGCATTCAGGCCCTCTTTCCAGAGCCTAAAGGCATAACCGAAGAGCTCGCGCACATACATCTCACTTGTTGCCGGGTCTTTGACGGCGGCCATATGCTTTGTGAGCTCGTGCTGCAGGTCTTCGTCGAGCATTTTCGTCGACGTGATTAGATGCAGTTCAGACATCGCGCGCGAAACCGCCACGTTGACGATCTGGCTGCCTTGCGACCAAGGCCATTCCCAGTTGCCATCCTCCACAGGGAGGAAGTACACGACGTCGAACTCCTGGCCTTGCGACTTGTGTACAGTTAGGGAAATTGCCTCCGAAGAGGCGGCCCCTTCCCCGCTGTCGATGGTCTCCACCTCAAGCGCGGCCTTTATCTTTGCGCTCTTGAGCTTGCGCGAGAGAAGCTTTTGTATTTCCACGATCTGGCCGACGAAAGGTGAGAGGAAACAGATCGATTTACCGGCCTTGACGAGGTCCAGGATGTGGCCCATTTCCTCATGCTCCAGGATGGCAATTTGCTTCATGTTTCTGGCTGACCTGCGCATTTCCCTGTCTTTGTGAGATGGCGCATCGCCGTTCTTTTTCTCGGGACTCTCCTTCACATAACAGCTCTCTCGATAATCCCCCTCATACCAACGAACTCCCAATGGAAAAATGACATCGTCATCCTTCCTGGGGGTGCTGACGATCAGCTCATTGCCATAGAAGGCCTCATTACAGAAGCCGATGATCTCCTCTCTGCATCGGTAATGCACGTTGAGCCGGGTTTTTATGGTGGGGAGGTAATCGGCAAACACCTCTTCAAGCGAGAGCAAGAAGCTACTTTCCTGTCGCGACATGTCATAGGGGCCGCCGTCGATTTGGTCGAAGATCCCCAGGTCGCTCGCTATCGTCTTCACGGCCTCAGCGTTTTCGTTGGTGAAAACTGGCGGCAGCTGCTTTGTGTCGCCGACGACGCACATGCGCTTGGCCGAGCTCATGGCGACGATTCCCAGAAGCACGCTTGCCTGGGAGGCTTCGTCCATGATGACGAGGTCAAACTTCCTGTCATCTCCGTCCTTGAAGCACTTTTTCAGCGAGTGAATCGTGGAGGTCACGCAGGGTCGGTCCTTTGTGAACTCCAAAAAGGAGATGCTCTGTTCCCAGCCTTTTGTCTCCTCGCCGCTCTTGAACCGGTGCGCTCCCGAGTAAAAGCCGAGTCCGGAATCCTTTCGCAGTGCCGTGTTGCCTAATGGTGCGTATTTGTGCGCGAGGCTCTTGACCAGGTCAACCGGCGCGGGTTCGTCTTGGACCGCCTCGTCTTGCTCGAGGGCCACCTCGATTTTCTCGCGCACGTTGTCTACGGCCGTTTTGTTCGAGGAGACGATTGCCACCGCCTGACCAGCGTCTACCGCGAGGGCGGCGAGGTGAAGAATGGTGACGGTCTTGCCCGTCCCAGGAGGGCCTTGGATGAGAGACAGTGGATAGGTTAGCCCCTTTGCAATTGCCTCCACTTGCCTTTTGTTGAGCTTGCTGCCGTATCTGGGAAAGCGCTCGTCGCATTTTCTCCATACCTCAGCGATGTCGTCTTCCTTCAGAGGCTCCGTCTTGCCAATCCGCGAGGTGTTGCCTGAGAGGTAGGCGTCCAGAATCTCGTTGTAGTAGGGGGAGGATTTGTCCAGGTCGCGTCTCAGAAGATTGTCGACGTACCACAAAAGCGAATGGGGTGCTTGGTTGTCAAGCGAGTCGTTATCGACCTCGCTCTTCTTCCCAACGGTCTCGGCGACTGTGCGTATGTACTCGAAGAGATCGTCCTTGCTTGTGTCGTCCATATGCTTCCCGTTTTTCTTGCTAGCTTGCTATTAACCTGCTTCACGTGAAACGAACTGAATTATTCCACCCGGTCTCTTTATCAGCGTTTGGTCTTTTTGGCAAAAGCATTTCTCGAGACTCTCAAGGTCCAGCTCCGCATACGATTTCTCGAACCGCTCTCTATGAAGCTCAGTATCTCCAAAATGGAGCCCATTGTCCTCAAAATTGCGTATGGCTACCATCTTGTTTACCTTTTTTGCCAAAGCTCTGATGTGCTTGACGTAGTCGGCATTGGAGTCTGCCAGTACTTCGGGCGCATCGACTAAGATAAAAGCTAGTCTGTCGAGCGGGATTGACGTGCAGTTGGGAATCGTCACATGACAGCCAAACGAGCCAAATGAGCCGGAATTGAAGCTTTCGTCGTATTCTTCGGGGCTTGAAAAATAGCGCCCCGCTTCTGACGTGTTATTATTCCAGTTCTCTTCGGGCTTGCTGCTATATGGGTTGGTCTTCGTAATCTTTATCGGAACCGATAGGTCATTCAGAAGATCCATGTGGAAGCAGAAAAGAACGGGGCCATATTGGTTTCGAGAACCAATCCAATCGCAAATGTCAATCGAATCGAAAAAGATGTCGTTGTATATACCGAGCTTTTTGTCTAGGGCATCCGAGTCCTGCGGCGTTTGGTCAAACCCACGGTTTTCCATTTCCTGTCGGGAGACGAGCTCGCTTTGTTCCAAAAATGACGTTGCGGTTCGGACAGTATTCGCATGGCAGAGAAGGGGCTCGGAGTACGTAAGACCAAGCCTTTTCCTATATGCTCCGTAGTGCTTGTTGAACACATCCCTGTAGCGTCGGTTGATTTCCCTTGCCTGCTGTTTGTCCACGTTTCTCCTTAGACGATGTGGCCAAGAGGTTCGCGACCCTGTGGCAGTTTTTGTTGCGATTCGAGTTGATAGTGTTTTATCACAAAAGCATGGTCGACAAGATGAAGCGAGAGGAAGCGGCTGGGGTCCGCCCATCAACGGGCGTGAGCTATCGCATTTGCCCACGGGTTTAGATGCCCCACCTTTCGTAACCAAGATGCTCGAGGAGCTCGGTTGGGGTGAAGCGTGACACAGGCAATGTCGAAAACGCGTCGACATCCCTGCTGACGATGGCGTCGACTTTGTCTGCGAAAGCCGCCGCAGCGATGATGCCATCCTCGTAGTCCGACTTTTCTAGCTCGAGCGCTTTTCTGCACACAAGGTCATCGACACTCGCCACGTTTGAGATTTCGAGAACCAGGCGAACGGCTTCGTACGCCCTGTTAGTATCGAGACATTTGGACGTGATGCAGAAGATGTCTTTGAGCGAGGTTGCCGCAACGCATAAATCGACGGATTCCTCCACGCATGCCATCAAGCAGCCCTTGGAATTTTCTTCGAATGGGGTTCTGTGGAGGATAAGGTCGAGCCAGACATTGGTGTCTACGAGGACTTTCATGCCAGAGCCTCGTACTCCCCGAGCTTCTCTTCGTACTGCATGTTGTGCAGCTCGTCATCGCTCGTGTTCGAGAATCTGGTAGTTGGCAGAGCCTCTAGCAACTCGATAGCATCGAGCTTCTTTCGCGTGGCTTCCTTCTTGAGATCTTGGTTCCGAAGGAACTCTGGCAGCTCGTGCGTCTTTGCGAGCGTTTCCCAGAGCGCGCGGATTGCTTCGGTGACGCTGATGCCGTTCTCTCTGAGGACCTTGTCGCCACGTTCCTTGAGGGTGCTATCGATGCGTATGTTCAGTGTAGATGCCATGATTGCCCCTTTCGCTACCTGCATTGTATTATTTGCATTACAGTAATGCAAATACTATCTAATCACGGATGATTTCAGAATATTTTCAGAATCACATGGTAGAATGTGTACTAGATAAGGAGGTGCGCCATGCCTATCGTGAGAACTGCATCGGATCTTCAAAGGAACATCGGCGAGATTTACGAACTCTGTCAAAACAACCCCGGACCCGTTTACATCACGCGCAACGGCAAAGCCGATCTCGTCGTCATGGACGCGCATTATTACGAGACCCACGAGCGGCTTCGCAAGGAGGTCTCGGCCTACGAGCGTGCTTTGAACAGACGCCTCGAGGCTGCTTATGAGGATGCGAAAGCGGGTAGGGTAAAGCCGCTGAAGCAGATTCGTGAAGAAATGGGCCTCGAGTGAACGCGAAAGGCGATGCCGAAGAATTCGTTTTCTATGAAGTGCTCATGACGCAAGAGGCCGAGGAAGACTACAGGCGGGCATCTCATTCTCCACATTTTTCCCGGGTCAATATGATGCTCGATATTCTAGGGGGCTTCCCCGGTGTTGGAAGGGTTTATGATCCACAGTACGAGGCGGCAAGTCTTCCCGATGACGCTCGGGTTGCGTATGCAGACATATACGGCATCTATTACTTGATTGATGAAGCCAAGA
>CAYLYJ010000032.1:0-13828 GCA_964388185.1 uncultured Coriobacteriaceae bacterium
CGAGTCGCCCGGCATGCGCGCGCTGCTCAAGAAGATGCGCCCCGACTGCTACGACGACATTGTCGCCGTCATCGCCCTGTATCGCCCCGGACCTTTGGGCGCGGGCATGGTCGATGACTTCGTCGACCGCAAGCTGGGCAAGAAACCCATCGCGTACTACGACGAGCGCCTCAAGCCCGTGCTCGAGAGCACCTACGGTACGATGGTGTACCAGGAGCAGGTCATGCGCATTTCCGTCGTCATGAGCGGCTTCACCACGGGCGAGAGCGACAAGGTGCGCAAGGCCGTGGCGAAGAAGAAAATCGCCCTCATGCGCGAGGTCGAGCAGGAATGGGCCGATGGCACGGTCGAGACGATGGAGGATCACTGGCTTAACGGTGCCGAGCGCAACGGCTACTCGCGCAAGATCGCGCAGACCATCTGGGACGATGTGCTCAAGTTCGCCGAGTACGCGTTCAACAAGTCGCACTCGGCCGCCTACGGCATCCTCACCATGCAAACCGCATGGCTCAAGGCGCACTACCCCAACGAGTACATGGCCGCCGTGCTTTCCAGCTACACGGGCAAGACCGACAAGATCGTGCACTACGTCAACGCGTGCAAGCAAGATGGCATCGCCGTGCTGCCGCCGGATATCAACCAGTCCCGTGGCGATTTCACGGCCGTTCCCGAGGGCGTGCGCTTCGGCTTATCGGGATTGAAGGGCGTGGGCGAGAAGGTCGTCGAGCTCATCATCGAGGAGCGCGAGAAGAACGGGCCGTTCACCTCGCTGCATGACTTCGCCTTCCGCGTGCCGGCCGAGGCATGCAACAAGCGCGTGGTCGAGGCGCTCGTCAAGGGCGGCGCGTTCGATTCGACTGGCTACACGCGCAAGCAGCTCTGGGGCTTCGTGAACGAGGGCTCCTTGCTCGAGCAGGCCAGTCAGCGTCAGAAAGACCGCGATGCGGGTCAGGTCACGATGTTCGACCTGTTCGCCGAGACAGCCCAGGATGATGCGGGCGAGATGGATGATGACATTCCCGCTCCCGACGGCATCGAATGGGATCGCAACGTCAAGCTGCGCTTCGAGAAGGAGTCGATCGGCATCTTCGTCAGCGACCATCCGCTCTCGCCGTATGCGGGTGTGATGGCTGCCAGCGCGCACGCGAGCCTCGGGTCGCTCGATGACGAGGACGTGTTTCACGATGGTCGCACGTACGATTTTGCGGGCATGGTGGCAGACGTGCAGGTCAAGACGAGCAAGAAGGGTAATAACTTCGCGATCGTGCGTCTCGAGGACATGGAGGCAGGCGTCGATTGCGTGTTCTGGTCGTCGTCGTGGGAGAAGTATCGCGAACTTTTGCAATCCGAGGACGAAACGGGCGAGATCCCGGTCGTCCACGTGCGTGGCAAGTTCGAGCGCAGCGATCGCGGTGCGCAGGTCATCGTGTACGAGGCCGAGCAGCTCACGGCCGACGATGGCAGTGCCGGTACGAGAGCGGCGCAGCGTGGCCCGAGCGCACTGTCGATCCACGTGCGCTCCGAGCAGTTCAGCAACGAGACGATGCGCCAACTGTCGGCGATCTTCGACAACTATCCGGGCTCGCATCCGGTCACGCTGTTTATCGAGCAGGCCGATGGGCGCAAGTTCCGCGCCGAGCTGCCGGTGAGCGTCAACTGCGGGTCGCAGGAGATGATTGCGCGCGTCGGCGAGCTCGTGGGCGCGGGGGCCGTCGAGCTGCGATAAGTCGAGACGTAAAAACGCCTGATGAAACTCACGCTTGACATCATCGTCCATGAGCTCGAACGCTCCTTCGCGCACGTCGAGCATGCTTTCGAGCGTGGCACAAGCGTGCGGTCCGTACGTCTGTACGGGGGTTCGCGGGTGCTCGATAGTGGATTGCTGTATGTGTGCGAACGCTCGTGCCTGCCTGATGCCAATATGGTCGAGTCAGTGCCCTTTGCGTTCGTGGGCAGCAAAAGCGAGGCTCCAGCGGGCTGCGCGGTTGTTATCGAGACCGATATTTCCACGTTCGAGGTCTTCGCCATCATCCAGGGCATGTTCGAGCGTTACGCATCGTGGTGCGCGGCCATGGACAGGCTGCTTTTCGAGGATGGAGAGCTCCAGGAGCTCTTCGACTTGGCAGAACCCTTCCTGAAGAACAGCATCGTGGCCGTCGATGCCACGTTCAGGCTGCTCGCGCACACGCGTCGTGTATCTTGTGACGACCCGGTCACCGTGGCGTTGATAGAGAACGGATATCACACCGAGGATAATATCCGCAGGTTTCGCCTGCACAAGCGCTTTAGGGCTTGGGAGACCGAGGCGAGTCTCATCGTGAACGACAGCCGCGAGATTTGCCTGTACGATACCGTGACAAAATCGTTCAAGTCACGCGGGTCGCTCTCGCTCATCGTGGTCATGGTGTGCGGCAACATCGAGCCTCAGCCTTGGCTGCTCGATTCCTTCGAATTGTTCTTGCAACGTGTTGACCTTTACAATCAGCGGCAGTATTCAGACGATAGGCCTGCGGGTCTTGTGCTCGATATATTCTTGCGTGACCTCGTTTCGGGTTCAATCATGGATTCCGCCTTCATCGAACAGGAGGCGCGCTGTCTCGGCATTCCCGAGAATCGCGTGTTCTGCGCCTTTTTCATCGGGCTTCCCGATGATCCGGCATTTCCCGCCAAGCGCGTCATCTCCGATGTCACCTTTAGCGTCGCGCCCGCCAAGGTGCTCATCGTCGAGGACGGTATCGTCGTCCTGTGCTTCAATTGCCCATCGGCCGTTTGCGCAGGCGTGTGCGCGCAGGATGGCTCGACGACCGAGACGCGCCTGGCACGCGTTCTGCGGAGTTTCGGGCTTTCTGCCGGGCGCTCATCGGCGTTTTTCGAGCTTGAGGGGTTGCATGTGGCGCATCGGCAAGCGCGTGCGGCGCATGCGGTTCTGGAAGGACGCAAGCGTGGGAACGAGGCTGTTCAGGCCGATGCGGACAACATCCTGAGCTACGATTCGTGTTATCTTGACTGCCTACTCGACGCGTCTTATTCCGAACAGGCACCCATGCTCGAGGCTTCGTCCATGCTGCGCGTCATCGAGCATATGGCCGCAGACGACATGGCGAACAACACCGACAACCTCACCTTCATGGTCTCGTATCTCGCTCATGAGCGACGCGGCACGTTGGTGGGAGAAAAGGTCCACATGCATCGCAACAACGTCAAAAAGCGCGCCGACAGAATAAGCGCCATCTACGGCATAGATACCGAGGACGCCTTCGTACGCTGGAGCTTCATGATCTCGTACGCCGTCTGGCGGGCGCGACCGTAAAGGCCCTTCATGCAGTACAGCCCCGCGAGGGGGTAAGTTCGCAGGGCTGCACTAGAAGGGGGAGGTGGAACTCCGGTGGGGCTCGAAGATCAGAACGGCTTTCTCGTGTGGATAAACATCGGGCTCTGGTTGAAGCGAATCGTGGAACGTCCAAACGCGTAGTAGTCATGCACCGCGTAGAAGAAGGCGTCGATGTTTTCCCAGGGAGTCGTGGGTGGGATGTCACAGCCTGACGAGATGAGGAAGTTGGCAAAGACACCGCACTCGAGCATCTCGGACATGGTGGTGCCGTATATAGTGCCTGGCGTGCCGTACATGAACATCATCGTGGGGTCGATATTACCGGCGACGAGCGAGGTCTTGGGCATCTTTGGCAGGATCGCCGACATTTGAATGGCGTTGCCGAAATGGTAGAGCTTCGCATCGTTGCCGGCTATCTGCTCTGCCAGAATGATCGCGTTTGGTCCGCAATTGTGGTAGCCGACGATGAAGCTCTCGTCCTGGACGGCGTCGATAATACGTTTGACGTAATCGTTCGAGAACTCGCCGAAAAGCTCGGGGGAGAGTAGGCCAGCGAGCGGCTCGGCCATGAGCACGCCATCCGTGCCGGCTTCTTTGAACGCGTTGCAATACTCGATGATGAAGGCCGTGACCTTTTCGAGCACGGCGTGCGTCAAGTCCGGATCCTCATAGCACATCAGCATAATCTCGTTGACATCCATAAGACGGCCGGCAAGCGAGAAGGGGCCGATGCATCCTGCAATGATGGGCTTGTCATCGTATTTCTCGCAAACGAGCTTCATGCTCTGAATGTACTTGCCGGTACGACCCTCGTGCACGTCGGGAACAGGAAGGGCATCGACATCGGTGTCCTCGTCGATGATGGCACCCACTACGGTGGAAACTTCGCCGGGGTTGCGAATGATGGTGGAGCCGAACGCTTCGGCCTCGACCGAGAGGTCCATGAAACCTAAAAGGGCTTGCATGTCAAAGTTGTCGTGGATGATGCTCAGTGCCTCGACCTGCAGGTCAACGTTATCGAGAAGCTCGGGTACGTCGACGCCCATCTTCTGGATGGCGGGGAAGGTGAGGATGGGCAGGGGCCGTTTCTTTTCCTTGCCCGTGAGAATATCTTCTACCCATTTGTCCATATTCACGGCGATTCTCCTTAGATCTAATACGCGCGAACGAGTATCTGCTTCGCTGAGCCAAGCATACGTGGGTAACATGTCGCAGATAAGATTCTCTTCGCACACAAGTGCTTCCAAGCAACGTTGCAAAACGCAATGTTGGGATGTTGGCGGGCTCGGGAAGAGACGTGGCGGGCGCACGCCGGGGTTCCGAGACCCAGTCACCCCGGCTGCACGCCCGCCACGTCTCTTCAGGGTGCCGATTCCTGTTTGTGTTCTGTTTGCAGGCTGATGCTGCTCGTGACGATGAGCTCGCCGGGGTTCCGAGACCCAGTCACCCCGGCTGCACGCCCGCCACGTCTCTTCAGGCGTCGATGTTCGGGAACCGGACGCAGACGCCAGAGCTCAGAAGACCATTCGCTCTGGTCGTCCACGTCCGATTCCTGTTTGTGTTCTGTTTGCAGGTTGATGCTGCTCGTGACGATGAGCTCGCCGGGGCGCTGGGTGGAAAAGGGCTAGAGGAGTTCCTCGAAGGAGTGGACGGCGATGGTCGCGGTGTTGGCCAGTGCATCGAAGGATCCGGCCACATCGTTGTCGTAGGTGCCGATTGTCGCGATGCCGCACTCGTTCATCACGCGAATCGCGTAGAGCGAATCATCCGCGCCCCAAGCCGTGCTGGCCTGGGCATTCATGGTGTCGAGGGCAAGCTCGAAGATGCGCGGGTCCTGCTTGGAAAACCCCGCGTCGGCTGGTGTGATGATGGCGCAGAAGGCATCGCGCAACCCGCAGGTTCGCATGCCTGCCTCGAGATACTCCCTGGGGCTTGCCGAGACGATACAGCAGGGAACGCCATGTTCGTTGAGGGCGCGCACGAATGTCTCGGCGCCGGGCTTGAGCGTGGCGTCGTGCTCGTAGTAATCGAGTATGCTCGCGTCGATGAAGGCGTGGATTTCCTCCTCGCTGTCCATGACGCCGTATCTCTCGTGAAAGACGCGGGCCACTTCGTTCATGGAGGCGGCGCGCATCGCCTCGAGCATCTCCTGGGTAAACTCGACGCCCGAGGCGTTGATGAGGCCGAGCTCGATCTTGCGCCACGCGACCATCGAGTCGAGCAGGCAGCCATCGCAGTCGAAGATGAACCCGCTTGCGTGCGCGAATTGGTCGAATGGTGGGGTGCTGGAAGAGGTCATGTGGAATCCTTGGGGGATGTGCCAGATGCGATGTGACAGGTGCCTGACCCCTGTCACATTCAACGTGACAGGGGTCAGGCACCTGTCACATCGCATATGGCACATCTACGCTTGGTACTCGTCGTAGACTTCCTGGAACGCGCCGAGTGCGCCGCGGATGGTGGCCTCGTCGCAGCAGTAGCCCACGCGCGTCCACCCCTTGGTGAGAAAGCCGTCGGAGGGAACGAGCAGTAGCTCGTGCTTGCGGCAAGTCTCGCAAAACGCCTGCGCATCGGGCTCGAGCGCCTCGATCCACATGTAGAACGCGCCCTGCGGGTAGATGACGTTGTAGCCGATTTCCCTGAGGCCGTCGTAGAGGATCTTGCGGTTGCGGTCGTAGGGCTCGATGTCGATTGGCGCGTCGATGCACTCGGCGACAGCAAGCTGGAAGAGCACCGAGTCGCAGATGTAGCCAAGCGAGCGGCCAGCGCCGCACACGGCCTTGTAAACGTGGTCGAAGTCGGGCATCGAATCGGGGACGAGCAAGTAGCCGATGCGCTCACCAGGCAGCGAGAATGATTTGGACCACGAGTAGCAGACGAAGGCCGCGTCATAGAGGCTCGGGATCCACGCCGGCTTGAGACCGTCGTAGACGAGCTCGCGGTACGGTTCATCGCTGATGAGGTAGATCGTGTGGCCGTACTCGGCGGACTTGGCGCGCAGCAGGTCGGCGAGCGCCTTGAGGTTTTCGTCGTCGTAGACCGAGCCCACGGGGTTGTTGGGCGTGTTGATGATGATCGCTGCGGTCTTGGGGGTTATGGCAGCCTCGATCGCGTCGATGTCGAGCATGAAGTCGCTTGCGCGCGCGGGCACCTCGACGGTAATCGCGCCGGCATTGCTCGCCCAGGTCTTGTACTCGGGGAAGTATGGCGTGATGGCGATGAGCTCCTCGCCGGGGAGCACGACGGCCTTGATGGCAATGGCGATGGCAGCCGAGGCGCCGGCCGTGAGGTAGAGGTTGCCGGCCGTGTAGCGTGTGCCGTAGCGACGGTTGAGGTTTTGGGCGATGGCTTCGCGTGCCTCGGCAAGGCCGGGCGACATCGTGTACATGTGCATGGTGCCTTCGCCCTCGTTGACCAGACGGGCGATGGTCTCGTCGACGATGGCGGGGGAGGGCACACTCGGGTTGCCGATGGAGAGGTCGAAGACCTTGTCGTCGCCGATCTGCGCCTTACGCTCGAGGCCGTAGGCGAATATCTCGCGGATCTTGTTGGGTGCGGCGCCCAGCGCGTACATGTCCTCGTTGATCATGAGTGCTCCTTGGTTGCGGATAGCGTAGTGGTGCCTAGTGTAGCGCAACGAGGTGGGTTTGGGCTAAAGGGGCACGCACCGGAACTTCCGAGGCCCAGTCGTCCCGGCCACACGTCCCTTTCGCCTGTCCACCTGTCCCGCTCGGTCGATGCTATTCGTTGAGGATTGCGTCGACTTTGGCGACCTTGCTCGTCATCGTATCGGTGTGGCCGGGGCGGATATCGGCCTTGAGAATGACCTCGGTGCGGATGCCGCGCTCGGCCAGCACGAAAGTCGCGTCCTTCACGACCTGCATGACCTCGTCGTATTCGCCCTCTATCTCGGTGAACATCGAGGTGGTGCGCGAGGGTAGTCCCGAATCGCGGATGACGCGGACGACCTCGGCGACGTATTCGGCGAGCTCATCGCCTTCCCCGAAGGGGGCGATGGCGACGGCTACGAGCGTGTTCATGGCTATGCCCCCTCGATGACGAGCGGGTTCTCGGCGATGTCGGCGGGCGTGGCGCGATAGAGCTCGTCGATGAAGGCGACCTTGAAGCTCGCGGGGGCATCCGTCTGGGCGGCCGCACGCGTGGCAGCACAGTTGAAGGCGGCGCTTCCGGCAAGCGCGGCGGTGAAGGGGTCGGCGCAGGCGGCATAGACGGCGATGACGCCTCCGAGCGCGCAACCGAAGCCGGTCACCTTCTCCATGAGGGACGAGCCGCCTTGTGAATAGGCAATAAGCTGCCCGTCTGTGATGAGGTCAACGGGACCGGAAACGGCGACAGCGCCCCTGATGTGACGGGCCAGCGCGATCGCAGCGCTGCGGGCCGTACCGACGTCATCGGTCGAATCGACGCCTTTTACGCCACCGGTTGCATAGTCGCCTTCGAGGCCCCATGCATCGGCAAGCGCGATCGCTTCGGACGCATTGCAGC
The DNA here is from genome assembly GCA_964388185.1 of uncultured Coriobacteriaceae bacterium. Lineage (GTDB taxonomy): Bacteria > Actinomycetota > Coriobacteriia > Coriobacteriales > QAMH01 > QAMH01. The sequence goes on from CAYLYJ010000032.1 coordinate 7,838, forward strand.
GAATGATGGTGGGCGCGTGGTCTTTCATGTGCGCGAGGATGCGCCCGCGCACCGCACCCAGACCGATGCCGACGGGGTCGAGCACCCAGGGCGTCTTGCGCTCGCATAGAGCGGTCGCGGTGCGGCACATCGTCTCTTCGTGGGAGGGAAGCAACGTGCCCACGTTGATGTAGAACGAGCCGGACATCGTGCCGAGCGCCTCGCCTTCATCGGGCAGGTACACCATCGCGGCTGAGCCGCCGGCTGCGAGCTGCGCGTTTGCGACGAAGTCGATCGTCACGAAATTGGTGATGGAGCCGGAAAGCGGGGTCATCGCACGTGCGGTGCGCACGGCATCGGCGATGCGATCTCGGTACTGGTCCATGTGGGGCATTGGCGGGTCTCCGTTCTGGGTGGGATGTGGGGCTATCGTAGCACAGGGCCGGGGGCCTGGAGGCGCACGACGAGGCTCCGAGGCTCAGTCGCCTCGATCGTGCACCTCCAGGCCTTACGTTTCCATGCGCGCCGTTGCGGCGGGTGGGGTAATATGGGGGCATGGGACAGAAGCCGACATACGAGTACCCGTTCTTCGCGCATCGCGCATGCGCGTACTTCCCCTGTCATGAAGGCGTTGATCCCGACGAGTTCAACTGCCTGTTCTGCTATTGCCCGCTCTATGCGCTCGGGCCCGATTGCGGCGGGAACTTCTCGTACACCGAAGACGGGGTCAAGGATTGTTCGGCATGCACGCTGCCGCATGAGGGGGATGCGGGCGGACGACTCGTCGCCGAGCATTTCGATGAGCTCAAGGAGCTTGGCTCCGCTCGCTAGACATGCATGACGTCGACCGAGGCGATGCGAACGCGATTTGACACGCTCGTTTGACCGTCTTGCCATTCGGCAAAAAATACTTGACGCACGTCGATTTCTGCCGAGCCGATTTGCATCAGCTTACACATTATTCTGTAAAATCATCAATGATTTTGGCGGGTGCAAGACAAGCGGTGTGTTCCATGGGTACGACAGGCGAGACAAGCGGTGCAGTGTAGGTGGGCGAGGGCCTCGATGGTTTGCAACGTTTTTGGCCGCTTGATGATGGCGTTCAGGGATATGGTGTCGCTGCTTACATGAGTGCCAAGCTCATCACTTGCCGCCTCTACAACCTTCAATCAAACGAATTGCTCGCGATGCTCAAATCATCGGGCGAGTATGCCACGCAGTCGAGCAAGGAGCTCGTCGCGAGTTTGACGGCCGTGCTCGACCAGCTTTCCGAGCAGGCCGGTATCCCGCTTTCCAAGCTCACCGTTGCCGTCGTGAGCGGTACGACTGCCATGGAGAGCAAGGTGTCGGGCCTTGATTCGGCCGAATTGCAGCATGATCTCGAGAGGGAGCTCGGCGAGTTCGGGCGTGACGTCGAGTACATGTTTGCCGGCTCCAGCTCCATCGCCGTGGGCCAGGCCTTTTTCGTTCCCTGCCTCGACGTGCAGGTGGGCGGCGATTTCTTCTGTAGCCTGCTGGCCATCGATATTCTCGGTTCCGAAAAGCCGCTCCTCTTCGTCAACGCCGATCCGCACGATTCCTCCAACGTCGCTCTTGCCTATGGCAGCAAGGGCATGCTTTCGGTGTGTGCCGTGCCCGAGGGCGTGGGCATCGTCGATGCGATGTCGCGTCTGCTGAGCGTGTGCGAGGCCGAATACGGACATATCGAGCACGCGCTCGTGACGGGCGATGCCGACGTTGAACTGCCCGCACAATTGCGCGATCGGGTGCGTCGAGTTGCCGAGCCCGCGATCGAGGGGGCGAGCGCCGTGCTGCTCAGCGAGATGGCCGAAGACGAGCTCTGTCGCATCGTATCTGCCTGCCAGGTCGTCAAGTTATAGGTTTCCATTTGCTTTATCACTCTACTGTGGTAGAGTATCGCGAGTTGCGTTATAGTGTGCGAACACGCGATTTAAGGAGAAAGACCCACGATGATTCCCAAGACGCCGCGCGGCTTTCGCGACGTGCTGCCCACCGAGGCGGCCTGGCGACGCTCGACGAGCGATGCCGTTTGCGGGCAATTCGAACTGTGGGGCTACGAGCCCATCGAGACGCCTGCCGTGGAGTTGGCGGCGGTACTCGACGAGGCGCGCAGCCTCGATAACACGGCCGCCCAGTTTACCACCAGCGCCGAGGCGCCATTTCGCTTCTTCGACAGCGACAGCAACCTTGTCGTGCTGCGTCCGGACGTGACCATCCCCGTCGCGCGTCTAGCTGCGACGCGTTTGCGTGAGAAGTCCGGCCCGTTCCGCCTTTACTATAGCGAGCCCGTCTTCACCGAACGTGCGTCCACGTATGGCCAGGAACGCCAGTTCACGCAGCTCGGCATCGAGTTCATCGGCCGTGGCGGCTACATCGCCGACGCCGAGGTGCTGAGCGTGTGCGTGGAGGCGCTCGCGGCAGCCGGCGTGCGTGACTTCACCATGGCCATAGGCACGGTCGGCGTGCTCAACGCGCTCGTGCGCTCGGCATGTGACGATGACGCATGGCGCGACCAGGTGCTGCGCGCGTTCCACAAGTCCGACATGGTGGCCGTCGATGCGTTGAGCTGCGCCGATGGGGTCAAGCCCGCATATGGCGACGCCATCGCCAAGCTCGCGCGCATTCGCGGTGGGGTCGAGGCGTTCGAGGCATGTCGCGCTCTGTGCGAACCGCTTGGCTGCGTCGATGGTCTCGACGACCTGGAGCGAACCTACGAGCTCGTCGTCGCCAACACGCAGGTCGGAAACCTCATTGTCGATTTCTCGATCGTCTCGTCGTTCGACTACTATACCGGTCTCGTCTTCAAGGCCTACGCGCCACAGGTGCCCGCATCGCTGGCAAGTGGCGGACGCTACGATACGACGCTGGCCGCCTTCGGGCGAAACGAGCCCGCAGCTGGCTTTGCCATCGGACTGGAGCGCGTGCTTGCCGCCATCGAGGCGCAAGGTGCCACGCCGCCCGAGAGCGGGGCGCAAGAGACGCTGACCGGCGACGATCCGTACGAGCTGTTCGCTCGCGCCGCCGAGCTGCGTGCGCGGGGCATCCGCGTCGAGTTAGGTGGTGAGTGAGATGGAGCAGCGCAACCTACGCATCGCCGTGTCGAAGGGCTCGCTGTTCGGCGATGCCGTCGAGCTGCTGAGTGAGGCGGGGCTGGACACGACAGGCCTGGCCGACCCCGGCAGGCGCCTCATCATCTCGAATCCCGGCGTCGACTTCATTATCGTGAGGCCGACCGACGCGCCGGTCTTCGTTACCTATGGCGGCGCGGACTGCGGCATCTGCGGTAAGGACACACTCGTCGAGGCGGGACTTTCGGTCATGGAGCTCGTGGACCTGAAGTTCGGATACTGCCGCTTCATCGTGGCCGAGCCCGAGGAGCGCCGTGGCGTTGCCGAGGAGAACTACGAGCGGCTGGGCGTGCTGCGCATTGCGACGAAGTACCCCAACATCACGCGCGCGTTCTTCGAGGAAAAGGGTGTGCAGGTCGACGTCATCAAGATGCACGGCAACATCGAGCTTGCGCCGCTCGTGGGCATGGCCGACCGCATCGTCGACATCACGGCGACGGGCACGACGTTGCGGGAGAACAACCTGCGCATCGTGGACGAGGTGCTTTCGTCGACTGCGCGCTTCATCGCGAATTCCGCTTCCGTGCGTACCGATGTGCGCGTGCGCGAACTTGCGGCGCGGCTCGAGGAGCTGACGCGAGATCGTGACGTGAGCTTGAGCTGACGGCGGTTAATGGTGGCGATGTGACGGGGGTCACGATGTGACGGGGGTCAGGCCCCTGTCACATTTCAACGTGACAGGGGTCAGGCCCCCGTCACATCGTGACCCCCGTCACATCCTGAGGAAGGATAGGATAGGATAGGATATGAGGACCATCGTACTGGAGGAAGGGCAGAGCTTCGACGCATCGTTGCTCGAGCGCGATAGCGCTTTTGACGCCGAGGCGCTCAAGGCGGCCACTGATATCGTTGATACCGTGCGACGCGAGGGCGACGCGGCCCTGCGCGCGTATTCGGAGCGCTTCGACGGCGTGACGCTCGACGAGCTCGAGGTGAGCGAAGAGGAGGTCGACGCCGCGCTCGCGACGGTCGACGAGGAGTTTCTGCGCTCGATCGAATATGCGGCTGACCAGATCGCCGACTTTCACCAGCGCCAGCTGCAGCAGTCGTGGTTCACGACGCGTGACGATGGCGCCATCACCGGCCAGCGCTTCACGGCTCTCGAGCGCGCGGGCATCTACGTGCCCGGCGGTCGCGCCCAGTACCCCTCCACCGTGCTCATGAACGCGATTCCGGCATCTGTGGCCGGCGTGGACGAGATCATCATGTGCACGCCGCCGTCCAAGGATGGCACGGTCAACCCGTATACGCTGGCTGCGGCAAGCGTCGCCGGCGTGGACCGCATCTTCAAGGTGGGCGGCGCCCAGGCCATCGCCGCCATGGCCTACGGCACCGAGACCATCCCCCAGGTCGACAAGGTGACCGGGCCGGGCAACGCGTTTGTTGCGGCGGCCAAGAAGCTCGTCAACGGCGATGTGGGCATCGACATGATTGCCGGTCCTTCCGAGGTCTGCGTGCTTGCCGATGAGACGGCCGTGCCTGAGTTCGTCGCCATCGACCTGATGGCGCAAGCCGAGCACGATCCAAAGGCAACTTGTTACCTAATCACGACCGAAGAGGACATGCTCGATGACATCGACGCCGCGCTCGATGCGCTGCTCGAGCAATCACCGCGTGCCGACATCACGCGCGCATCGCTCGAACATGGGCTGGTCGTCGTATGCCAGACGCTTACGCAGGTCTTCGAGACCGTCAACGTGATCGCGCCCGAACACCTCGAGATCAACATGTCGGACCCATGGGAGCTGCTGGGCGCGGTGCGCAACGCCGGTGCCATCTTCCTCGGCCCCTGGACGCCCGAGGCCGTGGGCGATTACGCTGCCGGCCCCAACCACACGCTGCCGACCGGCGGCACCGCCGCGTTCTCGAGTCCGCTTTCGGTCGATGACTTCGTGAAGCGCTCCTCGGTGCTGAGCTACTCGTTCGACGCGCTCGAGACCGACGCCGACGCCGTCATGACGATGGCCGCACGCGAGGGCCTGTGGGCGCATGGGCGCTCGGTCGACCTGCGGCTCAAGTTCATGGAGTACGTGACCAACCAACTCGCCGGTGAGGACGATGACGAGCACGAATGCGGTTGCGGGTGTGGCTGCGACCACGACGAGGAGTAAATGCTCATGAGAGAGGTGCGGCGTAGCGCCGACGCGCTCGTGGGGATGTTGCCCTACGACCCCAAGTACAAGAAAAGCAATACGTTGCTTTCTGCGAACGAGAGCCCGCTCAACGTGCCCGATGAGGTGCTCGACGCCGTCATCGAGCGCGTGCGCACGCTCGATTTCAATCGCTATCCCGATCCGCTCGCCAATGCGCTGCGCGTCGCGATCGCCGAGTGGCACGGCCTCAAGGCGGCCAACGTGCTCGTCGGCAACGGTGGCGACGAGCTGCTCTACGACATCTTCGTTGCCTGGGGTGGCCCCGGACGTAGCCTGCTGACCTTTCCTCCCACGTTCTCGGTTTACGAGACGAACGCCGTGCTCACGAACACGCAGGTCATCAACATGCCGCGCAACGAAGGCGACTGGTCCATCGACGTGGATCGTGCCTGCGAGCGTCTGGCCAAGGGCGATATCGACATCGTCGTCATCACGAATCCGAACAACCCGACGGGCACGATGACACCGCTCGATGACATCCGACGAATCCTGGACGCGAGCGACGCGCTCGTCCTCGTCGACGAGGCGTACGGCGAGTTTGCGGATCAGAGCGCGGCCAAGCTGCTCGACGAGTACGAGAACCTGCTCATCCTGCACACCTTCTCGAAGGCGTATCGTTGCGCCGGCATTCGCCTGGGGTACTTCCTCGGCAACCCGAACGTGATCAGCGAGTTCAAGAAGGTGCGCCAGCCCTATTCGGTCGATGCGAT
>CAYLYJ010000033.1:0-4127 GCA_964388185.1 uncultured Coriobacteriaceae bacterium
CGTCCCGTTGTTCCTCGCTTTTAGGCTGGCACGCAAGCACGTCTCGACGAACACGCTGACTTTCGGCCTCTTCGGGCTGACAGGTGTCTTCGTCTCGCTCATCGTCCTTGTAGTGGGACTCATCGTTTGCGCGATGGTGGCGCGAGACGGGATGATCGGCTTCGCAATCGCGGAGGCGGTCGTGTTCCTCGGTGCAACGATTGCCTTCGTGTTGAAGAACAACCGCATCTTCAAGCGCGACGGCGAAAAGAACGAAACCCGAGTGAAGGGGGAGTAAGGTGGGAGACGCTCTAGGCGCATTCGTAGAGGAGGCCCAAGGCCTGTCTGCGCATTTTGAGCCCCAAACCGTGTTCAGCATCGGAGGCTGGAACATCACGCAGTACGACATCTGGCTGTTCATCGCCTTTGCCGTCGCGTTGCTGGTGATTCTCATCGCTGCCAGGAAACTGCAGCTCATTCCGACCAACAAGTTCTGCAACATGGTGGAGTATGGCTACGAGTTCGTGAATCGCAATGTTGCGGAAGACGTCATCGGTCATGGTTTCAAGAAGCATGTTCCGTTCCTGGCAACGCTGTTCTTCTTCATTCTCATATGTAATATGCTCGGTCTCGTCCCGGGCTTCAAGACGTCGACGGGTGCTATCTCCTGCACCTGGGCGCTTGCGACCATCTCGTTTGTCTACTTCAATTTCTACGGCTTCAAGACCCTCGGTGCCGGCGGCTATTTCAAGTCGCTATGCCCGAGCGGCGTTCCGGGTCCCATGGTTCCGGTCATCTGGTTCTTGGAGTTCTTCTCGATGGTCATCCGCATTCTCACGTTGGCCGTTCGTCTTTACGGCAACATGCTGGCTGGCCATATGGTCCTCGCGGTGTTCGGCATCGCGACCACGTGCTTCCTGCAGGTTGCGCTGTTCAGCGGCACCATCGATCTCATCGGGGCCTTGCCGTCGGTGGCATGGTTCTTGCTTCTCGTCGTGATGTACGCGCTCGAGTGTCTGGTCGCGTTCATCCAGGCCTTCGTGTTCGCCATATTGTCGGCTTCGTACATCAACATGGCGACCCATCCGCACTAGGATGGTTCTCGGCGCTATGGCGCCCGCCCACCGCAGCGCATGCGGCCCGTATTGGTGTTAAGCCGATTACCTTTGTCGGCTGAACATATTTGTCAGATGCCCCGCAAGAGGATCGGGGTAGGAAAAAGGAGGAAGTTATGGCAGAAATTGCCGCCGCACTTGCTGCACTGAAGGTTATAGGCTACGGTCTTGCAGCAATCGGCCCCGGTATCGGTATCGGCGTCGCTACCTATGGTCTTTGCGTGTCCGCTGCTCGTCAGCCTGAGATGAAGGGCCAGCTCATGGGCTACTTCTTCATCGGTGCTGCAATGTCCGAGGCGTTGGCACTGCTTGGCTTGGTCCTGTTCTTCATCGGTTAATCGCCTTGTACACGAGAGATTCTGATATTAAGAATAGGAGGCAAGCGAAGTTGAAATGCAAGAATAAAGCAGCGAAGCTCAGCTGCGCCGCAGTGTTCGCGGCGGTTTTTGCTCTGGCTTGCCCTGCATATGCATTCGCTTCTGAGGGGGGCATCGACGCGATCCTGCCCAAGATGAACGAATTCATCCCCATGCTCGTCGCCTTCATTATCCTTTGGATCATCCTTGCGAAGTTTGGATGGCCCTTGTTCGACGGCATGCTCGTGAAGCGCGAGACGACCATTCGCGAGGCTCTCGAGAAGTCCGAGCAGGCACGCATCGAGTCCGAGCGCGTGCTCGCCGAGTACCAGGACAAGCTCATCGAGGCTCGCCAGGAGGCAGCCACGATTATCTCCGAGGCCAAGCAGCAGGCTGAGGCGCAGCGCGCTGCGACCACTGCCAAGGCCCAGGAGGAGGCTGAGAAGATCATCGTCAAGGCACGCGAGGCAATGCAGGCAGAGAAGAACGCCGCCATCGCCGAGCTCCAGGCGTCCGTCGCCGACATCGCATGTGCCGCCATGACTCGCGTCGTGCAGGAAGACTTCACGGATGCGGATCATCGCAGGCTCATCGAGAAGAGCCTCGAAGAGATAGGTACGCTCAATGCCTAAGAATCGCCTGCTCATCAAGAAGGAAATCGAGGCATATGCCGAGGTCCTGCTCGAACTGGGCGAGTCCACCGATAGCGTGTACTCGATTTCGTTCCAGCTCGAGGAGATGAAGAAGGTCGTGCGCATGCATCCTGGTCTCAGGGACGTGCTCGCGAACGACTCCATCGACGAGAACACGCGTGCGACGGTAATCCATGAGGTTTTCAAGGAGTTCTCCGTCGACATGATCAAGTTCGTCATCGTGATGGCCGAACGTCATGACATTCCGTTGCTCCCGAGGGTCGCGGAATGCTATGACCGCATGGTTCAGGAAAAGTATGACGTCATCATTCTCGATGTCGCCACGGTCATTCCGCTCGATGACGAGCTGCGAGAGAAGTTTAAGAGTAAGTTTGCTGCCCAATTCGGCAAGGAGATCGTCCTGCGCGAGCACGTCGATTCCTGGCTGCTCGGTGGCACGAACGTGAGAGCAAATGGTAGGCGTGTCGATTGTTGCACCGCTACGCGAATCGAGAAGGTTCGTGCCGAGCTCTCTTCAGTATGGACTGGAGGTGAAAGGTAAATGGCGGAAATCACCGCGAGCGACATCGATCAGATCCTGCGTGAGAAGCTTGCTTCTCTGCAGACCAACGTCGAGACTCGTGAGTTTGGTCATGTCATCCAGATCGGCGACGGCATCGCGCGCGTCGATGGTCTGAAAAGCGCAATGGCCGGCGAGCTCCTCGAGTTCGTCGCTTCTGACGGCACGACTGTCTATGGTCTCGCCCAAAACCTTGAAGAAGACGAAGTGGGTGCCGTCCTTTTGGGCGACTACACCCTTATCAAGGAGAACGACGAGGTTCATACCACGGGCCGCGTCGTCGAAGTACCCTGCGGCAAGGCCTTGCTCGGCCGTGTCGTGAATCCGCTTGGCATTCCGCTGGACGGCAAGGGCCCCATTGAGGCCGAGGGCTATCGCCCCGTCGAGTTCCGTGCCCCTGGCGTTATCGAGCGCCAGCCTGTTCACGAGCCCGTCCAGACGGGCCTCATCGCCATTGACGCGATGATTCCCATCGGACGTGGTCAGCGTGAGTTGATCATCGGCGACCGCCAGACGGGCAAGACCGCCATCGGCATCGACACGATCATCAACCAAAAGGGCAAGGACATGATCTGCATCTACGTCGCCATCGGCCAGAAGGCCTCCACGGTCGCCACCGTGGTCGAGGCCCTCGAGAGCCATGGTGCCATGGACTACACGATCGTCGTGTCCGCTCCCGCATCCACGTCCGCACCGCTGCAGTACATCGCCCCCATGGCCGGTTGCGCAATGGGCGAGTACTTCATCTACAACGGTGCCGACGGCCAGCCGGCAAGCGTTACCAATCCTGGTGGCTCCGTGCTCTGCGTCTATGATGACCTCTCCAAGCAGGCTGTTGCCTACCGTCAGATGTCGCTGACGCTGCGTCGTCCGCCGGGACGTGAAGCCTATCCTGGTGACGTCTTCTACTTGCACTCCCGTCTGCTGGAGCGCGCCGTCAAGCTCAATGACAAGAACGGTGCTGGTTCGCTTACGGCCCTTCCCATCATCGAGACTCAGGGCGGTGACGTCTCGGCTTACATTCCGACCAACGTCATCTCCATTACCGATGGCCAGATCTTCCTCCAGTCCGACCTCTTCTTCCAGGGTCAGCGCCCGGCAGTTAACGTCGGTATCTCGGTTTCCCGAGTCGGTGGTTCTGCGCAGATCAAGGCTATGAAGCAGGTCGCTGGTACGCTTCGTCTCGACTTGGCCGCCTATCGCGAGCTGCAGGCGTTCTCGCAGTTCGGCAGTGACCTGGACAAGGCGACGCAGCAGCAGCTCTCCCGCGGCGCTCGCATGACCGAGCTCCTCAAGCAGGGACGCTTCGCAGCCATGGACGTCGAGGATCAGGTTGTCGCCATCTTTGCCGGTGACCAGGGCTTCCTCGATGGCATGCCCGTCTCCGACACGCTTCGCTTCCGCGATGATCTCGTGCAGTACATGCACACGGTTCGCAAGGACCTCAAGGAGAAGATCGCGACCG
>CAYLYJ010000033.1:4227-13682 GCA_964388185.1 uncultured Coriobacteriaceae bacterium
CTCGTGCAGTACATGCACACGGTTCGCAAGGACCTCAAGGAGAAGATCGCGACCGAGAAGCAGCTTACCGACGCCATCAAAGAGGAACTGCTCGAGGCCATTACGACCTTCAAGCAGGGCTTCATCATTGCGAAGAAATAGAGGTTAGCGCATGCCCAGTCAACGCGATATCAAGAGGCGGAAGCTCTCGGTCGAGAGCACGAAGCAGATCACGCGCACCATGGAAATGGTCGCCACTGCCAAGATCCGTCATGCGACTGAGCGCATCGCTGCGGCGACCCCGTATTCCGAGGCCATGGTCAAGACGCTTTCGGCAGTTGCCGGTCGTTCCATTGGCGTGGAGCACCCGCTGCTGGAAGAGCACGAGCAGAAGAAGGCCGCAATTGCCATCGTCGTCGTTTCCGACCGTGGCTTGGCCGGTGGTTTCAACAGCAACGTATTTCGCATGGTCGACAAATACCGTGCCGAGAACGACGCTGCGGGAATCAAGACCAACGTCATCGTCTGCGGCAAGAAGGGCGCAAGCTACTTTCATTACCGCAGACTCGAGCCGCTTATGGTCTTCCGTGACATGTCCGCCGACCCCACGATACAGGAGGCACGAGAGATTTCCTCGTATGTGCGCAGTAGCTTTCTCGATCACAGCGTCGATGAGGTGAAGGTGTTTTACAACCACGCCCGCAACGCCGCTGATCAGGACCTGCGCGAAGAGGTCATCTTGCCTGTCCAAGCCGATGCGCTGACGACGAAGGAAGGTGAAGAGGGGGAATCCTCCCTCGCCGCCGGCACGAGTTTCGAGCCTTCGTCGGAAGAAGTTCTTGACCGCTTGCTCCCGGCCTATGTCGAGACGGTGGTCTACCACGCGCTCATTGATTCAGCTGCTGCCGAGCAGGGCGCTCGCCGTAAGGCGATGAAGTCCGCGACCGACAATGCGACCGAGATGATCGAAACGCTGGATCGTTTGTACAACCGCGTACGCCAGGGCGCCATCACCACCGAGATCACAGAGATCGTCGGCGGTGCGGCTGCTTTGGAGGAATAGAGAATGACGAGTAAGATAAGGACACAACTATGAAGAACGTTGGACGCATCGTTCGCATCGTTGGTGCTGTCGTAGACTGCGAGTTTGCGGCTGATTCCATCCCTGCGATCTACAACGCGCTCACGGTGGATGCTGATACTCCAGTCGGTCACCTTTCGACCGTGCTCGAGGTTCAGATGCACCTCGAGGGCAACATGGTCCGTACGGTTGCCATGACCAGCACGGACGGCCTTCAGCGCGGCACCGAGGTCGTTGACACCGGTGCTCCCATCCAGATGCCCGTCGGTAACGAGACCCTCGGCCGCATCTGGAACGTCATCGGCGAGCCCGTCGATGGCAAGCCGATGCCCAAGATCGAGCAGACCTATCCGATTCACCGTCCTGCTCCCGCCTTCGACGAGCTTACCACCAAGACCGAGACCTTCGAGACCGGCATCAAGGTCATCGATCTTCTCGAGCCCTACATTCGTGGTGGCAAGACCGGCCTGTTTGGTGGCGCTGGCGTTGGTAAGACCGTTCTCATCATGGAGCTCATCAATAACCTCGCCCAGGAGCACAACGGTACCTCCGTGTTCACGGGCGTCGGCGAGCGCACTCGTGAGGGTACGGACCTTTATCTCGAGATGAGCGAGTCGGGCGTCATCAACAAGACCTGCCTCGTGTACGGTCAGATGAACGAGCCTCCCGGAGCGCGTCTGCGCGTCGGTCTGGCCGGCCTGACGGTCGCTGAATACTTCCGCGACCAGGGTCAGGACGTTCTGCTGTTCATCGACAACATCTTCCGCTTCACCCAGGCTGGTTCTGAGGTTTCCGCACTTCTGGGCCGCATGCCGTCTGCAGTCGGTTACCAGCCTACGCTGGCTACCGAGATGGGTGACCTGCAGGAGCGCATTACCTCGACCGCGACGGGTGCCATCACCTCCGTCCAGGCCGTCTACGTCCCCGCAGACGACCTTACCGACCCGGCTCCCGCCACCGCGTTCATCCACCTCGACGCGACGACGGTTCTGTCGCGCTCCATCGCCGAGCTCGGCATCTACCCGGCCGTCGACCCGCTGGCCTCCACGAGCCGCGCCCTCGACCCCTCTGTCGTGGGCGACGAGCACTACCGTGTCGCCGTGCAGATTCAGGAGATCCTCCAGGCCTACTCCGACCTCCAGGACATCATCGCCATTCTGGGTATGGACGAGCTCTCCGAGGAGCAGAAGCTCGTCGTCGCCCGTGCTCGCAAAGTGCAGCAGTTCCTGGGCCAGCCGTTCCACGTCGCCAAGCAGTTCACCGGCATCGACGGCAAGTACGTCAAGGTCGAGGATACGGTTCGCTCGTTCAAGATGATCATTGACGGCGAGATGGACGACGTTCCCGAGCAGGCGTTCCGCAACAAGGGCGACATCGAGGAAGTCCTCGAGGCCGCCAAGGAACTCGTTTAGAGAAAGGTCGCTAGCCAACCATGCTGCAATGTGAAATCGTCACTCCCGAAAGCAAGCTGTACTCTGACGAGGCCCACTTCGTGGTCATTCCCGCCTCCGAAGGCGAGATGGGCATCTTTGCCAAGCACGAGCCCGTGGTGACCACGCTCAAGTCGGGTACCGTGCGTGTAACCGAGTCAGAGGGCCAGGAGCCGGTACGCTACATTGTGGCCGGGGGGTATGCGCAAATCGAGGGAGACCGCGTCATCGTACTCGCCGATCATGCGGCCGCCCTGCAAGAGCTCGATGAGACTGCCATCAAGGTCCATATTGACGACCTCAAGGAGAAGATGGCCGACCTTAAGGATGACGATCCTAATCGCGCGTTCATCGAAGATGAGGTCAAGTGGAACGAGGTTCTTCTCGAGCAGACCAAGTAACATCGCGAGTGATTTCCACGCACGAAGGGGGGGCGCCATCTGGCGCCCCCTTTTGCGTTTTCCGAAGCGCATTAGGCGCGGTTATTTTACGTTTTCTGGCCATGGGTTGATGCCCTTGCAGGTTATTTCCGTTTTCCTAGGGTCTGGGCCTTTTCGAGGCTAGGAAAACGAATAAAACGTGCACAGAGCGGTTCTCGGTCCTAGGAAAACGAATAAAACGTGCACGGCGAGGCAGGCAAATCGCCCTAGCGACCAATGAGGCGCATGGCGTCGATGTCGATGTCGGTAAACTCAACGTCGACGAGGGAGCCGACGGGCAGTGTAGTGTCACATGCGACCGCGTGATAGGACTCGCTCGTGCCCAGTCCCGGTTGCTCGATGATGACCTGCTCGCGTGTGCCCAAACGACGTTCCATATCCGCGAGCGCGAGTTGCTGGCCCAATTCGATAAGGGTCTGCGAGCGAACGGCCTTTGTCTTTGGTTCTATTTGATCGTCGCGTCGAGCTGCAGGGGTTTCCGGGCGCCTTGAGTAGCGGAAAACGTGCAGGCGCATGAATCCACATCGTTCGATGAGTTCGTAGCTTTGCGCAAAGTCCTCCTCGGTCTCGCCGGGAAATCCGACGATGACATCGGTCGACAAGGCGATTCGAGGTACTGCCGCATGCAGGTGGTCGACAAGCGCACAAAACGTATCGCCGTCGTAGTGACGGTTCATTTCACGCAGTACCTTGCTTGATCCCGATTGCAGGCAGAGATGGAGATGGCGGCATAGACGTCCGTTCGTTTGTGCAAGCGCGTCTACGAGCGAGGAAGTCATGCTCTGTGGTTCGACTGACGAGATACGTACGCGCCCGATATCCGTCTCTTCCTGCAAGCGCGACACGAGTTGAGCGAGGTCGACATTTCCATCCTGGTATGCGGCCAGGTCAATGCCAACGAGCACGAGCTCGCGTGTGCCCGCATCGGAGAGTGCCTGGGCATGGGAGATTATGGTTGAAGCTGGCACGGAGCGAGCCGGTCCACGGGCGACATGCACGATGCAGTAGCTGCAGGCGTTGTTGCAGCCATCCTGGATCTTGAGGTCGACACGCGTTCTGAAACCGGTGTCGGCTCCTCGTAGTGCTGTCACATCAAGCGTGTCAATCTGATTTGCGTTTACGTTACGAGTAAGACGCGATGCGAGCGTGGGAACCTTCTCCTTGTCATGCTCGCAGATGATGCGGGAATCGATATCAGCGTAACGTTTGGCATCAATGTTTACCGCACATCCGGTCACGATGATTGGCATATCACCAGAGCGGAGCAGCGCGCGAAGTGCCTTGCGGTTCTTTGCATCGGCCTCGCCTGTGACCGTGCAGGTGTTGAGGATGGCGACGTCACAGTTGACGGCATTGGCTGTCCGTGTCCAGCCGGCGGCAAGCAAAGCGGCGGCAATCATCTCGGATTCGGCTATGTTGACCTTGCAGCCAAGCGTATGAATATGAAAGCTCGGAATGAGAGCTCCTCGTGTCCTCGATGTATTAGACCCACGTCTAGCGGTGATTGCCCAGGCCGCCCAGAGTGTACATGCACAGGGCGGTCGCGACCGTGCCAGCTGTCTCAGTGCGTAAAATTAGCTCGCCAAGGGAGACGATCTTGACGAAGGAGCCCAGGGACTTGATCGCCTCGACCTCCTCGGCCGTAAGACCGCCTTCGGGGCCAATGACAAGCGCGACATGGCTATCGATATCGCAGCCTTCGAGCGCATCGGTGACGGAAAGCGGCGTGCCGTCTGAGCGTTTGTCCGCTTCCTCCCAGGCAATGACGACGCGATCGTATTCGGCAAGCTCGCGGCAGATGTCGTCGAGTCCCGTGGGATCCTCGACGATGGGCAGGATGTTGCGACCGGACTGCTTGGCAGCGGAAAGCGCGATACGGCGCCATCGCGAGCCCTTGCGACCGCGCTCGTCGACGGCGAGACGCACGACGGTGCGTGCGGAAAGGAAGGGGATGATGCGACCTATGCCAAGTTCCGTTGTCTGACGGATGGTCTGCCCCATGCGATCGCCCTTCGAGATGCCCTGTACGAGCGTGAGATCAGGAAGCTTCTCGAGCGGCATCTCCTGGATGCAGCGGCCAGTGGCCTCGAACTCGTCGATTGTCGCGATTTCGACTTCCCAGCACTTGCCGCCGGCGGCGACAGCAGCGATATGCTCGCCTTCTCTAATGCGACGCACCGCAAGGTGATGCAATTCCTTATCGGAGAAGGGAAGGGTGACGATATCGCCTTCAGGCAGTTCGCCTTCCATGAAAAAACGAGGTATGGACATGCATGTCTCCCATTGGCACGCGCGCGAAACGCATTGCCGGTCACTATCCGAGGTATCCAAACAGGTGTATTGTAGCCGTTTTCAGGTCATGCTATAGTGTCACAGGTCAAGAGGCGCGGTGAGCGTCTCGACTTTCCTTTCCATAGTCAATCCCCGTTCGTCATTCTGTTCTCGCATGCCCCTGCTCAGATTCTCAAACGGGAAAGACAATCAATGTACGAAGGAGCCATAGTGAAGTTTTTCCTGGATACCGCGGATCTCTCCGAGATCGAAGAGGTGGCATCGTGGGGTGCGCTCGCCGGCGTCACGACCAACCCGAGCCTCTATGCCCGCACGGGCGGAAACCTTGAGGATTTCGAAGGTCATCTCGTCAAGATCTGCAAGCTGGTTGACGGTCCCGTGAGCGGCGAGGTTACTGCCGAAGATCGCGACGGCATGATCGAGCAGGGTCGCGCCCTGGCCGCGCTCGCCGACAACATGGTTGTCAAGATTCCGGTTGGCGTCGAGGGACTCGCCGCGACCAAGGCGCTTTTCGAAGAGGGCATTGACGTGAACATGACGCTCGTGTTCACCGTACCCCAGGCGCTTCTTGCTGCGCGCGCTGGCGCTCGCTACATCAGCCCCTTCGTGGGCCGCTTCGATGACATCGCCGAGGATGGCCTCGACCAACTCGGAGATATCGTCACGGCTATCCAGAATTATGATTTCGGCCATCCGGTCGAGATTATTGCCGCTTCTGTCCGCTCTGCCAATCACGTGACGCAGGCTGCCCTCATGGGGGCCGACATCGCTACCGTTCCCTATGGCGCGATGAAGAAGTGCATCTATCATCCGTTGACTGAGCAGGGTCTCGAGAAGTTCAAGGCAGACTGGGAAAAGGTTGAGAACGCATGAGTGACGAGACCGTAGTCGCCGAGGCTACCGAGGAGAAGCCCGCGGCGAAAAAGACCACGCGCAAGCCGGCGGCTAAGAAGGCCACCACCAAGAGCGCTGCATCCAAGAGCACGACCACCAAGAGCGCTGCATCCAAGAGCACGACCACCAAGAAGGCAGCCGCCAAGAAAACGACGACGCGCAAGACCGCAGCGAAGAAAGCCGAAGAGGCCGAGACGACCGAAGTCACCGTTGAGACCGTCGCTAAGGAGCAGCTCTCGCTCGTCGACGTACCCGAGCTTACGCTTGCAGATGACGCAGACGAGGCTGCGGCCGAGAAGAAACCGACGCGCAAGCGTAGGACCGCCAAAAAGACCGAGAAGCCCGCAGATGCCGAGCAGGCAGCCGATGCTGCCGCTGTTTCGAACGAGGTTGCTTCTGGCGAAGCGGAAGAGGAGCAAGCTCCGACCGAAGATGCCACGCCAGCCGATGCCTCGAGTGTCGAGTCGGGCGCAACCGAGGCTACGGCGTCCACGGAGGGCGGCGAAGAGGGTGAGTCCGGAGAGCAGCGCGAGGGAAAGCGCCGCAACCGCCGCAACCGCCGCAATCGCAATAATCACCAGCGCAAGGAGATCGTCCCGTCTGCGACGCGCGATGAGCTTGCGTTGCTCGATGATGACGCGCTCACGGCCAAGGCCATCGAGCTTGGCGTTGACGCGAGCGAGTACGGTGAGCGCGACGATCTGGTATCCGCCGTCTATGATGCGCTCCTGCAGGCCGAGGGCTTTGTCATGGTCGAGGGCATACTTGACTTGTTGCCCGATGGCTATGGCTTCATCCGCACCAACGGCTACCTGCCCGGCGAGCATGACGTCTACGTCGGTGTGAGCACCGTGCGGCGCCAGGGCTTGCGCAAGGGTGACTACATCACCGGTCGCGTACGTCCGCCGCGCGAAAACGAGAAGTACCCGGCACTCAACACGATCGTCACGCTCAACGACGAGCCGTTCGAGGGTCCCACGCATCGCGTGAAGTTCGCGAACCTCACGCCCGTCTATCCTGACGAGCGCCTCTTCATGGAACATGGCAAGGACACGCTCACCGCACGTTCTATCGACCTGGTCGCACCCATCGGCAAGGGGCAGCGTGGCCTCATCGTCTCGCCGCCCAAGGCCGGCAAGACGACCGTCCTCAAGGACATTGCGGCTGCCATCAGCGCCAACAATCCTGAGGTGCACCTCATGTGTCTGCTCGTGGACGAGCGCCCCGAGGAAGTCACTGACATGGAGCGCAGCATCAACGGCGAGGTCATTTCCTCGACCTTCGACATGCCCTGCGAGAACCACATCGCCGTGGCCGAGCTCGTCATCGAGCGTGCCAAGCGCCTCGTCGAGAACGGGCAGGACGTTGTCATCCTGCTTGACTCCATCACGCGTCTGGCGCGTGCGTATAACCTCGGCCAGCCGGCCTCCGGTCGCATTCTTTCCGGTGGCGTCGATTCGACGGCGTTGTATCCGCCCAAGAAGTTCCTTGGCGCGGCTCGCAACATCGAGGATGGCGGCTCGCTCACCATCCTGGGTACCGCCCTGGTAGATACGGGCTCGAAGATGGACGAGGTCATCTTCGAGGAGTTCAAGGGCACGGGCAATATGGAGCTCAAGCTCGACCGCGCCCTGGCAGATAAGCGCATTTTCCCTGCCATTGACCCGGTCACGTCCGGCACGCGCAAGGAGGAGCTGCTCATTGATCCGCAGGAGGCTCCTCTCATCTGGGGCGTGCGCAGTCTGCTCGCCAACATGAACAACACCGAGCGCGCGATGAAGATGCTCGTCTCGTCGCTCAAGGCGACTGAGACCAATCGCGAATTTCTTATCAAATCGGCTCGCAAGGCGTCAAAGGCCGCGCAAAGCCTATAGCGATACGCGCGCATGCGATGCGTTGACGTGACGCCCCGGCCCATTGCGGATCGGGGCGTCGTCGTCTTGGTGGGGTCAAGTGGCTAGAAGTGATATCCGAAGCTATCTGCCCCGATGACGTCGAAGCTATAGCCCTCGTCGATAAAGTACTCGATGATCTGGGGAAGCGCGTCGGGCGTCGTCGGCTTGAAGTCCGAATCGTGCATGAGCACGTTGCAGGAGTTGCAGCCTTCTGCCTCGCGCTTGATGTTCTCTACAAGTGCTTCGACCGGGGCAGGCGGTTGAGTCGAGTCGCCGATGCTTACGTTCCAGTCGAAGTAATGCCAGCCATGCTCGGCCGCCGCTTGTTTGAACGCGTCGGCACGCCCGGCGTTGTAACCGTTTACGCTGCCACCTGGAAAGCGGATGAGCGTTGGCATGAAGCCAATACGCTCGCTCACAGCCGATCCCACTTTCTCGATGTCGGCCACGAAATTGGCGGGATCTGCGTATATGTAATCGTAGTCGTGCTCACTCGAGTGCAGGCCAATCTGATGGCCGCGCTCCCAGATCTCTTTCACGGTATCGATGTGACCGGTGTTGCCGAGGATGAACCATGTCGCCTTGATTCCGTAGGCATCGAGCGTATCGAGAATCTGTTGCGTATGCTCGGAGGGGCCATCGTCGAAGGTGAGGTAAACAACCTTCTCGCTGGGCTTCACGTCATTTGCGCTCTCGCTGGTCGCGGCTCGATCCTGTGCGTTACCGGTGAGCATCGTGGCGGCGGGATGCGAAGGGGATGCGCTCATGGACGCATCCGCAGCCTGCTGCGCCGTGCTTGTCGTGGCGGACGGATCCTGGCCCGTGTTCGCGTCATCGTTCGAACAGGCGAAGAACCATACGACGCAGGCGAGCGCGATGATAACGAGCATAGGAACGACGAGCAAAAAGCGGTTGCGCGGCGGGCGTGCGTTGGGGGAGCGACGCGATTGTTGGCGCTGGTTGCGCTTGCCATTCTGATAGCGCTGACGTTCGCGTACCGTCCGGCGCGATTGCGAATCTTGCTGGCGTTGCGGGTCGTGTGAGGGACGCTGCCCGTAGATGGCGGTTTGAGGGCGTGCGCTCCCCTGACGCGGTCTGTCCGCATGTGCATGCGTGGCGCGTTTACCGGTGCTATTCGGGGCATTGCGCTGTCGTTGCGATGGGGGAGGGGCTGGAGAGGGGGAGTGAGACGTTCGATGCATCCGGGCGTCAGGACGTGATGGAGGACGACGCGAATCGTCTTGGTTTCTGCCGCATCGATACCGTCTCTCGGCCATGGCCTATGCTCCTCGAACTGACGCTCTTCGCCCAAAGGGTACACCCATTTGAGCAGAAAACGCCGACACAATCTGCCAGCGACCATACTTGGAAATTGGGACTGGATATGTGCGTTCGCTGCTGGTATCATACTTTAGACTGTTTTGAGCCTTGGTCGGAAACTAAG
>CAYLYJ010000034.1:0-12400 GCA_964388185.1 uncultured Coriobacteriaceae bacterium
TCCTTGGTGTCAAAAGCAACGAGCGCCGCCTCCATGTTGCTGAGGAGACGGTGCTCGAAAGAGGCACGATTGCGACCCTTGAGGCCGACCTCGTGATAGTGAACGAGGCAGATACGCTCGAACAAGCGCTCCCCCTAGCTCTTGTCGTTCATGAAAGCCGTCTTGTCATAGGAGACCTCGCCGCGGGCGATTTCCTCCATGGCCAGGGACAACGGCTTGCGACCTGCGAACTCGGCAATCTCGCTGACGGATTGCAGGGCAACGGCGCGATCGCGCTGGCCGCGCATCATGTCGTTGATATCACGTGCGCGCTTGGACGCGATGGCGCAGAGCAGGTACTTGTCTTCGTCGGTCTTATCGAGAAGAGTGTCAATGCGAGGTTCGACAATGGACATATGCTATAAGCTCCTCAAATGAACGATTTTGCTTTGAATCGACCTAAGATTCTAACACGTAGAGCAGTTCATTGATAGTCCTATTCAGGAACCAGGCTATAGGTAATTCCGAGTCAAAAAGACCCGCCATGAGCACGACAATCAATTGTGCCCATGGCGGATCATGTCATTTGACCTTTTCGATGATTCGCAACAAGAAATCATCAAATCAGTATCTGTCGTCAGGTGAGGTGACGAAAATCCATGTCACGGAATCCCCGTTTCCGAGCTTGGCCCTATTGGCTGGTTTGCTTAGGAAACTTCCGTTCACATAGTAGGTCCAGCCACTCGAAGGCCCGCACGATTTCTCTGCGAGCCCGTTGATCGAGGTGACGTATGAGCTTGAGCCACCGACGGAGACGCCGGTGGCAACGAGCGCATCATATGCGGAAGCCCCCGGCTCGAGAGTCACGGTCCTGGAAATACTTCCGATGGACAAATCACCCGCATTCGACGACTGTATCGAGACCGAAACGCTGATAGTCGATGGTTCGGCCCTCTGTTCGTCAGCGGACGTCTGCTGCCCGGACGCATCTGATTGCGAATCCGAAGCCCCCTGCTGTCCCGATGCCGTCTCACCAGAAGCGAGTTCCTTCGACTCTGCGGCTTGAGAGTCCTCCTGTGCCTCCTGATCGGAGACAGCAGAAGACGAGCTCTCGCTGCTCGACGAAGCCTGCGTTGACGAACCTCCACATGCGGACAGTCCGAACAAGGAGAAGGCCAGCAGGGCAGCGATAAGAGACGCGCATATACCGAGCTTCGTCTTCATGTCCTTACCTTTCGATCGTGCGACGGGTCCCACGCATGGCAACGGCGCCCGCAGCAGCGAACACCAGCATCATGAGCGCGAGAAGGCCATCGGTCTCGCCGGTCTTGGGCGGCATGTCGGATTTCGCGGCGACGGTCTTGACAACGTCTTGTGCCGGAGACTTGATCTCGGGAAAGTCCGCGATGCCGTACTTGGCATCGACGTAGATGTCGTACGGTTCATTGTCATGCGCGACGAAACCCTGATAGGCCACGAACGCGCGGAAGGCCTGCTCGGTCGAGAAGGAGCTCGGCTCGTCGTCGTCGGAAAGCCACTTGAACGCATAGCCGTCATCGGTCTTGACCGCATAGGCGAGCAGGGCGTTGAGCGGGGAGATACCCGAGGCACTCACCCACTCGGTCGCGGGATCGATGCCCGCGGCAACCATGGCGATGATTGCGAACGCAGTGGAGCTGGCGTTCGGATTGCCATACGAATCCTTCCAGCCGCCGTTTTCGAGCTGCATGCCCTTGAGGGCGGTAAGCGCCTTGTTGAGAGCCGCCTGCCTGTCAGCGGACATGGCGGCGTAGGGAGCCAGCGCATTGACGGCCATAGCCGTCGCATCAGCGTCGTCTGCCTTGTTGAACGCGCCATTCCCGAGCTGGGCTGCGATGAGCCTGTCGATGAGGTCGTTCACATAGACGCCGGGCGTGTCGTTACCGGCCCAGGTGTAGCCAAAGTCGTAATCGCCGCTCGAAAGCGCCCATAACGAGTTGATGAGCGTGAAGACGTCCGAGCCGGAATTGGCGAACTTCTTGAGGTCCTTATTGATCATGTCGTAGGTGCCGTCTCCGTCGGGGAGCGCCGTGCAGTCATAACCGAGCGCCGTGAGGGCGATGACGTACTTGACGGGGTTCGCGCCAGCCTTCACATCCTTGAGAGCGAGGGAAAGAAGCGCGGCCTTGTCGACATCGGAGCCCATGCCGAGGGCTGCGAGATCCATGGCCTGCCAAGCGTCGCTCGTGCCCTTGTACGAATCGGCGATGGACATCATGATGTCGCGCATGCTCTGCACATCGACGTCGCTTTTGGCGGGCTCGGTCTTCGGAGGCGCGGGGACATCTGGATCAACTTGGCCTTGCGCCTTCTTAGGCGGATTGGCGGCATACCACTCGTTCCATGCGACCGGCGTGGTGGGCGCGCCTGTCTCGTAAGTGTTTGCGCCCGTGCTCGCGTTGTACGCGGCAACGCACCACACGAGCTGATACTTGCCGTTGGCCTTCACGGCGAGATTGCCGATACCACTCGATGCATAACCGCCGTTATCGAAGACGGTCCAGTACAACCAGCCGTCTCCTCCGTTCGGATCCGCGAGCGAGAAGCTGTTGGGATCGCCGATAGTCGTACCCTCTTTATCGACGATGGCGTTGAGCGTGTAGCCGTAGGCGCCCTGAGTCCCGATGATATCGCCGATATCGCCGTTTTCCTTGGCCTTGTTGAGAAGGTCGAGGACCACGGCGCCGTCGGAGAAGGCGTAGTCGGCATTCGACAGAATGGTCGCACCGTCCTTGTCGAACTCGCCGGATTCCGCGTTCTTGGTGCTCGCGATGATGGTAAGCGTGGCATAGGACTCGGATTTCGCAGCTTTGAGCTTGTCGCCGTCGGCCTCTTGCGCCTTGAGAGTTGTCACCTCCCGTGCTTGCATATCCATTGCAGCCGTTTGCGACGGGTCTGTCACAGGCTCGTCGGCAAAAGCTGCGGGCGTCGAGGCGAGCATGCAGGCAACGCACAGCATCAGCGCGGCACACAGTGCTATAAAAATGCCCCTGAAACCGGCATGAGCTCGTTCTTCGCTCATCACATCTCCTTTCATTCGATTATGCCATGCAGCATTTCAAAAGACGACGCAACGAAAAAAGCTGCGTGCGGCGTCCGTTTGAAACCGAACGCCGCACGCAGCCCGTCTTTGCCACGTAATGAAGCTTGCTAAAGCCTATCGGGTCTCGCAGTAGATCGCTACGATAACCGTTACGTACCCCGGATGGTAATCTGGCTTGAGACCGCAAGCACAGCTCGCGGTCGACACAGTGGCGGTACCGCGCGGGATTCACACCCGCTTCCCACATGCCGGGACGTCTTTTCTCATCGCCGAGCCATGGCATGAGCACGGCAACGGGAGATATTATAGCCCACATATCTCAAACCTCCGCCATCTTTCTATCGATGTGGATCATATTCTTTCTTGCGCCAGAACAAGAATCGTGATAATTCTATAATCGATTTTGAGGCTGCACCTTGATACATTCTGCGAGGTCTCAAGACCTTGCAGAGACATGGATGATTCCGGCTTTTGTGGCACGTGCACGAACCATGCCCTTCTCGGCAGAAGCGTACACGAACTCGAGCTTAACAAGGAAACCGGGCGAAAATCCCGGACACGGCCCCTGCGAATAGATTCAACGTTCGCTTGGTGCCTTGCTGTGAATGCGGAATGCATCCTCGGCGTGTCATGCGGCGCGTTCTGCGAAAGCAGGTCATTGAGCCGGTAGAGCATCGGCTTGAGAAGGCGGGGGTGTGTGAAGGGGCGCCATACTGCTCCGAGATGCATGAGTCAGAAGACCTACAAGAGGCGAAAAGAACCCATTCTTGTACATTGGGTCATTTCACGCAGCGCACATGAAGGCAGCAGGATGTTTTATCCGCTGCCTTTCTTTTTCCGCATGGGCGTTACATGAATGAGTTACGTCACGATGAGGGATCTCCGATCATGCCAGCCGAGCCATACCCGCCCGGCCCTTGAAAAGAAAGAAGAATCTGCCTCGTGCATCGCGATGCATTCGGAACATATCACCCGGCTCTCGTGTTCGGCTTTTTCATAGCGGCGATCGTCCTGTGCGTAATCGTCAACGACCCGCGTTTCCTCGTTTGCGGCATCGTCTGCGCGGCCGTCTACTACCTGTGCGTGCATGGACGCAAGGGCTTCAAGGTCATCGCCGGAATGCTCCCGCTCTTCGTCATCGTTGCCTCCGTCAATCCCCTTTTGAGCGCGAACGGCCAGACCGTCTTGTTCACGTGGCTTGACAACAGACCCTACACGCTCGAAGCGCTCGCCTTCGGTGCATGCACCGCCTGTATGCTCGTCGCGGCGCTTTTGTGGTTCTTCAGCTACAACAAGGTCATGACTTCGGAGAAGTTCACGTATCTGTTCGGCGGCATGGCGCCGGCACTCACGCTCGTGTTCACCATGGTCTTGCGCTTAGTCCCCACCTACCAGCGCAAGGCAAAAGAGATCTCGACTTCACGCGCAAGCGTGGGGCGAGCCGCCTTTGAAGGTTCGCTCAAAGCACGCGCCGTCGACGGTCTTGCCGTTCTCTCGGCCCTCGTGACCTGGGCGATCGAAGGTGCGATCATCACCGCCGACTCTATGCGCAGCCGCGGGTACGGCGTGGGCAAGCGCAGCTCGTTTGCGCGCTACCCGTTCACCTTGCGCGACTTCGTGCTCGCCGCCGTGATGATCGCGTGCTTTGCGGCGAGCATTGCCTGCATCGTGCTCGGAGCGGGCGCCGTGCGTTTCTACCCTGTCATAGACTTCGATCCGTTCACGCCGCAAGACGCATTGGGCCTTGCGGCGTATTCTGTCTTTTTGCTCATTCCGACGTGCATCGATCTTTGGGAGGCCTTGTCGTGGCGCATTTCTCTATCGAGAGTCTGAGCTTCTCCTACCCCGAATCGGAAAAGCTCGTGCTCGACGATGTGAGCCTGCACATCGCGCAAGGCGAGTACGTCTGCCTGTGCGGCAGAAGCGGGTGCGGCAAGACGACGCTACTCAGGCATTTCAAGACCGTGCTCACCCCCGTGGGCACGCGCACGGGCAGCGTACTCTTGAACGATACGCCCCTCGACGAGATCAGCCTGCGTGACCAAAGTGCTCTCGTCGGCTTCGTCATGCAGAACCCCGATTCGCAGATCGTGACCGACAAGGTATGGCACGAGCTCGCATTCGGACTCGAGAGTCTCGGCGTCGACCAGCGCACCATGCGCCTGCGTGTCGCCGAGATGGCGAGCTACTTCGGCATCTCGAGCTGGTTCCATAGAAGCGTCCAAGACCTCTCGGGTGGACAAAAGCAGCTCTTGAACCTCGCCTCCATCATGGCGATGCAGCCGAGCATTCTTATCCTCGACGAACCCACGAGCCAACTCGACCCTATCGCCGCCTCCGACTTCCTCAACACCGTCCACAAGCTCAACATCGAGCTCGGCACGACGATAATCATCACCGAGCACAGGCTCGAGGACGTGTACGCAACCGCCGATCGCGTCGTTGTCATGGACCAGGGGCGCGTCCGCGCGGATGGCACCCCACGCGAGGTCTCGGCGCGACTCAATGAGACGGACGACGCCATGACCTACGCACTACCGGCACCCGTGCGCGTGTATTACGGTGTCGAGCTCGACAGAAGCAACGCAGGCATGTCGACGCGCTCGACGCGGTCGCTTGCGCAGGATTGCCCGTTGACCGTGCGCGAAGGCCGTACCTGGCTCACCGACTACGTACTGAACGAGGAGCCGAAACGCGTGTATCTGCCCGTCGAGGAATTGCCGAATCCCGATGATGAAGACCTCGCCCTGCGCATGAAGGAGGTCTGGTTCCGCTACGAGCGCGACGGCGCCGACGTGCTGCGCGGTCTGGATCTGCGTGTGCCTGAAGGCGAGCTGTTCGCCATCGTGGGCGGCAACGGCACGGGCAAGTCCACGACGCTCAAATGCGCGTGCGGCATATGCAAACCGTATCGCGGGTCGATCAGTATCTTCGGCAAGAAGCTCAAGAACAAAAGAAGCGCCGATCTATTCTCGGGCTGCCTGGCCATGCTCCCGCAAGACCCGCAGAACCTGTTCGTGAAGGACACGGTGCGCGAGGACCTCGCAGAGATGCTTGCAGGCAAAGGGCTTTCCGAAAGCGAAAAGCAAAAGCGCATAAATGAAGTCGCCCGCACCTGCGACATCGTCGATGCCCTCGATGCGCACCCCTTCGATCTGTCAGGCGGCGAGCAACAACGCGCAGCGCTTGCCAAGATACTGCTCACCGAACCTCGCCTGCTCTTGCTCGATGAGCCCACCAAAGGCATCGACAGTTTCTTCAAACGCAAGCTCGCCCGCGTCTTCGCCGGGCTCAAGGAAAGCGGCGTGACCATCGTCATGGTCTCGCACGACATCGAGTTCTGCGCGCGCTTTGCAGACAGCGTTTCCATGTTCTTCGACGGATCCATCGTAACCACAAACGCCCCGCGCGCGTTCTTCGCCCAGAACAGCTTCTACACGACGGCCGCCAACCGTATGAGCCGCAACGTGTTCGCCAATGCCGTCACCGACGAGGATGTCATAGAGCTATGCCTGAGCTGAACAAAACGGGATGCGAGAAGACGAAGACACCGTTGGTCAGGCGCCTGCGCGCATTGCTGCCCTGGTTCGTCGTGATCGTGCTCACGCCCGCAACCATCGCTGTGGGTGCCTTCGCAGGCTCGCGTTCGTACATCATCGTGAGCGTGCTCGTCGTCGTGTACTCGATGATCCCGTTCTTCGTCCAATTCGAGCAGCGCACGCCCCAGGCGCGCGAACTTGTCGCGCTGGCTGTGATGATCGCACTCACCGTTGCCGCGCGCGCTGCCTTCGTTTTCGTTCCCAATTTCAAACCCATGGCCGCGCTCGTTATGATCACTGGCATCGCGTTCGGCGCTTCTTCGGGCTTTTTGTGCGGCTCGGTATCCATGCTCGTGAGCAATTTCATATTTGGGCAAGGACCGTGGACGCCGTTTCAAATGCTCGGCTTCGGGCTATGCGGATTCGTGTTCGGATTTCTCGCGGAGCACAAGGTGATCCCGAGAAGGAATTGGTCGAAACGGCAGCGCGTCGCGGTAAGCGCGGCCGGATTCGCCTTTTATCTG
The DNA here is from genome assembly GCA_964388185.1 of uncultured Coriobacteriaceae bacterium. GTDB lineage: Bacteria > Actinomycetota > Coriobacteriia > Coriobacteriales > QAMH01 > QAMH01. The sequence continues at coordinate 7,125 of CAYLYJ010000034.1, forward strand.
GTCATCGCAGGACCCATACTCGATACGAGCTCGGTGTTCTGGATCTTGAGCTCCATAACCCCCGAAGCGGTGATCGCAATCTATCTCGCAGGCGTCCCCATGAACCTCGCACAGGCAATCGCCACCTTCATAACGTTGTTCCTCATCGGCAACGCGATACTGAGCAAGCTCGAGCGCGTGAAGGTAAAGTACGGCATGATGCAGGACTGAACGTGCACTTGTAGCTATGAATCAAACACGTGGGAAAGCTCTTTGGCAGCCCTCTCCAAATCGTCATTGACGATAACGTAATCGTAATCCTTGGATGCCTCCATCTCGCCTTTCGCGTTGGCGAGACGCTGGTCGATAACCTCATCCGAATCAGTCGCACGACCACGTAGCCTGCGCTCGAGCTCTTCGAGCGAAGGCGGAGCAATGAAGACGAGCTTGGCCTGCGGAAGCTTGTCTAGCACCTGGAAGGCACCCTGCACGTCGATTTCGAGCAAGACGGTGTCTCCCGCGGCAAGATGCTCCTCGATGGGCGCAAGCGGCGTACCGTAGTAGTTGGAATGAACCTGCGCCCATTCGATGAAGCCATCTTTCTCGATGACATCCTCGAACTCGTCGATGCTCATGAAATGGTAGTGAACTCCATCGACCTCACCTTGGCGGGGTGCGCGTGTCGTAGCTGATATGGACAGGACATAGTCGGGGTGCTCTTCGAGAACGCGGCTGACGAGCGTGCCCTTGCCCGCCCCGGACGGGCCCGATATGACATAGAGCAAACCTTCGGCCATGGAACTCTCCTAATCGAGCTCGGCGGCAATTTCGTCAAATGCCGCTACGGGATCGGCCGCGCGCGTGATAGGACGTCCGATGACAAGATGCGACGCACCGGCTGCGAACGCTTCGGCAGGTGTGGCGACACGACTCTGATCACCGAGTGCGGCGCCCTTGGGGCGCACACCCGGCGTGATGATGATGGCGTCGGGACCGAGCAGCTCGCGCATCTGGGCGGCTTCCATGGGCGAGCAGACGATGCCGTCGAGCCCGGATTCGTGCGCGAGCGTGGCAAGGCGCTCGACTTGCTCGGCAGGCGAGACGTCAATGCCAACGGAAGCAAGCTGCTCGGCGTCCATGCTCGTGAGCACCGTGATGGCGCAGACGGCAGGAGGCTCGACATCTTCGGGAGATTCCGATGCGCCCTTATGCGCTCCGCGCTCGGCAGACTCGAGCATGAGCCTGCCACCACAGGCATGCACGGTGAAGAGGTCGGCACCAGCCTTTGCGATGGAGTTGGAGGCACCGTAGACCTGATGGGGAATGTCATGCAGCTTGAGATCGAGGAAGACCTTGAACCCGAGCTTGTGCATCGTGTTCACGATGGAGGGACCAACCGCGTAGTAGAGCGTCATGCCGATCTTGACCCAGCGCGCATGCCCGGCAAGTTTTTCGCCGAGCACGATTGCTTCGTCAGGCGAGCAATCGAGAGCAACGATGATGCGATCGGCGGCGGACTCGTTTTTCCATTCCATGACGGCTATACCTCCAGTGCGCCAATGAGTTCGCTTACCTGCGACACTCCGTTTTCCGTGCAATACGCGACCATCCCATCGAGCACATGCAGGCTCGCGAGCGGATCGACGAAATTCGCCGCTCCGACAGCCACCGCCGTCGCTCCGGCGAGCATGAACTCGATGGCATCCTCGCCGCTTGCGATACCTCCCATGCCGATGATGGGAATGTCGACGGCGTTATACGTCTCCCACACCATGCGTAGGGCGACGGGCTTGACAGCAGGACCGGACAGGCCACCAACAACGCGCGCAAGCTTGGGCTTGCGACGTTTGGCATCAATTGCCATGCCAAGCAAGGTATTGATGAGACTCACGGCATCGGCACCGGCTGCCTCGACAGCCTTGGCGATGACGGTGATGTCGGTCACGTTGGGCGTGAGCTTGACGATAAGCGGACGCTTCGTGAGCTCACGTAGGGTGGAGGTGACCTCGGCAGCCTGGACGGGATCGGTCCCGAAGGTCATACCGCCAGCATCAACATTGGGACACGAGATATTGACCTCGTAGGCATCGACACATGCCTCATCTTCGAGACGCTCGATGACCTTCACGTATTCTTGCAACGTATGTCCCGAGACGTTGACGATAACGGCGGTGTCCTGGGTGGCAAGCCAAGGCAGCTGCTCGTCGCAGAACGCCTCGACACCGGGATTTTGCAATCCGATGGAGTTGAGCATGCCGGATGGCGCCTCGGCGATGCGAGGCGTCGCATTGCCATTCCAGGGTAATGGCGAGACGCCTTTCGTCGTGATGGCGCCGAGACGCGAGACATCAAAGAAGTCGGCAAACTCCTCGCCATGGCCAAACGTGCCCGAAGCGACCGTTACCGGGTTCTTCATTGGCAGGCCGCCAACGTTGACATGCATGTCGGGGGTATCGATCACCAGACCACCTCGCTCGCATCAAAGACAGGGCCATCGACGCAACAGCGCTTCAGGCCATCACGAGTCTCGACGACGCATCCCAGGCACGCGCCGACGCCACAAGCCATGAGACGTTCCATGGAGACCTCGCAGGTGATGCCACGCTCAATGGCGGGAAGCGCCACGGAGCGCTCCATGAGCGGAGGACCGCATACGGCAACATAGTCGTAATTTCGCATTGCGAGAAGTTCGTCGGTGACGGCGTTCACGAATCCGCGTACACCGATAGATCCATCGTCAGTCGCGACGTGCAATGCACCGCCAGATATGCGGATACTGTCCTCGAACTGCTCGGTGCAGGCAAGGCGCTTCGCCGTCTGCGCGCCGATGACGACATCGACCTGCACACCTTGGGCAGCGAGCTCGTCGGCAAGCAGCTTGAGCGCCGGGGCACCTACGCCACCGCAGGCCAGCAAGGCATGATGCGCATCATCCGGAATATGCCAGCCATTGCCGATAGGACCGACAAAATCGACCTCGTCGCCGATGACGACATGCGAGAGCTGCTCGGTACCCTCCCCCACGACCTGATAGCAGACGTCAACGGAACCGGCGGTCTCGTCGACATCGAAAATGGCAAAGGGCATGCGCAGAAACTGGATGGAAGGTTCGCTCGCGACTTTGACCTGAACGAACTGGCCAGGACGCGATGCTGTGGCGATACGGGGAGCTTGCACGGATAAGTGATAGATTCCCTCGGCAATTTGCCTGTTGAGGAGTACAGGGCCACTTTCCTGAAGCTTCTGGTCCATGTTCTCGTGCTTCCCTCCACGCCTGATTCAACATGATCTTGCCCATGATAGCGCACTTCGCATGCGTATCGCCATCAGTTGGCTCGTCTACTCGCAGGGGGAGGTGCACCGAGATGCGGCAGGAACCAAAATGTGACAGGGGCCTGGCCCCTGTCACATTTTACCCCCCTGTTACAAATCCTGCAGCGCTACCGGGGAAAGACGTCCGTCGCGTACGGCGCTGATGGCCTGGGCAAGGGCGTTCGCGCCGGCGAGCGTCGTCACGTAGCAGATGCCATGACGCACCGCCGCGCTGCGCAGATGGTAGCTATCGCCGCGTGTCTCCTGGCCAAAGGGGATGTTCACGAGCAGGCTGATCTCGCCGTTGGCGATCATGTCGCCTATGTTGGGACGGGCTTCCTGCATCTTGCGCGTTATCTCGACATCGAGGCCGTTGGCCCGCAGTAATCGTCCCGTCCCTCCGGTTGAAACAATCGAGAAGCCCAGGTCCTGCAACGCATGTGCGATGGGAACGATGTTGCGCTTCTCACGGTCGCAGACCGAGATGAAGACCTTTCCTGACGTGGGCAGCGAATAGTCGATGGCGAGCTGCGTCTTGGCATAGGCGCTCGGAAAATCGCGAGCGATACCCATGACCTCACCCGTCGACTTCATCTCGGGCCCGAGCATGGTCTCGGCTCCCGGGAAGCGCCCGAAGGGCATGACGGCCTCCTTGCAGGCGTAGTAGCCCATGTCCTCGTGACGCGCGGGTAAGCCGAAGTCGGCAATGCGCTCGCCTGCCATGATGCGCACCGCATATTGTGCCAGCGGCACACCCGTCGCCTTGCTCACAAAGGGCACGGTGCGACTTGCCCGCGGGTTGACCTCGATGACATAGACCTTTCCATCCTTGACGGCAAACTGGATGTTGACCAAGCCCCGTGTCTGGACGGCGAGGGCGAGCTTCCTCGTGTAGTCGACGAGCGTGGCAAGCACCGCATCCGAAAACGAGAAGGGCGGCGTGCAGCATGCGGAGTCTCCCGAATGGATGCCGGCCTCCTCGATGTGCTCGAGTATCGCGCCGATATAGACGTCCTCGCCGTCGCATAGGGCATCGACGTCGCATTCGGTGGCCGATTCGAGGAACGAGTCAAGGTAGACGGGATGGTCGGGGGTGACGCGGGCAGCCTGTGCCATGTAGCGCTCGAGATACTGCTCGTCATAAGCGATGACCATGCCACGGCCACCCAAGACGTAGCTCGGACGTACAAGGAGCGGGTAGCCGATGCGGGCTGCGACCGTGCGAGCTTCGTCGAGCGATTCGGCGATGCCCGCAACCGGATACGGTATGCCAAGCTCGTCGAGCAGCGCCGAGAACCGGTCGCGGTCCTCGGCAAGGTCGATGGCGGACGGTTGCGTGCCCATGATGTGCACACCCTCGTCGGCAAGCGCAGCCGCGAGCTTGAGCGGGGTCTGACCACCGAGTGTGACCACGACGCCATCGGGAGCCTCCGCATCGATGACATCCATGACGTCCTCGTAGGTGATGGGCTCGAAGTAGAGACGGTCGGAGGTGTCGTAGTCGGTCGAGACCGTCTCGGGATTGCAGTTCACCATGATCGTCTCGTATCCGAGCGCCTCGAGCGCATAGCTCGCCTGGACGCAGCAGTAATCGAACTCGATGCCCTGGCCGATGCGATTGGGACCGGCACCGATGATCATCGCCTTGGGCTTGTCGCAGGGACGGACCTCGCTCTCGTCTCCATAGGTCTTGTAGTAGTAGCTCGTCTGCGAGGCGAACTCACCTGCGCAGGTGTCAACGGTCTTGAAGACGCCGATGACGCCGAGCTCCTTGCGTCGTGCGCGTACGGAATGCTCATCAGAACCGGTCAGGTGCGCGATCTGGACATCGGACAGGCCATGACGCTTGCCAATGCGCATGAGATGTGCGCCGACGTCATCGAGCGAAAGGCCATCGAACATCTCCTCAACCGCGACCATGTCTGCCAGGCGATCGATGAACCAGGGATCGACCAGGCTGAGCGAGGCAAGTTCCTCCGTGCTCA
>CAYLYJ010000034.1:12500-13609 GCA_964388185.1 uncultured Coriobacteriaceae bacterium
CGATCGATGAACCAGGGATCGACCAGGCTGAGCGAGGCAAGTTCCTCCGTGCTCATGCCGCGACGAAGAGCTTCGGCCATATAGTAGATGCGATGTTCGGTGGGCGTGGAGACGAGGCTCTTGAAGTGCGTTTCGTCAAATTCGTCGTGCCCGTCGCGGCCAAGACCACTACGTCCGTTCTCGAGCGAGCGCAATGCCTTGCCAAGCGCCTCGTCGAAAGTGCTTCCAATGGCCATGACCTCGCCGACAGCCTTCATGCGCGTCGAGAGCGTCGCATCGCTTCCCGCGAACTTCTCGAAGGCGAAGCGGGGAATCTTGACGACGACGTAGTCAATCGAGGGCTCGAAGCACGCCGGCGTGGCCCTGGTGATATCGTTCACGATCTCGTCGAGCGTGTAGCCGACGGCGAGCTTTGCCGCCATCTTGGCGATGGGAAAGCCCGTCGCCTTGGAGGCAAGTGCCGACGAGCGGCTCACGCGAGGATTCATCTCGATGACGATGAGGCGGCCATCGCGCGGATTGACGGCAAATTGCACGTTCGATCCACCGCACGCCACGCCGATTTCCTCGAGGATGGCAAGCGAGGCATCGCGCATGCGCTGGTACTCCACGTCCGTGAGCGTCTGGGCCGGCGCGACGGTGATGGAATCGCCCGTATGCACGCCCATGGCGTCGAAGTTCTCGATGGAGCAGACGATGATGCCGTTGCCGGCCGCATCGCGCATGACCTCCATCTCGTATTCCTTCCAGCCGATGATGGATTCCTCGACGAGGACCTCGCCGGCCGGAGAGAGCTCGAGACCCTCGCGCACGATGTCTCTCAGCTCGTCCATGCCGTAGGCGATGCCGCCACCGGCACCGCCGAGCGTGAAGCTCGGACGCAGCACGAGCGGGAAACCGAGCTCATCGGCAAGCGCCTCGGCATCGGCGACGGAATAGGCATAGCCACTTCTCGCGACGTCCAGCCCAATGCGCTCCATCGCCTCGGCGAAGAGCTTGCGGTCCTCCCCCTTGCGGATGGCCTCGAGGTCGCATCCGATCATCTCCACGCCGTATTTCTCGAGCACGCCGGATTCGGCGAGCTCGACCGCGCAGTTCAGTCCCGTCTG